>JAYVYQ010000001.1:0-2258 GCA_043784125.1 Afipia sp.
GGAAACAGCACGTAAAACACGATCTGTTCTAGACCGGCCCATTGCGATTCATGTTTCATGAACAGTTGCTTCAGCGCAAATCCCATTGCGATCAGCAGAAAAACCGGGAGCAATGCGGCTGCGACAACGAGCATCAGATGTTTCCGGCTGCGCGCAGCGTTGCAAGACGATCCAGCGCGCCCTGCAGAATAAAGATTGCTGCATGTTCGTCGATGACTTTTGCGCGCTTGGCGCGGCTCATGTCCATGCCGATCAATTCGCGCTCGACCGCCACGGTCGAGAGCCGCTCGTCCCAGAGCGCGATGGCGTTGTCCGTGAGACGGGAAAAATTCCGTGCGAAGGCCCGCGTCGATTGCGCGCGCGGTCCCTCGCTGCCGTCCATGTTGATCGGCAGACCGAGAATAAACCCTGAAGCGTTGCGCTCGCCCGCCAGCACCAGCAGGCGAGCGGCGTCCTTGGTGAATGTCGTGCGTGGCACGGTCTCGATGCCGGTTGCGAGTTTCCGGTCGGGATCGGACACCGCGACGCCGATGGTCTTGGTGCCGAGATCGAGGCCAATGAGCGCGCCCCGTGCGGGCCAGAGTGCGGCGGCTTCGATCAGGGGAAGAATTTTTGCAGGCATGGCTCCCGCATAACACGCGATATACAATCGTTGCAAAGCGGGAAGGGTAAAAGACGATGGACGCTCTGACACTGTTTGGGTTGTTCGCGGTGAGCGCGATGCTGGTGTGTTACGCATGCGAGGACAGCAGCCCGTGGTTCGTCCTCGGCTTCGCGGCCGCCTGTGCGCTGGGCTCGGTCTATGGATTCCTGCAGGGGGCATGGCCGTTCGGCGTGGTCGAGGCGATCTGGGCCGTGGTGGCGTTGCGGCGCTGGTACCTCAGGCAAAGCGCGTTGCATAGGTCATGCGCCGCGCGCCGTGCTAGACTATCGTCAGGCGGCAACGACGCACGCGCTCAATCCGAAATGAAGGACTGAACCATGTGGCCGGATCGCCGACTTCTCGATTTGTTCAAGATTGACGTCCCCATTGTGCAGGCGCCGATGGCGGGCGTGCAGGATTCAGAGGTGATGATCGGCGCTGCGCAGGGCGGTGCGCTGGCGTCACTGCCGTGCGCGATGATTTCGGTGGAGAAGGCGCGCGAGCAGGTCAACATTTTCCGCCAGCGCGTCAGCGCGCCGGTCAACATGAACTTCTTCTGCCACAAGGCGGTGGATGCCGACGCCGAGCGCGAGGCAATCTGGCGCAAGCGCCTGGTGCCTTACTTCAAGGAACTGGGTCTCGATGCGGTCGCGCAAATCAACGCCACCAATCGCGCGCCGTTCGGCGAGGAGATGTGCGCGCTCGTCGAGGAGTTGAAGCCCGAAGTGGTCAGTTTTCATTTCGGACTGCCCGACAAGGTGACGCTGAAGCGCATCAAGGCGGCGGGCTGCGTCGTGATCTCGTCGGCAACGATTGTGAAGGAAGCCGTCTGGCTTGAGCAGAACGGCGCGGACGCGATTATCGCGCAGGGCGCGGAAGCCGGCGGTCATCGCGGGATGTTTCTCACCGAAAGCATCGCGAGCCAGATCGGGACGTTCGCCTTGGTGCCGCAGATCGTCGATGCGGTGCGCGTGCCGGTGATCGCGGCGGGCGGCATTGCGGACGGGCGGGGGATCGCGGCGGCATTCGCGCTCGGCGCTGCGGGCGTGCAGATCGGCACGGCCTATCTTCACACGCCTGAATCCAAGGTGACAGACGGAGGACGCAAGGCGCTTGCAGGTGCGAGCGACGACTCCACCGTCATCACCAATGTGATGACAGGGCGTCCAGCGCGCGGTGTCGCCAATCGCCTGATGAAGGACATCGGCCCCGTCTCGCCCGACGCGCCCGCATTCCCGCATGCGGCAACGGCACTCGGCCCGCTCAAGGCCGCCGCCGAAAAGTTGGGCCGGACCGATTTCACCAATCTGTGGGCCGGTCAGGCGGTCACGATGAGCCGCAATCTGGGCGCGGCCGATCTGACCCGCGCGCTGGCGGCCGAGGCGCTGGATTGCCTGAAAAAGCTGGCTGGTTAGTCGCTTTTGGCTGTTCCGCAACCGCGCGGAGATTGCGCGGTTGCGGCGCAAAAGCGCCGTCTGCTATATGGCTCTTTGAACAGGGCGTTTGCCCGGAGCCTCATATAATGTCAGTCGATGCCTCAACCGTCCGCCGGATCGCGCACCTTGCGCGGATTGCCGTGAAAGAGGACGAAGTCGCGCATCTGCAGGGCGAATTG
>JAYVYQ010000002.1:0-2632 GCA_043784125.1 Afipia sp.
TGCGTTCGATCAGGGGGCATCTCAAGCCCGCCCAGGGCTCGCTGCGGTTCGAAGGCATCGATCTGTCGTCCCGCCCGCGCCACGAACGTGCGGCGCTCGGAATCGGCTACATGCCGGAAGAACGTTGCCTGGTGCCGCAACTGACGGTCGAGGAAAACATCATGCTGCCGCTGTGGGTCTCGCGGCATCTCGACCGCAAGGCCCGGCTTGATTTCGTCTATGAGGTGATCGGCGAGCTGACCGAGATGCGCCAGCGCAAAGCCCTGCTGTTGAGCGGCGGCCAGCAGAAGCTGGTCGCGCTCGGCCGCGCGCTGGCCATCGGCACCAAGTGCCTGCTGCTCGACGAACCGTTCGAGGGAATTGCGCCGGCTCTATCCGAGCGGCTGTCGGAAGTGCTGGCGTCGCTGAAGGGCAAGGATCTCACGCTGCTGATGTCGCAATCGGACTTGAACCATTCGCGCGGCCTGATTGACGTCGAATTCACTATCGAACGCGGCGCCAATCTGGTGTCCGCCAATCAATAGGCCTTGACGGTCCGGACCTGATTGGCCGGCTGGGCGATGCGCGTCGGCGGCGCGAGATCCGGGACGAAGTCCGCGCCGGCAAATTCGGCCTGGGCGGCCTCCGATATCCATCTCGAGGCTTCCGGATGGCTGACCGCAAAGGCAATCAGAGCCACCACGAACAGAATGGGAAGAGCCACCAGCTTCATGGTCCAGCTCCGATAGACGGTGTGACTGTCTCGGGGCTGCTTGTCGAGCGAACCGTGCATGAACGCCTCCATCATACGCATCTGATCCCCGGAGGATGGCTTAGCCCCACGCGTTCACGCCCCGTGTGAATTGCTTCACACGGTCGCGACGTTCACCGCTTTGTGAGTTCTGGAGGGTCCAGACACAAAATCGCGAAAACAACCCCATGCAAAGTAGAATGGAGCCTGTTCGCAGCACTCTTGCTGCCTGCATCCGGAGCACGCGGAAACGTGTCAAAACAAGAGATTAGAGCCCGGTTCTGTTTCAATCAGAACCGATAAAGCTCTAATCGCCTTCGTCGCCCGATCCTGCATCGACCAGGGTCTGCAGCGGTTCGGCCTTCAGCACCACGATGGCACCGTGTTCGAGCCGGACCCAGTCGCGCGCGGCCCAGGCCCGCAACTGCTTGTTGATGCTTTCCCGGGTCATGCCGACCATCTCGCTGATCTCCTGCTGGGTGATCGCAATGGTTCGGCCCTGCGGTTCAAGCTTGTGTTTCTCGGTCAGGCGCAGCAACGCGCTGGCCAGCCGCCCCGGCAAATTCTGAAGGATGACCTGTTCGACCTGATCGCTGGTCCATCGCAACCGCGTACACAATAGCTCGATGAACTTCATCGCGAGAACCGGCTGGCTTCGCACAAAGGGGATGAATTCGCGCCGGTCGATCGTGAATATCTCGCAACTGGTATTTGCGGTGGCGTCGGCCGTGCGCGCCAGCCCGTCGAGCAGCGCGACTTCGCCGAATATCTCGCCGGCGCCGATCAGGTTCAGAATCGCGTTACGGCCATCGGGCGACGAGATGCTGATCTTCACCGTCCCCGATATCACCGCAATCAGGCTGGTGCCGGGGTCTCCCTTGGAGAAGATCGTGGCACCCCGCTTCAGCGTGGAGTGCTTGGCGTAGCGGCAGAGCTGGTCGAACGCATCAGGCTCAAGATCCGAAAAATACGGGTGCTTGCGCAAAACCGCCAGTTTGCTGCTCGAAAATCCCTGCGCTTCACCCGTCCTTTGTTGCACGACAGTCAAACTCCAGGGGAAAACTGCAGGGGATGCCATCCTGGCGTAGTCAACGGCGGCCCGCTTTTCAACCGGAAAGCACGCGACTGCGTCGATTTGGCGGCCAGAGCGCAAAAATGACGCCCAGCGTTAACGCTCCGATAACCGTGGAACCTGCGACCGGAGCGTATAGTCGAGCGAGCCGCCGGGGTGCGGGCTGCTGGGGGCAGCATCCATCCGCCGACCAAGACAACCTGACGCCGGCCGTTGCCCGCGTCACCACTGACAGAGGGAAACAGCACCGCTGATATGGCCGTGACGTCAGCGTGTCCCGTCGTGCGGAAATAAAAGGCCAGCACGACCGTCAAGTCCTGCTGGCTTCTGGCTTCTCTATTTCAACGCATTGTCAGCGTATTATTTGAGCGCCAAATTCGGACACAGAATGTGGAGCCCGATGTACATTTGGCCATTATGTACAAAAGCTTTTACGATCAGATCGTGGCTTGCATCGACATTTTCGCCGACTTTCAATACCAGCGGCAATGGATGGTCCGATCCAAGATTGGTAGAAATGACTTCGGTGATTTGCGCGCGGATGGACTCCGGTATTTCACCCGAGTTCTTTTCCCACGCATTGTACCCCTCGGTTGACCCGGATTTGTCTGCCCAGTCTTCGGGTTTCGGCACCAGAGTTTTCGTGAAATTATCTCCGAAAGTGTACTTCCCGTTACTGCTTACAAAATCTTTGAACTTCCTCGCCGTGTCCACGACATTTTCCGGACGATACAAGTCATTTATGCGTTTTTCGAATTGCCCGCTGTAAACCAAACCCGCCATTTTTAACTCCCCTGAAAAAGCGGCGATCATTTGCCGCGTTTGAAATG
>JAYVYQ010000003.1:0-11207 GCA_043784125.1 Afipia sp.
GCTTGCCAAGGGGATTCTGGCCTTTGGAAGCATTTTTCGGGCCAGATGTCCCGAAAGTCCGCATCAGGACTTCGGGCAGGCCGCGCCGGCTGCTGCCCAAGCCTTGAACAGCTCACCGAACGCTTTCTGCGTCCCCGGTGCCGGCGTCCGGTTTCCACCCGGTGCCCAGCCCCAGCCGACCAGTTCATCTTCTGCCATGTGCTTCACCAAGGCGTCCATGTCCTTGCCGCTGTTGCGCGCCGGATCCTTGATCTGTTCGCAAATCTGACTGAGCGACTTGCCTTGCCATGCCATCTCGATCGGCGCGAGTTGCCATTTTGGATTACCCGGCACGTTGGCCGGATCGAAATTGGATTCGTGATGACAGGTATTGCAGGCGAGACCGCCGGCTGCGCCCATACCGCCCTCGCCGCGCACGACCAGCGGAATATGCGGACGCATTTTATCGGTCTGCGTCGGGCGCTCCCCAGCCGGGTGACAGTTCATGCAACGCGGCGAGTTGATAACCTTGCCCGCCTCCTGAAACAACGCGACCGCACGCGCGTTATTGTCCTTGATGTTGGTGAAGCTGTCGGCGGATTTCAGAGCGACACTATTCGCAGTTTCCGTCGCTGCATCCGCGTCTTTGCGAAACGAAAATGCGAGAACGCTAATCGTCAACGCGCCAGCAAGCAGCGCCAATATTCCACTTCTGATCAACGTCATGCCGATGCTCCCTGCACGATCGGAAGCTGACGCGGACGGCCAAGGCCGAGCTTTGCCATTGCGTTGGCAACAGCAGGACCGATAGGCGGCACACCGGGCTCACCTACGCCCGTCGGCGCTTCTGTCGACGGTACGATCACGACCTTGATCTCCGGCATCTCGTTGATGCGCAACGAACGATACGTGTCGAAATTGCCCGCGACGGGATGTCCGGCATCTATGGGCTGTTCGGCATAAAGAATATGACCGAGACCGAACCCAATGCCACCCTCCATCTGCGCGCGGATGATGTCGGGATTGACCGCAACACCGCAATTGACCGCGCACCAGACTTTGTGAACACGCGGTCCTTCGTCGGTCATCGACAACTCGACGATCTGCGCCACGAACGTCTTGAAACTTTCGACGACCGCAACGCCACGTGCACGTCCCGGTTCGAGCTTTGCGTTTTTCCAGTCAGCAAGTTCGGCGACGGCCTTCAACGCACCGGCATGCCGTGGATTCTTGCCCATCATCGCAAGACGCCCCTCGACCGCATCTTGGCCCGCGGCCTCCAGCAACTGATCGATAAAGGCCTCGACCGCGTAACCAGTGTGCGTGTGACCGACCGATCGCCACCATGATACCGGCACCCCACCTCAACCTGATGCGCGTCGCACTTGAAGTTCGGAATGTCATAAGGAGGTTCGTCTGAACCTTCGTACAGGGTCGAGTCGATACCGCCGACTTTCATGGTCAATGACTCGAACGCCGAACCCTTCATAATGGACTGACCCACGACCGTGTCAGTCCATGCCGCAATCTTTCCGTCACGCACGAGGTCGCGCATGCGGTGAACGCCGTAGGGTCGATAGTACCCGCCCTGCATATCGTCCTCGCGCGTCCAGAGCTTTACAGCCTTGCCGGGACCGATGGCCTTTGCGACTTCCGCAAGTTCGATTGCAATATGTGTTGTCTGTTGCGCGCGGCGACCGAAGCTACCGCCGGCCAAAATGGTCTGCAGCCGCACCTTCTCCATTGGCAGCCCAAGAACCTTTGCGATGGCCGCATGGTCCGGCGTTGGAAACTGACTGCCGTAGCGCGCAAATACGCTATCGCCCTGCCATTCCAGAAAGGCATTGAGCGGCTCCATCGGCGCGTGGGCGAGATACGGAAAAACAAATTCCGTCTCGACTATTTTGCCGCCCGGTTTGGCAAACTCGACGTCGGCATCGCCATTTTTTTTGACGACTGTACCTGCTGTCTGCGACTTCGCGCGGAAATCGGCAAGAATTTCCTGCGAACCGCGCTTCTCAGACTTGCTGTCGTCCCACGTAATTTTCAGCTTTTCGCGGCCCATCTTTGCGGGCCAGAAGCCGTTTGCATAAACTGCGATTCCCGTCGGGACCTGCTTCACATCGACAACACCAGGCACGGCCTTCGCATCCGTCGCATCGAACGAAGACACCGTGCCCGCGAACTTCGGCGAGCGTGCAATGAGCACGGTCAGCATGCCGGGCACGTTGATATCGAGCGTGTAAATCTCGGTACCGTTAGTCTTTTCGGCGCTGTCGAGACGCTTTACGACGCCTTCCTTGCCGATCAATTTGAACTGCGAGGGTTCTTTCAGCTTTGGAGAGGACGGCACGTCGATTGCCATCGCCTTCTCCGCAAACTGGCCGAAACCGCCCTGCTTGCCGGATCGATGCTTGATGACGCCCTTCTCGACGGTGATTTCGGATGGCGGCACATTCCATTCTTTCGCAGCCGTCGCGACGAGCATCTCTCGCGCGCCGCGCCAACCTTGCGCATCTGCTCATAAGAGTTTGCAATCGCGCTTGAGCCGCCGGTGCCCTGCACGCCGAACTGCAAGTTCTTGTAAAGCGTGGGATTGGACGGCGCGTGGTTGCCACGCATCTGTGACCAGTCAGCGTCAAGTTCTTCGGCGACGAGCGTAGCCATGCCAGTGAGTGGCCCCTGCCCCATCTCAATGTGTTTACTCATCACCGTGACGAGATTGTCTGGTGTGATAATCAGGAACGTGTTCGGCTTGATGTTGGTGCCGCTCCGCATGCCGGTCGCCGACTGAGCCTTGGCTGCATTGCCGCGAGCGACGTAAATACCGAGCGCGAAACCCGCGCCGCCCTGCAAAATCGTGCGGCGTGAGACGTTGGAAACGCGCTGAATTTCTTTTCCGAGATGAATGTTCATGCTCAACCCTCCAGCGATTTTGCGGCATCGTGAATGGCGGCACGAATTCGGACGTAAGTCGCGCAACGGCAAATGTTGCCGTTCATCGCAAGATAGATGTCGCGATCATTCGGTTTTGGGTTGAGTTCGAGCAGCGATGTCGCGCTCATCACCTGCCCCGACTGGCAATAGCCGCATTGCGGCACGTCAAGTGCAACCCAGGCTTTCTGCACGGCCTGCGCTTCGCGACTCTTGATGCCCTCGATAGTGGTGATGTCCTTACCGACGGCGCCGGAAATGGGGAGAGCGCAAGAGCGCATCGGCTGACCATCGATGTGAACCGTACATGCGCCGCACTGAGCGACGCCGCAGCCGTACTTCGTTCCTGTCAGTCCCGCGCTATCGCGAATTGCCCAGAGTAGAGGTGTTTGCGGGTCCACATCCATATGATGTTCGCCGCCGTTGATCTTCAGCATGTAGGCCGCCATGGCCGCGTCTCCTTCTCAACAGGAAGAAGACAATACCTTCGACTCGTTCTAATGGTTCAGCGAAATATTTTTTACAAAACGCGGAACGAATTTTCCTGATTGCTTATTAGGCAACCGGATAACGCAGCGGCTTTCCGGCAAAAAACGCCGCGAGGTTAGCCAGCACGCAGTCCTGCATTCCGATATGCGACTCGACCGTGTGTCCGCCGATGTGCGGCGTCAGCACAACGTTGGGACATTTCGTCAACGCATCCGGTGCATGCGGCTCCTTCTCGTACACATCGAGACCGGCGCCCGTGATCGCATTGCTTTCGAGCGCGGCAACCAGCGCTGCCTGATCGATCACCGACCCGCGCGCGATGTTGACGATGGTGCCGTTCTGTCCGAGCTTGGCCAATATGTCAGCATTGACGATGTGCTGCGTGTCGGGACCGGCACGCACCGCGATCATCAGAATGTCCGCCCACTCGGCCAGCGCCGCAAGCGTTGGGTAATACGCGTAAGGCACGTCATGCTTGCTGCGGCTGTGATAGGCGATCTCGGTCTCGAACGCCGCGCAACGCACAGCGATCTTGCGGCCGATTTCGCCCATGCCGTAGATGCCGATCTTGCGCCCGGTCATGCCGAGCGGCGGACGCATCGCCGGCGATGGTTTCGACGCCGCCCAATTGCCGCTGCGGACATAGGCGTCGCCCGTGAGAAGCCGGCGCGTAACGGCCAGCATCAGTGTCATCGCGAGATCGGCCACGGCAGCGGCGTTCGCGGCAGGGCTGTTGCCGAGCACGATGTTGCGTTTCCTGATTTCGGCAAGATCGACGCCGTCATAGCCGGTGCCATAGCAGATTATCGCGCCGAGCGATGGCAGCGAATCGAGGACGGCTTTGGGTATCGCCTGCCCGCCGGCCGTGATCATCGCGCGAATGGATTTAAGTTGGTCCGCGCTGAACGTCTCGATCGGCGGTTTGCCTACGCCGTCGAGCAAATCGTAATGCTCGCCGATGCGAACCATCTGCGCTTTGGGAAACCGCGAATAGATCAGGACTTGTTCGGGCATTGCTCGACTTCCACTGCAACTTCAAAACAAAAACGGAGCGGCTTTTGGCCGCTCCGTCTTTTTAACTTCAACTCAAGGATCGATCAGGACGAGAGCGTACCCGGCTCGATCTTCACACCCGGACCCATCGTCGATGAGATCGCGACGCGCTGGATGTAGGTGCCCTTGGAGCCCGCTGGCTTTGCCTTGGCAACCGCATCGGCGAGCGCCCTGACGTTCTGCACGAGCTTTTCTTCCGAGAACGATGCCTTGCCGATACCGGCCTGGATGATACCGGCCTTCTCGACGCGGAATTCGACGGAGCCGCCCTTGGCACCCTTAACGGCATTGGCGATGTCCATCGTCACAGTACCGATTTTCGGGTTCGGCATCATGCCACGCGGGCCGAGCACCTTACCCAGGCGTCCAACCAGCGGCATCATGTCGGGCGTGGCGATACAACGATCGAAATCGATCGTGCCGCCCTGTACCTTCTCGACCAGCTCTTCAGCGCCGACAACGTCGGCACCTGCAGCCTTGGCTTCTTCCGCCTTGGCACCGCGCGCGAACACGCCGACGCGCAGAGTGCGGCCGGTGCCGTTCGGCAACGTGACGACGCCACGAACCATCTGGTCGGCGTGACGCGGATCGACGCCGAGATTCATCGCAATCTCGATGGTCTCGTCGAATTTTGCGGAGGCGCGTTCCTTCACCATCTTGATGGCGTCCGTGAGCGCATAGAGCTTCTCGCGATCGATGCCTTCGCGGGCCTTGGTGATTTTCTTGCCTGCAGCCATGATCGTTACCCCGCCACTTGCAGACCCATCGAACGGGCAGAGCCCTCAACCATTTTCATGGCTGCTTCGACGGTGTCACAGTTGAGATCTTTCATCTTCTTCTCGGCGATCTCGCGAATCTGCGCGGAGGTCACCTTGCCAGCGGAATCGCGGCCCGGCAGCTTGGAGCCGGACTGGATTTTTGCCGCCTGCTTGAGAAAGAAAGACATCGGCGGCGTCTTCATTTCAAACGTGAACGAGCGATCCGCATAAATGGTGATGACCACCGGGATCGGCGTGTTCTTTTCTTCCTTGGCCGTCTGCGCGTTGAACGCCTTGCAGAATTCCATGATGTTGAGGCCGCGCTGACCAAGCGCGGGTCCGATCGGTGGCGACGGATTCGCCGCACCGGCCGGCACCTGCAATTTCAGGTATCCGGTCACTTTCTTCGCCATGTGTTACTCCTCTTGTCAGCCCGGACGATCCGGACTTTCAGGGACCGTGGTGCGGTTCGACGAGATGATTGGCGATCATCCCTCTCCTCCCACGGCAGTTTCATCGCCATCTCTCTATTAAGGAGAGACAGCGAAAACGGTCAGACCTTCTCGACCTGACCGAATTCCAGTTCGACCGGCGTTGCACGTCCGAAGATCGACACCGCGACCTTAACGCGCGAACGCGCCTCGTCGATTTCCTCGACCACACCAGAGAACGACGCGAACGGGCCATCGGCCACGCGCACATTCTCGCCGATCTCGAACGACACCGAGGCTTTCGGCCGCTCAACGCCTTCCTGCACCTGATGCAGGATGCGCATGGCCTCGGCTTCCGAAATCGGCTGCGGCTTGTTCTCTGCGCCGAGGAAACCCGTCACCTTCGGCGTATTCTTGATGAGATGAAACGCCTCGTCGGTGAGGTTCATCTTCACCAGCACATAGCCGGGGAAAAACTTGCGGTCGGTATCGATTTTGCGGCCGCGGCGCACTTCGACGACCTTTTCGGTGGGCACCAAAATCTGCTCGAACAATTCCTCGAGCCCACGCTGCTTGGATTGCTCGCGAATGGATTCAGACACCTTCTTCTCGAAGTTCGAGTAGGCGTGAACGATGTACCAGCGCATGCTCATGTTCATCTAATCCGCACGTCAGCCTTGAATGCCGAGAATAAGGGTAACGACAAAGCGGATCAGCTGATCCGCCACAAAGAAGAAGATCGACGCCGCAGCAACCATGATGAACACCATGATGGTGGTAATCATCGTTTCACGACGCGACGGCCACGTGACCTTCGCGGTCTCGCTGCGCACTTCCTGCAGGAATTTGAATGGGCTGAAAGCCATCGCTTGCGATCCGGGTTTCTGGTCGTGATGCCGATATGAATTTTAAGGAATCCGGACAGCCCTCGCACGCCACAGTTTTTTGCGCCCAACCATCTTGCGAAGGATGAGCCGCCAAGCGGGCTCGATTGTCCGGGGATTTCAATGCCGCGCCGGATATCCGTTGAACGGGCCAGCAGCAGGTGCGGTTATTTACGTCCGGATCGGCGCAAGGTCAAGGTTTTGAATGACGAAAGACGTTCCGGAATCATGGCAGGAGCGGCAGGGCTCGAACCTGCGACCCTCGGTTTTGGAGACCGATGCTCTACCAACTGAGCTACGCTCCTACAGAACCGCCTCTATAGCGAACCAATTTCGTGCCGTCACGTCCTGAAATTGACGTTTATGGGCGTACCGGAACCCGGTTCTCCGGCAATTGCCGCGGTCCGGCGCGGCAGGTAGATTCAAGGAATCGATTTCACGGCTGAGGAATTCCGGCGTGCCGCTTCGCAATTTCTTCCGCCGGATGCCCCTGACCCGACGCCTGCTCGCGCTCACGCTGGCGGCTGCGTTGCCCGGCCTTGCCGCACTTGCCTATAACGCCATCGACCTGCGCAACACCCGTTACAGCGAGGCGAGGGTCGAGGCGCTGCTCAATACCGAGATCGTCGCATCCGACCTCGACCAGATTTTCGACGGCATCGAAGGCACACTCCATGCGGTTGCCGAGGCTGGCGAAGTCAGCGGGATGACGAGTGCGGCTTGCACCGACTACATCGTGCGGGTCCGCCCTACCATCGCGCCCTTGACGGCCATTCTCGTCGTCGGCCTCGACGGAAATATCCGATGCTTCAGCGACCCCAGCCTCTCATCGCCCAACCTGTCGGAGCGCGATTACTTTCGCGATGCGGTCGACAAGAAGATGTTCGCCATCGGTACGTTCACGCAGAGCAAGATATCCGACCGCAACGTCATTCCACTCGCAATGCCGATCATCCGGAACGAAAAAGTCGAGGGTGTCATTGTCGCCGGACTCGATCTCGAATGGCTCAGCCGCCATCTTCGTGACCGAAGCGGATCGCGCAGCGGAACGATAGTCATTGCCGACCGCAACGGCATCATCGTATCGCGCCAGCCATCCCCCGAGAAATACGTCGGCACAACACTCAACGCCTCAAACAGCCAGAGCCGGATCAACCTGACCAGCCCCGGAGTTGCCGACATCATCGGTGTCGATGGCGTCGCAAGAATCATCGGCTACATTCCGGCAAAGGTCACGCCATACGGATTATATGTCAGCAGCGGTATTTCACGCGAAGACGCCCTCGGCTCGATCGACCGCGCGTTGCGCAACGGCTTGCTGTTGTACGCATTGGGAAGCGCCATTGCCTTTCTGCTGGCGTGGCTTGTCGGCGAAGGAATGATCCGCCGTCCGCTGATGCGCATGGTCGCGACCGCCGAAGCGTGGCGGCGCGGCGATAATAGTGCACGAACCCGCATTACTGGCCGCGCGGACGAGATCGGCATTCTCGGACATACATTCGATCGCTTGATGGACGAGAACGCGCTGCGCGAAGAACAGCGTGCGACGGCCGAAGAACGCCGGGAAATTCTCGTTCACGAACTCGCCCATCGCGTCAAGAATACTCTCGCGACCGTGCAATCCATCGCCGGCATGAGCTTTCGCCACAGCCAGGGACCGGAGGCTCTGCGCCAATTCCAGGATCGGCTGCAGGCGCTCGTTCGCGGCCACGATCTGCTGACGCAGAAAAACTGGCAGCACGCCGACATGTCGGAGGTGGCGGAGGCTGCGATGGCGCCACTCAAAGAGGAACGCGGACACCGCTTTTCTATTTCGGGACCGCCCGTCGATCTGCCCCCGACAACGGCGGTGCCGATGGCCATGATCCTGCACGAGCTTTGTACCAACGCATTAAAATACGGGGCACTGTCCAATGCGGAAGGCCGCGTTGCGATGAGCTGGACGACGGCGCAGGACGAACGCGGCACCGCAATCGATCTGAGATGGGTTGAAGCGGACGGGCCGCCGGTCCAACCGCCGCAACAAGACGGCTTCGGGTCGCGGCTGATCGCCAGCCTGACGCAGCAGATGAATGGCAGCTTTAATATGGACTATGCGCCGTCCGGAATCGTCTGCGACGTGCGGCTGGTCACGCCGCAGTTTGAACCGCGTGAAATCTAGCGGCTGCAAAGCGTATTTCAGCGCCCGCCAGTCATTTTGTTTCTCGGCAAATCGGACCCAAACCGCACCAAGCGTGTCTTATAAGGTCATATGTCCTTTGACTACGGAGCGCTCGGCGCTATTCTGGTCTCGACGCCCGAAGTGACAGTGCCTCAAGAGAACTCTGCAATTCACGCAAGCATATTTGAAACCTAGCGACAGGTGAACGATGCGAACAACAATTGCTTCATATCTTGCTATCCTCTGTTCGACGATGGCAATGACACAACTTGCAAACACAGCAAACGCTTCCGCGCCCCCGCAGCTATATAACAAGACGATCACCATCAATTGGGGTGAATCCGGCACTTACAAGCGAATCTCCGATGGAGGAAGCGCAAGTCCAATTGGCCAATTTCAGGTCGTTGTCTATGTCAGCAGTGCGGGGCGACCTTTTGTGCGCGCCTCAAACAAGGCAGGCCGTTTCGGAGGCACGCGGGAACGCAGCCCCGAAAAGATCTCGAACAACGTACAGTTCGGCGGCAACACGCTTACTATGATAAGCGGAAGCCTCGGAATAGCGCGCCGCGTTCTAACGACCTTCGACGGATCTTTCGCCAGTTGCACGACCAACGTCACAATCGGCAAGATCAGTGCTAACGCAACACTCACCGGGTTTGACGGCGCGGTTTATCAGGTGATCTCAATGCAGCCGGGTGCTGCGAGTTGTTCGATTAAGGATGGCAACGCACTCGCGAATTGAGTCTTTCATCGCGCACCGTTCTGGTCCAGACTTTGGCAACGAAAGCCGCGCCACAGCGGCAGACAAATAAACCGCCGGAGGCAACGATGAACGTCCATACCGCGCCGAGCGCTGCGAAATCGACACCCGCCCTTCCTTCCGCGAAGCCTGAATCCATTGGCCTCTCGCCGCCGCGTCTCCAAAAAATGCGCGACGCATTTCAGCGCGAGATCGACAAGGGTACAACTCCCGGCGTGGTCTCGTTAGTGGCGCGGCGTGGCCAGATCGGCTGGTTCGAGGCACAGGGGAAACAAAATCCCGCTGACTCCGCAGCGATGACGCGGGAGAGCATCTTTCGCATTTTTTCGATGACCAAGCCTCTGGTGTCGATTGGAATCATGCAACTTGTCGAAGACGGCTTCCTGCTGCTCAACGATCCGCTCTATCGCTTCATCCCGGAATTCCGCGATCAGAAAGTCGGCATCGAGCGCAACGGCCAGCTTGCGTTCGAGATGCCGGTGCGGCCGATCACCATTCAGGATTTGCTGCGTCACACCTCCGGCATTTCTTATGAGATCACCGGCATGGGCATGGTGCAGCGGATGTACGCGCGCTCCAAAGCGCGTGACCGCGACATCACCAACGAGGAACACGCCAAGCTGATCGCAGCCATGCCGCTGATGTGTCAGCCCGGCACGCAATGGAACTACAGTCGCTCGACCGACATTCTTGGCCGCGTGATTGAAGTGATTTCCGGCAAGACGCTCGGCACTTACCTGCGGGAACATATTCTCGATCCGCTGCAAATGAACGAGACGGGATTTCACACAGGTGCGGAAAACAAATCGCGCCTCGCCGAGCCGTTCCCGAAAGACCCGTGGACCGGCGACAAGGTCGAACTGTTCGATCAGTTGGAGATTCCGAAAATGGAATCCGGCGGCGGCGGACTTGTTTCAACCGCTATGGATTACGCGCGTTTCTGCCAGATGCTTCTCAGCGGCGGCATTCTCGACGGCAACCGCGTGATCGGCCACAAGACCCTGCGTTTCATGGCGTCGGATCATCTCGGACCGCATGTCACGCACGCATCTCATCTGCTTCCAGCCGGTCACGGCTTCGGCCTCGGCTTCGCCGTGCGCACGCATGACGGCATGGCACCTTACGCCGGCTCCGTCGGTCAATTCTTCTGGAGCGGCATGGCGGGCACGTTCTTCTGGATCGACCCGAAGGAAGACATGTTCGGCATCTTCCTGTCGCAGGGTCCGGGCCAGCGCGAATATTTCCGTAACTTGGTGCGCAGCCTCGTCTACGCCGCAGTGGAGTGACGCGCTCTAGCTGATCGTTGCGCCGCCGTCGATCACGACCGTTTGCCCGGTCATGAAGTTGCCGGCGGCCGATCCCATCAATACTGCGGCGCCTGCGATTTCATCGGGGATACCGATGCGCAGCAGCGGCGAGCGGGCGGTCGACGCTTTCAAATTGTCGGGATTGTCCCACAGCGCCTTGGCGAAATCGGTCTTGATGAGTCCGGGCGCAATGCAATTCACGCGCACATTATGCGGACCGTATTCACACGCGAGGTTACGTGCGAGCTGCATGTCGGCGGCCTTCGAGATCGCGTAGGCACCGAGGATTGTCGAGCCCTTGATGCCACCGATCGACGAGACGATGATGATCGAACCATCCTTGCGCGCGATCATCTGCGGCACCACCATGCTGATGATCCAGTTGTTGGCGACGATGTTGTTCGACAGAATCTTGTTGAACTGGTCGTCGGAAATTCCGGCCAACGGACCG
>JAYVYQ010000004.1:0-6943 GCA_043784125.1 Afipia sp.
GAATTCGCCAGCCCCAATCGGACATCGCCTGCGGCATCAGTGTTGTGTTGAGAACGTAGCCAATGATCGCAGCGACCACGATGGCGACCTGCTGGCTGCCGGACTGCCAGCTGACGTAAAAGCCTTTCTGGTTCGGCGGAGCCATTTCGGACAGATAGACCGACACGCCGCCAAGCTCGACACCGGCGGAGAACCCCTGAAGCAGCCGCCCGATCAGAACAAGCACCGGGGCCAGCAGACCAATGGTCGCGTAGCCCGGCACGAACGCGATGAGCACGGTTCCGACTGCCATGATCGCAAGCGTCACGATCAATCCCTTGCGGCGGCCGACGCGGTCCACATAGGAGCCAAGAATGACAGCGCCGAGCGGCCGCATCAGAAAGCCCGCGCCGAACGTCATGAAGGTCAGCATCAGCGAGGCGAACTCGCTGTCCACAGGGAAAAATGCCTTCGCGATATAGGATGCGTAGAAGCCGAACAGGAAGAAGTCGAACATCTCGAGAAAATTGCCGCTGGTGACGCGAAGCACGGTGGCCAGCTTCGACTGTCGTGGCGTCATGGGCACGGTCGCATTCATGAGGCAACTCCCTATGGCTTTTTTTTATTCCCGCAGAGATTGCGCCAATTTGTCGTCCCTCACAACACGGACCTGTTCATCCACGCTTGTTGCGGCGCGGCGGATAAAACCGAGGCCGCACAGGAATTTTGAGCGTCGTGCGATTTTCGGGAATAAAACGTCCGCCTGCCAAGTCTCCTGATTGAAAGCCCATTTTCGGGGCGCATTCGGGGAGACTGCCATGACCAAGCATAACGACAACGGCCAGCCGGATCATGATCGCCGCCACGCATTGGAATGCATGGTTTGGGCAGGCACAGGCGTACTCTGGGCCATGAGCGGCGGTGTTCCGCATTCGGTCGGGTTAATCGGCGATGCACTTGCCGCCGAGCCGAAGGGCTTCACATTCCTGCAGATGAGCGACAGCCATGTCGGTTTCGACAAGGCAGCCAACCCCGACGCACTCGGCACCTTGCGGGAAGCCGTCGCCAAGGTGAAGGCGATGAAGGACAAGCCGGCATTTATCATTCACACCGGCGATATTACACATTTATCCAAGCCTGCCGAGTTCGACAACGCCCAGCAGGTTTTCAGTGAGACGGGTGCGCAAATTCATTACGTGCCGGGCGAACATGACATTATCGACGAGGATCGCGGCAAGGCTTATCTGGAGCGTTACGGCAAAGGCTCGAAGGGTGCGGGCTGGTACAGCTTCGACGACAACGGCGTTCACTTCGTCGGTCTTGTTAACGTCGTCGATCTCAAAGGTGGCGGACTTGGCAATCTTGGCGCCGAGCAATTGGCGTGGCTCGAAGCCGATTTGAAAGACAAATCGAGCAGCACGCCGATTGTGGTATTCGCGCACATTCCGTTGCAGGTTGTCTATCAGCAGTGGGGCTGGGGCACCGAAGACGGTACGCAGGCGCTGATGTTGCTCAAGCGTTTTGGCTCAGTCACGGTTCTCAACGGGCACATTCACCAATTGGTGCAGAAGGTGGAAGGCAACATGACTTTCCATACCGCGATGTCGACAGCATTCCCGCAACCTGCGCCAGGTACAGCGCCGTCGCCCGGCCCGATGCTGGTACCGGCTGACAAACTTCGCTCCATGTTGGGTCTATCCAGCATCAGCGTCCTGCAAGGCAACAAACCGCTCGCCATCATCGACAGCACACTTGCAGGCTGATGCGAGGGCATGAAATGAAAGTTATCAAAGAGCGCGTTCGCGCCATGGCTGCGCGAATTGTCGGCGATCGCGCCGTCGTCATCGCGATGCTACTCGGACCGTTTGTTGGCGCGATGCTTGCGGTGGGTTCACTATCGGTAGCAGAAACCAAGAGCGATCCCAAGACCACGATTACGATCGATAATTTCACATTCACGCCGGCTGAGTTGACCGTCGCGAAAGGAACCACGATCACCTGGATCAATCACGACGATATCCCGCATTCGGTGGTTGAGAACGACAAGAAATTTCGGTCCAAGGCGCTCGACACCGATGATTCCTATTCGTTCACATTCGCCGCTGAGGGCACGTTCCAATATTTTTGCGGTCTGCATCCGCACATGACCGGAAAGGTGATCGTCAAACCTTGAGCTTCGACGAAAGCGCAAATCACAAAATCTTTAGCGCAGGCGTGGCGGTCGAATTGCCGTCATGCCGCGGCTCTGGAAGCATGCTAACACGCCGTTCCCAAGGGCTCGGGCAAACGCATGCGACGGATTCGAATGTGACGACGAAGGATGACCGCGCGCTGTTCGACGAGGTGTTTCTGCCGAACCTGGCGGAAGCCTATCGTCTCGCGCAATGGCTGACGGGCAATCCTTCCGATGCAGAGGACGTGGTGCAGGATGCGGCGCTTCGTGCGTTTCGCGGTATAAAGGGATTTGGCGCGATCAATGCACGTGCGTGGTCGCTGACGATCGTGCGCAATACGGCTTACAGCTGGCTTTTGAAGAACAGGCCGAAGGACGTTGTGTTCACAGACGAACTCAATGCCGCAGAACAACAACAGCTCGAATTTGAAAACATCCACACCGAACGTCACGCGACGCCCGAAGAGGCGGTCATTCTCAAAACGGACATCGCCGATGTCCGGCGAGCATTGGCTTTATTGCCCGCGCCGTTCCGCGAAATTATTGTGCTGCGCGAAATGCACCAGTTGAATTATCGCGATATCGCCGAGGTCACCAACATTCCGATTGGAACTGTGATGTCCCGCCTGTCGCGCGCCCGACAGCTTTTGATTCAACATTTGGGAGACCGGAGGTCATGATAGCCCCGATACAAAAAGACCAAGACGATCTCCTGCAGGCGTATTGCGACGGCGCTCTCGATCCGGCGACGGCGGCAGAGTTCGAGCGGCGCATGGCCGGCAGCGAATCGTTGCGGGTGCGTCACGATCAGATCATGACCTTGCGCGCAGCGCTGCGCGCGTTGCCGCAAGACGCTGTGCCGTCCGATTTGCTCGCGCGAGCGAAGTCGAAAGTGGACGCGGAGCGTTCGCCGCAAAAAGGCTGGTCGTGGCAGGCAATGGCTGCGTCCGCTTTGATCGGTGCGGTATTGGCGGGTTCGGTCATGTTGACGATCTATCGAAACAACGCGCGTCAGGACATCGTTCGCCAGATTGTTGCGAGCCACATCCGGAGCCTGTTGGCGCCGCAGCCTTTCGATGTGGCGTCGTCGGATCGCCACACCGTCAAGCCGTGGTTCACGACGCGTATTCCGGAATCGCCGCAAGTTGTCGATCTTGCAGCGCAGGGTTTTGTGCTGGCTGGCGGCCGCGTCGATGTCGTCGGACGTGATCCGGTCGCGACAATTGTCTATCGGCACGCTGCACATACCGTGAGCCTGACCACACTTCGTCCTGGCCAGTCCCTGTCCGCCGAAACAATTGCCGGATACAACGTCCGTAGCTGGAGCGACCGCGACTTCACCTATGTCGCGGTATCGGATTTGCCGAACGAAGATCTTATAGCCTTCGAGCGCGCGTTTTCCGCCGGGCAGCCGCGCTAGACAATCGCCTTCGCCGCCGCCCGCCCGGCATTGCGCCCGGAGAAAAGGCAGCCGCCGAGGAATGTGCCTTCAAGCGAGCGATAGCCGTGAACGCCGCCGCCGCCGAATCCAGCCGCTTCGCCGACTGCATAAAGGCCAGGGATGATTTGGCCGTTGTTGCCGAATGCTTGCGAGTCGAGATTGGTCTCAAACCCGCCGAGTGTCTTGCGCGTCAGGATATTGAGTTTCACGGCGATCAGCGGGCCGTGGGCGGGATCGAGAATCTTGTGCGGCTTGGCGGTGCGGATCGCCTTGTCGCCGAAATACCGCCGCGCGTTGTGCAGGCCCATGACCTGCGTATCCTTCACGTAAGGATTATCGATCTGGCGATCACGCGCCTCAATCTGCTGTCTGATGAATCCCTCGTCGAGTAAATTCTCGCCGCTGAGTTTGTTCATCGCGGCGACTAAATCGGGCAGGTTGTCGCGCACGATAAAATCGGCGCCTTTGTCGCGAAATGCTGTCACCGGCGGCGGTCCGCCCTTGGCACCTGCGCGCCGCAGCACCTGAAGCCAGCTCTTACCGGTCAGATCAGGGTTTTGTTCGGAACCTGAAAGTCCGAACTCCTTCTTGATGATGCTTTGCGTCAGGATGAACCATGAATAATCGTAGCCCGTCTTCATGATGTATTCGAGCTGGCCGAGCGTGTCGTAGCCAGGATAGAGCGGTGAGGGCAGGCGTTTTCCGGTGGCGTCGAACCACAGCGACGACGGCCCCGGCAGAATCCGGATGCCATGACCCGGCCAGATCGGATTCCAGTTGTGGACGCCTTCGACGTAGTGCCACATCCGGTCGCGGTTGATGATGCGCGCGCCTGCGGCTTCGGTAATTCCGATCATGCGTCCATCGACATGGGCGGGGACACCGCTCACCATGTGCTTGGGTGGTGAGCCGAGACGCTTCGGCCAGTTCTGCCGCACCAGATCATGATTGCCGCCGATGCCGCCGGAGGCGACGATGACGGCCTGTCCTTTCAACGCGAAGTCACCGATGACGTTGCGCGATGAACTGACGCCGCGTGGCTCTGATGAGGGTTCGAGAATTTTGCCGCTCACGCCGGTCGCAGCGCCGCCCGATATGTCGAGCGCATCGACGCGGTGGCGGAACTTGAAAACGATCCGGCCGGTCTTTGCATGTTCGCGCGCGCGGCGTTCGAACGGTTCGACGACGCCGGGGCCGGTGCCCCAGGTCAGGTGAAAGCGCGGAACCGAATTGCCGTGGCCCATCGCGTCATAGCCGCCACGTTCCGCCCAGCCGATGATCGGGAATATCCGGTGCCCCATCTCCCGCAACCAGCTACGTTTCTCGCCGGCCGCGAAGGCCACATAGGCCTCGGCCCATCTTTTCGGCCAGTGATCTTCTTCGCGATCGAATCCGGCGGTTCCCATCCAGTCCTGAAGTGCGAGATCGTAAGAGTCCTTGATTCCGAGCCGCCACTGCTCAGGGCTATCGACAATAAACAGGCCGCCGAGCGACCAGAACGCCTGGCCGCCGAGGTTCTGCTCGCCTTCCTGATCGACCACAATCACACGCCGTCCCGCGTCCGCCGCCTCAGTCGCCGCCACCAGCCCGGCAAGCCCCGCGCCCACGACAATCACATCCGCATCGTCAGCCATATTTGATGTTCCCCCGTTGCCACGAAGTGAAGCGCGGGGCGCAAACGCAGGTCAACGGAAATTGCGGCAAAGGCTGCCGGACGCCACAGCGGAATGGACGTCTTTGTTCCAAATTGGGATCGCGTGAGCGCAACTGCAGCAACGCAGCAACACTATCCCAGAATCCGCCTCCATCCCGTTGCGCGATCTGGACAAAAACACCGACTGGCAACACGCTGAAGGTGCCCTGACGGACACATCGACTCAGGGCAAAATGGGGCCGGCAATGAAGATTGCGACGGGGATTTTTGCGGCGGTGCTGCTGTTGTCGGGTGTGGCGTCAAGCCATGCCGTGGTTCGGATTTCCGAAGATCGCGGCGGCCGGATCGGAACTTACGTCGACAAATATCAAGGCCTCAAAAGCTCCGGCGAGACGGTGATGATTGACGGATTGTGCGCATCAGCCTGCACAATCGTTCTGGGCGCGGTGCCTCATGACAAGATCTGCGTGACGTCGCGTGCCAATCTAGGATTCCACGCAGCATGGGATTTCGGTTCGGGCGGCCGACCGGTGACGAACTACGAGGCGACCCGGATGCTCTATGAAATGTATCCGTCTTCCATTCGCAGCTGGATCGCCAGACGTGGCGGCCTCAAGACCCACATGATTTTCCTTCGTGGGCGTGAGCTGACCGGCCTGTATCGTCCCTGCTACATGGATGCGCAGGCGTCATCCCATCCGTCGCGCTGAGGCGGCTTAACCGCCATTATCTTCGTAAGTTGAGCGAGACGTGATCGCCCGGGATAAACCGTGGCTTGCCCGCCTGCATCCGCGGCGCTAATTGGTGCTGGCGTAACGAAGCTCCACCTCCCGACATTCAAGGATCGATTTCAATGGACAGCACCACACGTCCGCTTGCCGTGATCGCGGCGTTCGCCGCCAGCCTCGCGGTCGGCTTGCTGGTGACGTTCTGGCTTATCGGAGGATTTAGCGGCGTCACCAAGCCGGCTGCGATTGGCGGGCCGTTTCAACTGACCGATCAATTCGGCCAGCGCGTCACGGAAAAGGATCTGCTCGGAAAGCCAACCATCATTTTCTTCGGGTTCACCCATTGCCCCGATGTTTGCCCGACATCGCTCTTTGAAATGTCCGAAGTGTTGCGCGCGATGGGTCCGGATGCCGGCAAGGTCAATGCATATTTCATCTCCGTCGATCCCGAGCGCGATACGGCAGCGGCGATGAAAGACTATCTGTCGAGCTTCGATCCGAATCTGAATGGCCTGACAGGTACGCCGGAAGAGATCGCAAAGGTCATTTCGTCTTATCGCGTCTACGCCAAGAAGGTGCCTCTGAAAGATGGCGACTACACGATGGATCACACCGCTCTGATCTATCTGATGGACCGCAACGGAAAATTCGTCCGGCCGTTCGACCTCAAGCGCAAGCCGGATGAATCTGCCGCAGAACTCAAGCGGTATCTCTGAATTGCTGGCGGACGGCTGCCGTATTTTGCGGCCTCATCTTCGTCGCACCGATGCGCGAATTTCTTGCAAGCCCATGCTCTGTCTTTTCCCAACGATAGGGTTCACGCAGCAATTGAAACAAGGCGCGCCACGCGGCGATCGATAGATAGATCCAGTAGATGGGTGTCAGTAGGAGCACCCAGGATTCGTGCAGCAACCCGCGCCGTGACAATCCGATGAGTCCAACGACGACCGTCGAGAAATATCCCGCAA
>JAYVYQ010000005.1:0-10709 GCA_043784125.1 Afipia sp.
CGCGCGAAAGAGCGCGTGTTTTCGCCGCGCGGGCTAGAGGGCGGATGGGACGTGCGTGACCAGCCACCTGAATTCTGGGATCACTTCAACGCGTCGCCGCCGCAAGGCGCTCACTTACGCATCCATCCGATCCTGCATTGGACCGAGGCCGACATCTGGGCCTACACGCAGCGCGAAAACATTCCGATCATTCCGCTGTATCTGTCGCAGAACGGCAAGCGCTATCGGTCACTCGGCGATCAGGACATCACCAATCCGGTCGATTCGAATGCGTCGACCATCGACGAAATCCTGATCGAGCTGAACAATACGAAGGTTCCTGAACGTGCCGGCCGCGCGCTCGATCATGAGACCGAAGACGCGTTCGAGCGGCTTCGTGTCGCCGGCTATCTCTAACGGACGTGACGTGAGCACCGCGATGAACATGATCCTCCCCCACGCGACCCTCACCACACCGAGCGGCACCACGCGCCCTCAGGTGCGCATCGTCATCGTCGGCCATGTCGATCACGGCAAATCGACGCTGGTCGGACGTCTGCTTCATGAGACTGGCAGCCTGCCCGACGGCAAACTTGAAATGCTCAAAGCCGTCAGCGCGCGGCGCGGCATGCCATTCGAGTGGTCGTTTCTGCTCGACGCGCTGCAGACCGAGCGCGATCAGGGCATCACCATCGACACCACGCAGATTCGTTTCCGCACCAAATCGCGCGACGTTGTTCTCATTGACGCACCGGGGCACGCCGAATTCCTCCACAACATGATTACGGGTGCGTCACAGGCCGATGGCGCAGTGCTGATTATCGACGCGCTGGAAGGCGTGCGCGACCAGACCCGCCGCCACGGCTACCTTTTGCATCTGCTCGGCGTCAAACAGGTCGCAGTCGTGGTCAACAAGATGGATCGCGTCGATTTCAGCGAAGCGCGTTTCAAAGAGATCAGCGACGAGATTTCGGCGCATCTGATCGGCCTTGGCGTGACGCCCACCGCAGTGATCCCAATTTCCGCACGCGATGGCGACGGCGTCGCCGAACGCACGCCGAACATCAACTGGTACAGCGGACCGACTGTCGTCGAAGCGCTCGACGCACTGACGCCCGCCATCGCGCTGGATTCCCTTGCGTTGCGATTGCCCGTGCAGGCGATCTACAAATTCGACGACCGCCGCATCGTGGCAGGCCGCATCGAGTCCGGCGGCATCGGCACCGGCGATGAAATCGTCATCGTGCCTTCCGGCAAGATCGCGAAGGTCAAATCCATCGAGAGCTGGCCGCTGACGCCGCTGACGCTTCGCCAGGGAGCAGGACGCTCCGTCGGCATCACGCTCGACCGCGAATTGTTTTTGGAACGCGGCGATATCATCGCCCACGCCAAAGCCGCGCCGCGCGACACGCGCCGTTTGCGCGCCCGCATTTTCTGGTTGCATGAAGAGCCGCTGAAGGCAGGCGCGTCTGTGCTCGTTCGTCTCGGCACCATGGAATCCCGCGCCACTATCGTCGCCATCGACAAGGCGGTCGATCCGGGTGAGCTCGCAAGCGTTGCGGCCTCGGAAATCGCCCGCAACCATGTTGGCGAAATCGACATCTCGCTGGCAAAGCCTGTCGCGGCAGATGCCTACACCAATAACCCCCGCACCGGGCGTCTGGTAATCGAAGTCAATGGCCGCATCGCGGGCGGCGGACTCGTATTGAGCGTCGACGCAGGCCAGCGCGCAGTGCCGGTCGATATCGTTCCCGTCGAATCCGCGCTGCGTCTCGATGAGCGCTCCGCGCGTTACGGCCACGGCGGCGCGGTGGTCTGGTTCACGGGCTTGCCGGGTTCGGGTAAATCCACGCTCGCGCGCGCGCTGGAGCGGAAATTGTTCACGCGCGGCGGCTCGCCAATCCTGCTCGACGGTGACACGTTGCGCGCCGGCCTCAACGGCGATCTCGGTTTTTCGCCGCATGACCGCGCTGAAAATATCCGCCGCCTTGCGGAGACCGCGACGCATCTGGCACGAAACGGCCACATCGCCATCGTGGCTGCCGTCTCGCCCGCCATTGAAGATCGCGCCAATGCGCGGCGCATCGCTGACAATTTATTCCGCGAAATCTATGTCGCGACCCCCGCCGAAGTCTGCGAGAGCCACGATCCGAAGGGCCATTACGCCAAAGCGCGTGCCGGCGATCTTCCGAGCTTCACCGGGATCGGGCGCGACTATGAGGCGCCGCAGAATGCCGAACTGACGCTGGATACATCGTCGCGTTCGGTGGCCTCGTCCGCCGACGACATCGAGCGCATGCTGTCCGACACGGGCATCCTGTTCGGCGAAATGACCGATCTCGCCGCCAATATCTGACGCATCGCCAAAGACGTGTGAGACGGAGGCAAAACGGGCCTCCGCAGCCGCGATGCTATTGGCCTATCGGACCATTTGGGGGACTTCTCTTTTGCCCCGCTTTGGTTAAAACGTGCCGCTGTGCCGTGCCTCACGGCCTCCGCCATCCGTCTTTTCCGAAGCCAAAACCGCCAGATCCGGCTGTTTTCCGTGAGATTTCATATGAAACGCATCGACTCCCATGGCCTGAAGGCCGCTCCCGTCCTGTTCGATTTCATCGCCAAGGAAGCCACGCCCGATACCGGCATCTCGGCCGACGCTTTCTGGGCGGGCTTGGCATCCATCGTCAAGGATCTGGCTCCGAAGAACCATGCCCTGCTCGCCGCGCGCGACACGCTGCAGGCCAAGATCGACGACTGGCATCGTGCTCACAAAACCAAGTTCGACATGAATGCCTATACGGCGTTCCTCAAAGAAATCGGCTATCTGCTGCCGGAGCCCGCCGCCAAAGACGTGCAGACCGCGAATGTCGATGAAGAACTCGCCACCATGTTCGGGCCGCAGCTTGTCGTGCCGCTCACCAATGCGCGCTATTCGCTGAACGCCGCCAATGCGCGCTGGGGTTCGCTTTACGACGCGCTCTACGGCACGGACGCGATCCCGCACGACCCATCGGAAGGCGGCAAGGGCTACAACAAGGCGCGCGGCGACAAGGTGATCGCGAAAGCCAAGCTGTTCCTCGATCAGGCCGTGCCGCTCGCCACGGACAACCACAGCAATGTTGTGTCCTACAGCGTCGAGAGCGGCCAGCTCGCGGTCAAGCTCAAGAGTGGCAACATGACCGGGCTGAAAGACCCGAAGCAGTTCGCCGGCTATCAGGGCGATGCGGCGTCACCGACCTCGATCCTGCTGGTCAATCACGGCATGCATGTCGACGTGCAGATCAACCGCAGCAGCGTCATCGGCAAGGACGATGCTGCCGGCGTGTCCGACATGATTCTGGAATCCGCCGTCTCGACCATTCTGGATATGGAAGATTCGGTCGCCGCCGTCGACGCCGACGACAAGGTTCTGGTCTACCGCAACGTGCTCGGCCTGCTGAACGGCACGCTGTCGGCTGACTTTGAAAAAGGCGGCAAGACGCTGACCCGCGCACTCAATGCGGATCGCGTCTACACAGCGCCGGACGGCAAGGGCAACGTGACGCTGCATGGCCGCAGCATGATGCTCATTCGCAACGTCGGGCATCACATGTTCACCGACGCCGTGCTCGATGATAAAGGCAACGAGATTCCCGAAGGCATCCTCGACGCGGCCATCTCCGGCCTGCTCGCGATCCATGACGTCAAGGGCAAGACCAAGCTGAAAAACAGCCGCAAGGGTTCGGTCTATATCGTCAAGCCAAAGATGCACGGCCCGGATGAAGTCGCCCTCACGGTGGAAATTTTCGGCCGCGTCGAAAAGATGCTGTCGCTTCCCGCCAATACGATGAAAGTGGGAATCATGGACGAGGAGCGCCGCACCACGGTGAACCTCGCGCAGTGCATCCAGAATGCATCGCAACGCATTTGCTTCATCAACACGGGGTTCCTCGATCGCACCGGCGACGAAATTCACACCTCGATGGAAGCGGGTCCGATGATCCGCAAGAACGACATGAAGGCGCAGCCCTGGATCAAGGCTTACGAAGACTGGAACGTCGACATCGGATTGGCGAACGGCCTTCCCGGTCACGCACAGGTCGGCAAGGGCATGTGGGCGGCTCCCGACAAGATGGCCGACATGCTGGCGCAGAAGATCGCGCATCCGCAGGCCGGTGCATCGACCGCGTGGGTGCCGTCACCGACGGCTGCGACATTGCACGCGCTGCACTACCATCAGGTCGATGTCGGCGCGCGGCAGAAGGAATTGAAATCACGCCCGAAGGCGAAGCTCTCCGACATTCTCACCATTCCGGTGTCGCAATCGAACTGGGCGCCCGACGATGTGAAGCAGGAAATCGACAACAACTGTCAGGGCATCCTCGGCTACGTGGTGCGCTGGATCGATCAGGGCGTCGGCTGCTCGAAAGTGCCGGACATTCACGACGTGGGCCTGATGGAAGACCGCGCCACGCTACGCATCTCGGCGCAGCATCTCGCCAACTGGCTGCATCAGGGCGTCGTCACCAAGGATCAGGTGATGGAAGCGTTGAAGCGCATGGCGGTCGTCGTCGACAAGCAGAACGCGGGCGACCCGCTATATCGTCCAATGGCGCCGAAGTTCGACGGCATTGCCTTCAAGGCAGCCTGCGATCTGGTGTTCAAGGGCCGCGAGCAGCCCAACGGCTACACCGAGTTCATTCTTCACGCGCGCCGCAAAGAAGCTAAACTCGCAGGCTGAGTGCCGCAATCGAGACATCAAAAAAGCCCCGGCGATGAGCCGGGGCTTTTTCACTGAATGCCAATCACATCGGGAAAATGGCCAAAGTCCTAAGCAACGACAAAATGCCGATGATGATGACGATGATGTTGATGATCTGCTTGGCGCGGCCGTCGATCGGCAGCATGCGCACAAGATAAAGAACGAGGATAACGACGAGAAATGTAATCAGAATGCTGATGAGCATAGACATGGAAGCCCCCTGCCTGTTTGGACCGACGCGGCCATTCGCCGCGCTGTCATCATCAACAGGTTAACTCAGCTTTGGTTCCATACAAGGAACTTTATCGCAGGGCGAATGCCGGAAATGTCGGCAAGATCGAGCGCGCCACTTGCGGTCGCGGCGTGTAATTGGCCGCAGAGGCCGTGGTTTTCGGAGCCGCCGTCAGCTTGCCATTGGCATCCGCAACCTTGTCGCCTCTGCGGATCGTCGGATCGTCATTGATGTCGATCTTGGCAAGGCCGCCGGTTGTCTTGCCATTGCAGGTGCAGCCGGAGACCATTTCGTTGCGGTAGCGAAACGCATTCGGCAACGCGGAATAGGATTGGCCCTTGTCGGTATAGGCGTGATCGATACCGCCACCGTAGACGACCTTGGTTTCACTGGCGGGACAAAGACTGCTGCAGGTCTTCGCGCGCGATTCTCCGCCTGCTCCATTGATCGGGAAATAACGGCCGTCGCAGGTACGCACGCAATAGGCCGACGCGCTCTGCGTGACGCGCGCCGGGGGCTGCGCGGTCGGTTCGCCTTCAGCAGCGAACGGCAGTGCATTGGTTGGCTGCGGCTCGTGCGAGTTGCTGCCTGTAAACGCATTCATGAAACTCGAAAAGAAATCGCGCGCTTGCGCGGGTGCCGCCGTCAGCGCCGCCGCGACAAGAATGGCGGCGGATGCTGTCGCGACACTGCGCGTGATGGACTGTTTCATGACTGACCTCTTTTGCCTTCTCTACGTCGCACCTTGCGTAGATTCGCTCAATACAATCCGGACAATTTGACATTTTGTAGTGAACGCTGCGGCACGGGTGCGTTAACCGGTGTCACTTTGGCAACGCCGATCGCGGCCGGCTTAACGATGCTCGCCTGCATCGGTGCGTTCTTTACCAAATTCTTGGGCAACACCACCACCCTGGTGCCAATCTGAACGCGGCCTGCGAGATCCTGCACATCCTCATTGGTGAGACGAATGCACCCGCTGGAAACGAACTTACCGATGGTCGATGGCGCATTGGTGCCGTGGATCCGATAGATGCTCGATCCGAGATACATCGCCGCAGCACCCAGCGGGTTACCGGGACCGCCTGCCATGAAGCGCGGCAGGTAAGGCTGGCGCGCAATCATTTCAGCCGGCGGATTCCAGTCCGGCCACTCGGCCTTGCGCGAAACAGTCTGCACGCCCGACCATGTAAAGCCCTCACGTCCAACGCCGACGCCGTAGCGAATCGCGCGACCACCGCCGAGCACGTAATAGAGATAAGTGTTGCCGGTATCGATCACGATGGTGCCGGCGGGTTCGGACGAATTGAACGACACCACGGCGCGCTTGAAACGCTGCGGCACCTCGGCGCCATCGGCTTCTTCTTCCACGATCTGCGGCGAAGAAAGCTGCTCAGCATTCCACGACGATCCGGATGGCTGGGACGCGTAGTTCAATGTCTGCGCTTGCGCCGCGCCTGACACCGCGAGGGGAAGAAGGATGAAGGCGGCGGCGGCGAGAAAAGCGCGCCCGGCGCTGCTTTTCGTTGAGGCTGAAATTCCGAAATCCGCTGCGTTCGCCATGACCGTCCCCTGATCCACGCTTGCATCGTTGCGATGCGAATACGGAGATCAAACGTGCCGGTGCCTGCGATGTTCCGTGTCCTGATCGGCAGGCAGAAAAGATTGTCGACGCCGCGAAAACTTCATTTTTGACGATGGAACTTTCGGTTCCATCCAACGTTTGATTGGCCTGAATCAAACGGCGCTTGCCGTGACCGGGTTTGAGGAGCCGCGCATGTCATTAGGTACAATCCTCGTCATTGTTCTGATCCTCGTTCTGCTGGGCGTGTTTCCGCGCGGCGGACGCAGATCATATGGACCGTCCGGCATCGTCGGCGTCATCCTCGTCATCGTCGTGATCCTGTTGCTGCTCGGCCGCATTTAGTCATGGCCACCGCCGGCGCATCGGGCGCCCATAGAGTAAGCGAATCCCAAATTCGCAAGAAGTCACAGCCGGCGAAACCACAATCCGTAAAAGCGCCCACGCCTCTCCAGGAGAGCAGCGAGCAGCAGCCTCCGATCATCCGGCGTGCGGAGGTTGTGGCATTTTGCCTCGTCGCGTTGCTGCTCATCACCCTTGTTGCGGTGCTGTATGTCGCCCGCGCATTCCTGTTGCCGATCGTCACCGCAATGGTGATCGGCACCATGCTCTCGCCCGCCGCGAAATTCCTGGAGCGGTACCAAATTCCGCGCGCCGTCTCCGCCGTGCTGATCGTCGCGACAGCATTCGCCGGCCTCGTCTTCATCATTGGCCTCATTTCGGCGCCGCTGATGGAGTGGACCACGCGGCTTCCGGAACTGGGGGCACGGCTGACGGACAAGCTGCACGTTTTCGATAAACTCATAGCCTTTTGGCATCAGGTTCAATCGATGTTCGGTTCAGACGCAAACGTGGCGACGAGCACCTTTCAGTTTCCGAAGATCGAATGGGTCCAGCCGACGCTCGAATTCCTGTCACCTACCCTGACCGAGCTGCTGCTGTTCCTCGCGATGCTGGTACTATTCATCGCAAGCTGGCCCGATCTGCGGCGCGCGCTGGTAATGAATTTCCCGGAACGCGAAGGACGGTTGCGGACATTGCGTATCCTCAATGAAATCGAGGTCGATCTCGGCGGCTATTTGCTCACCGTGACGGCGATCAATATGGGCGTCGGTGTCGCCACCGGATTGATCTGTGCGTTGGCGGGAATGCCCAATCCCGCAGGTCTCGGCGCGCTGGCAACGACGCTCAATTTTATCCCCATTATCGGGCCCGTCGTGATCTTCGTGGTTCTGGCTGCTGTCGGCACCGTGACATCGGCCACGCTGTTGTCGGGACTGATGGCCGCTGCGGGATTTCTCGGCGTTGCCTTTGTGGAGGGGCATTTCGTCACCCCGGCCATCATCGGGCGCCGCCTCGCGCTCAATGCGCTTGCGGTGTTCTTCGCGCTCGCGTTCTGGACCTGGCTGTGGGGGCCAATGGGAGCCTTTCTCTCGTCGCCGATCCTGATCGTCGGCCTCATTCTCAAAGAGCATCTGATGCCCGTGCCGGATGCGCCATTTCCCAACGAATAGCAGGGCTTGCCCCAACGAATAGCCGGTTTCACGCGCGGAACCTTCACCGGAACCGTGCGTTTGTGCAGCACGTAACCCGAACTTTTAGGAGCTCTCAATGTCGAGCACCGATGGCGAAACCGCGATCAAGAACATGACCGACAAGACAACCTATGATCGCTTGCAGAAGGATGTAGACGCCGTGAAACACGATATCAGCGCACTCTCGGACCAGATCAACGACGCCCTCAACTCGTTTTCGGGCGAGGCCCGCAAACAGGCGAAACGCACGTACAAGACCGCGCGCGCCAATGTTGACGATGCCGTCTCGGATTTCTCGAAGTACGGCAACGACGCGCTCGACGCCGCGCAGGATTACGCCAACACGCTGGAGGAATCGCTGGAAGACGCGATCGTTCAAAAGCCTTTGGCTGCCGTCGGCCTAGCCATCGGTCTTGGTTTTCTGATCGGCGTCACGTGGAGACGTTAAAGAATTGGAGACGCTAAGAAATCTGCAGCGGTGAAAACCGCTGCTGTCCGGCGTTAAGTCATATTTCGATTTTTGACAGGTGAGCGATGCTTCATAAATTCATCGACGATTTCCGCGAAAGCACCGGCACTGCGCTGCGGCTGACATCGCTTGCGGCGGCTGTCGCCGTGTCGCTGTTCATTACGACCGGGTTTTTATGCGCGGCCGCCTTCGTGTTCGTGCTTGAGCGTTACGGCCTGATGTATGCCTGCCTCGCGGGGGCGGGCGTCTTCTTCGTCGCAACCATGCTGGCGGCGATCTGTTACGCCGTCCGTAAACATCAGGTGCGTCGCGCACCCGTGGAAGCCGCCAAAGAAGCCAAATCCGCGCTGCAGACGGCACTGAGCGATCCCATGATGGTCGCAGCCGCATTACAGGTGGTCCGAACGGTCGGCATCACGCGGCTCGTGCCGATCCTTGCGGTCGGCGGGATCGCGCTGGGGTTGATGGCGAGCCGCCGGTCGCAAGCGGAAGAACCGGCCGAATAAGGTCTCTCCAGTTACGAAAAAGGGTGCCGGTTCGGGCACCCTTTTTTTATGTCAGGAAAATTGAAATCAGGTCAAGCAACGGCCCGGCTGCAACTGCTTTGCGACCGGCGACATCTGGCTCACCGTCAACTCGCAGGCGATCTGCTGGCGGCGGCGCGACGGTGCGTTGTTCGCCGAATCCGGCGCACGCTTTTGGGCACTCGCCTCACCCGTGGGAACGCGCAACGCCACAGACGAATCCTCCGCGCCGGGGACGCGGAAGAAAATCGTCACGCCCTCCGCCGACGTCCCGACGATCTGGCGGTCGCCTTTGACCGCACGGTTGACGTCAGGGGTGGTACTCGAAAGGCTCGCATCGCCGCGCATGACGGGGCCGAGTAGATCGTTACCTGCCGCGACCTCAAGGTGAACAGCGCCGAGCGTCAGCGCCGCTGCGATCGTGCCGAGAATTCCAGAAGCCATGTGGGACATGGGACGCCTCTACTCTTTGGATGCTTCATCGTGCGGAACCCACCGCCGACGATCACCGCACCAACAAGCCGGAGACGGCATCGTTCCGTGACGCAGCGTCGGGAGAGAAAATAGTTGAGACCACCGGAACGGTTTTGCGCGCCAAAAGTCATCATGGCGACCGGTCATCCCCCCTGCCCCTAATCGACCGGTCCAGGGTGCAGCTGTGGTGATGCCGGCTGCACCCTTTTTTTGTTTCATTGCAGACACATAAAGAAAGCCGGGCGATGGATGATCCACGCCCGGCTTTTGTTTGGCCCTCAGATCGAGAACTTATGAGGCTGCGGCTTTGGGCGCGCGGTTGCGCGAGTTCCGCTGAAAGAACAGCGCCTGACTTGCCACCGCCGACACCATTGCGGGCTGGAACGGCTTGGAGATCAGGAACGCGGGTTCCGGACGCTCACCCGTGAGGAATCGCTCAGGATAAGCCGTGATGAACACCACAGGCACCTCGAACGTCTTCAGCAATTCGTTGACCGCTTCAAGTCCGGAGCTTCCGTCGGCGAGCTGAATGTCGGCGAGGATCAGACCGGGGCGTTTTGTCTTTGCCAGCGCGATCGCGTCCGTATGGGTGCGGGCCACGCCGATGACATTGTGACCGAGATTCTTCACAAGGCTCTCAAGATCCATCGCAATGAAGGTCTCGTCCTCGATGATGAGAACGTCGGTTGCGATTTCAGACGCAAGCTCGCGACCGGCGGTATCCGTCAATGTGCGGACCTCTCCGACATCCGTGTCCAGGATGTATGCGACTTCTTCTTCGGAAAATCCTTCAAGCGACAGCAGCAGGAATGCCTGCCGCGCCAGCGGCGTGATGTTGGACAACCTCCGCTCGGAGGCTGCCTGACCGGACGGCTCGTCCGCATTGTCATTCACCGAAACCGAATTCCAGATTTTGGTGAACAGCCGAAACAGTCCGGTACGCGCGCCCTGTTTTTCTTCCAGCAAGGAAGGGTCCTGCAACAGCGCCTCGAGCATCGCCGCGACATAGGCATCCCCTGACGCCTGACTCCCGGTCAATGCGCGCGCGTAGCGCCGCAACAGTGGCAAATGTTCAGCAACGAGCTGAGAACGAGACATACCCCCTCCAATCGATTTCAGTGGCTATTTGGACCCTAGGGCCGCCCGTCCCGTACTTCGAGGGTGGCAGAACCTTTG
>JAYVYQ010000006.1:0-9904 GCA_043784125.1 Afipia sp.
GATGTGTTCGTTCACATCACGGCCGTCGAGCGCGCGGGGTTGAAAGAATTGATCGAAGGACAGCGCATAACGTTCGATGTCAAACCGGATAAAAAGGCAAAGGCCCGAAGGCGGTCGATCTGGTGATTTCGTCCTGACGAAGACACACCGGTAGCGGCAAGGCGTGGTTGATCGTGTCACACAACGCTACGTGCGTTGTAGCGCCGTGAAAAACCTATGCGAGCTGCGGATACAAAAACCCCGGGCACTTGGCCCGGGGTTTCTTACGACGCGATGCGTAGTTTTTAGAAGTGGTAGTTCACGCCCAGGCGAATGACGCCGAACTGATAGCCGTTCGGTAATCCGGTGATCGTGAAGTTCCTGTCGGACAAATCGACGTAAAGGTACTCGGCCTTCGCGGACCAATTCTTGTTCAGAGCCATCTCGACGCCTGCTCCCGCTGTCCAGCCGATCGATCCGTGACTTTCCGTCAGCAAGAGGTTTTGCCCTTTGATCTCGCCAAACGCCAAGCCGCCGGTGCCGTAAACGAGGACATTGTTGAAGGCGTAGCCGACGCGGCCGCGCGCGGTGCCGAACCAGGGATTGGAGAATTTCCACGGCGCGAATGTATCGTCCGCTCCGTTGATCTGGACGTCGCCCTCCAGGCCAAACACCCATGCGCCGCTCTGCCAGTTATAACCGGCCTGAACACCGCCGAGCACGCCGGACGGGCTTGTCGGATTATGCGTGATTTCGCCCCAGCCATAGCCGAGGTTGGCGCCGATATAAGGACCGACCCAACTGTAAACCAAAGGCTGCGGCGCGTAGGGCTCGGCGCGGCGCTGATATCCCAAGTCGGCCGCCTGAGCGGAAACCGCCACACTCATGGCAGCGAAAACGATGGCCCCAAATACCGTTTTACGCATCTCAATTCTCCTTACGCGAACTCTCGCTATCGCCCGTCCGTTCGACCCTCATCCGCAAAATGCGCGCGGCGTCAGATCGGCGTGGTTACGGATTCCCACTTTTTATCTGTAAGATTTATTGAGATTTTTACGTTAAACAGTCGTTAAGGCGGCTTACCGCCGCATTAACGTCCTTAAAAAAACGTTACGATTCGGGCGGCGGCAGGGGCGGCTTCGGGCCATTTTGTGCGACCGGCGATCACTGGATGACGGACCGCGCAACGCTTAGATTTGGACCATGACGAACACCCTCAGCGAAACGCCGGATCGGCCGGTTGAGCCGGCATTGGATACGCCGGTTGCGGAACTGCCTGCGGGCAGTCTGCGCGGGCTGGATGTTGATCCCGCATCGATGTCAGCAGACGAGGACGACGACTCCCGGCTGCCGGAACAGATCGACGATCAGATCGATCTTGCCGGCGAGGGAACGCTCGCGGTCGGACGGGCGGCTATCGAGCGCGCGGTCAAGCTCGCGCCGACATCGCCGGGTGTTTATCGCATGCTCAACGCGGCCAACGACGTGCTGTATGTCGGCAAGGCAAAGAGCGTCAAAAAACGTCTGGCCTCTTACGCGCGTCCCACCGGACATCCCGCACGCATCGCGCGCATGATCGCGGCGACCGTCAATGTTGAAATCGTCTCGACCTCGACCGAGACGGAAGCGCTGCTGCTTGAAGCCAATCTCATCAAGCAACTGCGTCCGCGCTTCAACGTGCTGCTGCGCGACGACAAATCGTTTCCCTACATTCTGATATCCGGCGATCACTGGGCGCCGCAGATCCTCAAGCATCGCGGCGCGCAGACGAGGCCCGGACGCTATTACGGTCCATTCGCGTCGGTCGGCGCGGTCAACCGCACCATCACGGCATTGCAACGCGCGTTCCTGGTGCGCTCATGCACCGATGCTTTCTTCGAGAGCCGCACGCGGCCATGTCTGCTGTATCAGATCAAACGCTGCGCCGGCCCATGCACGCAGGAAATCGATTTCCCCGGCTATACCGAACTGGTGCGCGAGGCGAACGAGTTTCTGTCCGGGCGCAGCCGTCTGGTAAAGCAAGAACTTGCGGTCGAAATGGAGAAGGCGTCCGGCGATCTGGAATTCGAGCGCGCTGCGCTTTATCGCGACCGTCTCGCCGCGTTATCGGCAATTCAGTCGCAGCAGGGCATCAATCCCCGCACCGTCGAGGAAGCGGATGTTTTCGCGATTCATCAGGAAGGCGGTTATTCCTGCGTTGAAGTGTTTTTCTTCCGCACCGGCCAGAACTGGGGCAACCGGGCCTATTTCCCGCGAGCCGATAAAGCGATGCCGCCGGAAGAAGTGCTCGGGTCGTTTCTTGCGCAATTCTACGACGACAAACCTCCGCCGAAACTCATTCTGCTGTCGCATCCCATCGAGGATGAGGCGCTGCTCGCCGAAGCGCTGGGCGTGAAATCCGGACGCAAAGTCGAAGTCTCCACGCCGCAGCGTGGCGAGAAGAAAGAACTCGTTACGCACGCGCTGACCAATGCGCGCGAAGCGTTGGGACGCAAGCTCGCCGATACCGCGACCCAAAATCGGCTGCTGCAGGGACTGGCGGTGACACTTGGATTGCCGCGCGTGCCAAGGCGCATCGAGGTGTACGACAACAGTCACATCCAAGGCAGCAATGCGGTCGGTGCGATGATCGTCGCCGGACCGGATGGATTTCTGAAAAACCAGTACCGGAAGTTCAACATCAAGTCGGAAGGACTGACGCCGGGTGACGACTACGCGATGATGCGCGAAGTGCTGGAGCGGCGATTCAAGCGCCTGTTGAGCGAGACGCCTGCTGGCGGTATCCAGGCCCTCCTGACGAAAGACGATGACACCGTGCCGCAATGGCCCGACCTCGTCGTCATCGACGGTGGGCAAGGCCAGCTCAACGCCGTCCGGGAGATATTCGCGCAGCTGAAGCTCACGGATGTTTCGCTGATTGCGGTTGCGAAGGGGCCGGACCGCGACGCCGGCCGTGAGACGCTGTTCATGCCCGAGCGCAAGCCGCTCAAGTTAGAGCCGCGCGATCCGGTGCTGTATTTCATCCAGCGGATGCGCGATGAGGCGCATCGCTTTGTGATCGGGTCCCATCGCAAGCTGCGCAAGAAGGACATTCGCGAAGCGGGTTTGCAGGAAATTCCCGGCATCGGACCGTCACGCAAACGTGCCTTGCTTCACCACTTCGGGACGCTGAAGGAGATTGAGCGTGCGTCGATGGCGGATTTGGGCAAGGTTCCGGGCGTCAGCGCGGAAAGCGCCCGCAAGATTTTTGAATTCTTTCACCCAAATGCCGGTTGATGGCGCTACAACCGGGCTCGTTATTCCAAATCTTGAAAATGCGGCGCACGGAAGTTGACCCTCGCGGCTGGCCGGTACTGGTAAGTTCGATGAACAACGTCACGCTACGAAGCTCCACAAAGCACTCTTTCGCGTTGCCGAATCTGCTCACCTACTCCCGAATCATTGCCGTTCCGGTAGTGGTTGGCTGTATGTACGCGCAATCGATCATGGGCGCGCCGTTATGGCTGCGCTGGGTCGCTCTTTTTGTTTTTATCGCCGCTGGCGTGACCGATTTTCTCGATGGCTATTATGCGCGGGTTCTGGATCAGCAATCTGCGTTCGGTCGCATGCTCGATCCGATTGCCGACAAGCTTCTGGTGGCGTCCTGCCTTTTGATGCTGGCTGCAGATGACACCATTCGCGGCTGGTCGTTATGGGCCGCAATCGTAATTCTCTGTCGGGAAATCTTGGTGTCGGGGCTACGTGAATATCTTGCCGCCATTCATGTCAGCGTGCCGGTATCGCATCTGGCAAAATGGAAAACGACGGTTCAGCTGGTTGCAATCGGGTTTCTGATCGCCGGCGAAGCGGGTGAAGTCATTCTCCTGCCGACGACGATGATCGGCATCGTGCTGTTGTGGATCTCGGCGATTTTCACGATCTATACTGGATGGGACTATCTTCGAGCGGGAATTCATCATCTGACCGAGGAAGATCGATGAAGGTTCTCTATTTCGCATGGGTGCGAGAACGCATCGGCAAGGCGGAAGAAAACGTCGAGCCGCCGGCAAATGTGCGCACCGTCTCGGACCTGATGCAGTGGCTGGTGGCGCGGGGCGAGGAATACGCCAACGCGTTTGCAACACCGCGCGTGATCCGCGCCGCTATCGACCACACGCATGTCAAGCCGGATACAGCGATTGCGGGCGCGCGCGAGATCGCGTTCTTCCCGCCGATGACCGGCGGCTGATTATCCATGTCGGCGCCGGTGACAATCCGTATTCAGTCAGTCGATTTCGATATCGCGGCGGAAATTGCGGCGCTGACGAAACATTCAACGGACATCGGCGCGGTGGTGAGTTTCTCCGGGATATGTCGAGGCGGCGCGGGTGACGATGCCATTTCCGCGATGACCTTGGAGCACTATCCCGGGATGGTGGAGGCGGAAATCGCGCGACATGTGAACGAGGCGATCTCTCGCTGGCCGCTCAACGGTGTCACGGTCATTCACCGTTATGGTCGCGTGGTGCCGGGTGACAATATCGTGCTGGTGCTGACGGCGTCGGTGCATCGCGAAGTCGCGTTTCAGGCGGCAGAGTTCCTGATGGATTATCTCAAGACGAATGCGCCGTTCTGGAAATCCGAGGAGCGCGCGGGCGCTTCTGCATCGGACAAGAAGTGGGTCGATGCTCAAGCGCATGACGACGCCGCAACGGCACGCTGGAAAAAATCGTGACTGCGCGCAAGTCACCCAAGAAAGCCGTTAAGCGCGCACCACAAAAGCAAAAGGCGAAAGCGCCTAAGCGTGCATCGGCCGCTATTACGGCAGCTTCGCTCGTGCGAGAGGCTGTCCGTCGCTATGCGAAATCCGATCTGGTTTTCGCGCATGGCACGACCGACCCGGTCGCGGAGGCTGCGTTTCTTCTGTGCGAGACATTGAACTTACATCCCGCGAAATTTGATCGCATCGCGAGCAAACCTGTCTCGGCTGCGAAGGCGGCGGGTTTTCGCGATCTTATCGCGCAACGGATCGCGACGCGAAAACCCGCAGCCTACCTCGTCAACAAAATGTATATGCTGGGCCAGCCGTTTTCCGTTGACGAGCGTGTTATCGTGCCGCGCTCGTTTCTCGGCGAATTGCTGCATATGCATTTCGGCGGCGGCGATCTGTCGCTGATCGACGACACGTCGGACGTTCGACGTGTGCTGGATCTGTGCACAGGATCAGGCTGCCTCGCGATCCTCGCCGCACAGCGATTTCCCAATGCCGCCGTCGATGCGGTTGAGTTGTCTGAAGACGCGCTTGCGGTCGCGGCACGCAACATCTCTGACTACGAGCTAGGGGATCGCATCACGCTTCATCGCGGCGATCTGTTCGGCGCCATCGGCGATACGCGTTACGATCTCATCATCACCAATCCGCCTTATGTCGATGCCGAGGGTATGGCGGAATTGCCGCGCGAATGCGCATACGAGCCGGCAATGGCGTTCGATGGCGGCGTTGACGGTCTCGATCTCGTGCGTCGTATTCTCGAAGAGGCGAAGCGTCACCTCACGCCCGGCGGCGGTCTGCTGTGCGAAATCGGCCGTGGCCGTGAAAATCTTGATCGCGCCTATCCGAACCTGCCGCTGCTCTGGCTCGATACCGAAGATTCAGAAGGCGAAGTGTTCTGGGTCGAAGCCGACGCGCTGTAATTCAATGATCGTCCGCAGGATGCGCGCGCGGCTGGTGACAGCGGCGGAATAATTCCGCCGCCGCCATTACAGAACCTTTTTAATCCAGTTGTGCGGGTCGGCGGCGCGACCGTACTGAATGTCCACCAGCTTCTTGCGCAGGCCCATAGCAACGGGCCCCGCAGCACCGCCATTGATGAGAAAATCCCCGCTTGCGGAACGCACCTTGCCGATTGGCGAGATGACGGCTGCAGTGCCGCAGGCGAAGGCCTCTTTCAGTTTTCCGCTGGCTGCATCTGCGCGCCATTGATCGATGGTGTAGGTTTCCTCGCGCACACGCGCACCGGATTCTTTCGCGAGTGCGATAATCGAATCGCGGGTGATGCCCGGCAGGATCGTACCGAGCGGCGGCGTCAGCAGAGAACCGTCGTCGAAAGCGAAAAACACATTCATGCCGCCGAGTTCTTCGATGTAGCGACGCTCGACCGCATCGAGGAAAACGACCTGATCGCAGCCATGATCGATGGCCTCGGCCTGCGCGCGCAGACTAGCAGCGTAATTTCCACCGCATTTAACAGCACCTGTGCCGCCGATTGCGGCGCGTGTGTAGTTCTCCGACACCCATATCGACACGGGCGCAGGTCCGCCCTTGAAATAGGAACCGACTGGCGAGGCGATGACGGCGAAGATGTATTCTGCGGACGGCTTCACGCCGAGGAACACTTCGTTCGCGATCATGAAGGGCCGCATGTAGAGACTGCCTTCGCCGCCGGGCATCCAGGCGCGGTCAATGCGCACCAGTTGCTCGACTGCTTCGATGAACACAGACTCAGGCAGCGGCGCCATGGCCATGCGATCGGCCGAATTCCTGAAGCGGCGGGCATTGGCGTCGGGGCGAAACAGGTTCACGCCGCCGTCGTCGCGCTTGTAAGCCTTGAGGCCTTCAAAAATTTCCTGCGCGTAATGCAGGACGGCGGTCGCCGGATCGAGCGGAAAATTCGCGCGGGATTCGACGCGCGCGCCATACCAGCCCTTTGTTTGGCTGTAGCGGACGATAGCCATGTGATCGGTGAAAATCCGCCCGAAGCCGGGGTCAACGAGTTTGGCCGCGCGCTCCTTCTCGGAGGTCGGACTCGTCGCGGGCTGGATGTCGAATTTCAACAAGACATCGCCGTCGATCTTGTCGAAGGACACTCCCATGGCGTTTCTCCAGATCGGCCGGTCCGCACGTGGCGGCTGGCGCGTTTGTTTTACCTGAGCGGTTAAGTCCAGTATGTTTCGCGGACTGCCGACCGACAATCGCGTGGCAGAAGAATTCACGTCCGTCCGGGCTTTCAGTGCGGAAAAACGTGTGGTTAGGCCCGTAAATCCAATGAGTTATCCGAATATTTCGTATCGGATGCAATTTTTGTAACATTGAACCTCATATATGTCAATATGGCTGACATAAATTTCAAAGCGGAAAAGCAGAACCGGGATGGTGCTCGCGCCGAGGGAGCAAACTCCAGCGGGCGTATGGACCTGCGCTGGGACATCATTGAATTGTTGTTCTTCGCCTATCGCGACTTTGTCGGAGACGCCGATGAGGTTCTCGAGGAATTCGGGTTCGGTCGCGCACATCATCGCGTCGCGCATTTCGTGAGCCGCTATCCGGGCTTAAAGGTCGCGGACCTGCTCGACGTGCTTCGGATCACCAAGCAGTCGCTCGGGCGTGTCCTCAAGCAATTGCTCGATGAGGGCTATATCGTTCAGAAAGCCGGCAACAGCGACAAGCGACAACGTCTTCTTTTCGCCACCGCAAAGGGCGAGGCCTTGGTGGCGAAACTCGCAGGTTTGCAGACCGATCGCATCACGCGGGCGCTTCAGGGACTCGACGCTGCCGGCAACGACAATGTCAGGCAGTTTCTTCTCGGCATGATCGATCACGCCGACCCCGACAAGGTGCTTGAGGTGATACTCGCGGGCAGCGGCAAGCGGTGAAGGAGCAACATTGACTGACCTTGCCATCCCGGAGCGGACAAACACCGAGCCTGCCGACGATGCGCCGCATCTTCTGCTGGTCGATGACGACCGCCGTATCCGCGATCTGTTGTCGCGATTTCTTGCCAGCGAAGGGTATCGTGTCACCACGGCGAAAAGTGCCGCTGACGCGCGCGCCAAACTGCAGGGGCTGCATTTCGATCTCCTGATTCTCGACGTGATGATGCCGGGCGAAACCGGCTTTGAACTTGCGCGCTCGATCCGCACCTCGTCGTCGGTGCCGATTGTGATGCTCACTGCACGCCATGAAGCGGAAAGCCGCATCGAAGGGCTCCAGATTGGCGCGGATGATTACGTTGCCAAGCCGTTCGAGCCGCGCGAACTGGTGCTGCGGATTGCCAACATCCTGAAACGCGCCGCGCCGGTGGCTGTTCAGGTTTTGAAGTCCGTTGCGTTCGGGCCGTATGTTTATCATCTCGAACGCGGCGAATTGCGCGACGGCGACAAGACAATTCACCTGACCGACCGTGAGCGCGAGATGCTGCGCATTCTTGCAAACGCGCCCGGCGAAACCGTGCCGCGTGGCGCGCTGACCGGCGGCGATGGTGCGAACGAGCGCGCGGTTGACGTGCAGATCAATCGTCTGCGCCGCAAGATCGAGCGCGATCCCGCCAATCCGCTGTTCCTGCAGGCGGTGCGCGGCATCGGCTATCGGCTGGTCGCATCGCCATGAGACGCAGATCATGAGCACGCTGGACACCGGACTTACATTGATCCGCACCGCGTCGCGGGGCGTCTTTAAATTCAATGTCTGGCTTGGGCAGGCGTTCAAGGAGTTGATGCCGAAGGGTCTTTATGCCCGCGCGCTCCTCATCATCATCGTGCCGATGGTCATCCTGCAATCGGTGGTCGCATTTGTTTTCATGGAGCGGCACTGGAACACCGTGACCCGACGCCTGTCCGCTGCGGTGGTGCAGGACATCGCCTCGCTGATCGATGTCTACAAAGCGTATCCGCAGGACAAGGACAGAACCCAGCTCCGGAAGATCGCGCAGCAACGGCTGGGCCTTGTGGTGGATTTTCTCCCGGTCAACGACATGCCTGCGCCGGGACCGAAGCCGTTCTTTTCGCTACTCGACCAGACATTATCGGTTCAACTCAGCCGCCAGATCGCGCGCCCGTTCTGGATCGACACGGTCGGCAAATCTTCCATTGTCGAGATTCGTATCAAGCTTGACGATGAGGTGATGCGAATTTACGCGCAGCGCAATGCCGCCTATGCGTCGAATTCGGAAATCTTTCTGTTCTGGATGGTCGGCACATCTTCGATTCTGCTGATCGTGGCGGTGCTGTTCCTTCGCAACCAGATCAAGCCGATCTTGCGGCTCGCGGATGCGGCGGAGAATTTCGGCAAGGGCCGAGAAGCACCGGATTTCCGGCCGCGCGGTGCGCGCGAGGTCAGGCGCGCGGCGCAGGCCTTCATGGAAATGAAAAGCCGCATCGAGCGCAGCATCGAGCAGCGCACCGCGATGCTGGCCGGCGTGTCGCACGATCTGCGCACGATTCTGACGCGTTTCAAACTCGAACTCGCGATGCTCGGTGAGAGCCCGGAAGCCGAAGGCATGCGCAAGGATGTCGATGAGATGAGCGGCATGCTTGAAGCCTATCTGTCGTTCGCGCGCGGCGACAATGGCGAGCAGGCGCAGCCGACCGATATGGAGCAGGCGCTCGAAGAATTGCGCGGCGATGCCGAGCGGCAAGGTCACGCGGCGACGGTGACGTTCCACGGTCAGCCAATGGTGACGGTGAAACCTGCGGCCTTCAAGCGATGCCTGGCAAACCTCGTATCCAACGCCGCGCGTCATGCCGACGCAATTTCGATCACGGGGCATCGCGATCACATGTATCTCACGGTGACCGTCGACGACGACGGTCCCGGCATCCCGGTCAACATGCGTGAGGAAGTCTTCAAGCCGTTCCTGCGTCTCGACGATGCGCGCAATCAGGACGAGGGCGGCACGGGCCTCGGTCTGGCCATCGCCCGTGACATCGCTCGTTCGCATGGCGGCGACATCACGCTCGGGGATAGCCCAATGGGTGGCTTGCGTGCGTCGGTACGCATCCCAGTCTAGTGAGTCGCGGGCAAATTCCGAAATTTTCCAACGATTTCAGGCCGGAAGCCGCAGAATCCAGGCGCTGCCGGCCGGTGGAATTTGGGGCCGCAAAAGCCACAAAAGGCCTTGATCGGATTGACATTCCGGGCCGCCATGGCCTAGAAACCGCCTGTCTCGCG
>JAYVYQ010000007.1:0-6112 GCA_043784125.1 Afipia sp.
GCCCGCGCCATCCAGACTGCGCCGTCGGTCGGAAACTTCATGGCCATGACGCTGCTGTCGTTTCTGGCGATCATGCTGTTGCCGCGACAATTTCACGTCAGCGTCGTCGAAAATTCGACCGAGTCCGAAGTCCGCCGCGCACGCTGGCTGTTTCCGCTGTATCTGGTGGTCATCAATATCTTCGTGATTCCGATTGCGCTGGCGGGGCTGATCACTTTTCCATTCGGCGCAGTCGATAGCGACATGTATGTGCTGGCGCTGCCGATCTCGGCGGACTCCACACTCCTCAGCGTCTTCATTTTCGTCGGCGGACTTTCAGCCGCCACCGCGATGGTCATTGTCGAATGCGTGGCGCTCGCCATCATGGTGTCCAACGACATCGTGGTTCCGCTGGTTCTGGCGCGACGGCCCACGACGCCCGACGACAAGCCGAACTTTGCGAGCTTCCTGCTCAAGGTTCGCCGCGTCGCGATCTTCGCCATCATGGTGATGGCTTATCTGTATTATCGCGTTCTCGGCAATGCGCAGCTCGCCGCCATCGGTCTTCTGTCGTTCGCCGCAATCGCCCAACTGGCGCCGGCCTTTTTCGGCGGATTGATCTGGCGGCGCGCAACCGCGCGCGGCGCGATGGGCGGCATGCTGATCGGATTTGCCGTTTGGGCCTACACGTTATTTTTGCCGAGCTTCGCAGACGTCGATCCGCTCGGCACCCAATGGCTTACCGACGGCTTGTTCGGCATTTCCGCGCTTCGGCCACAGGCGCTGCTGGGCACGGATCTTAGCCCGCTTATTCATGGCGTGTTGTGGAGCCTGTCGCTCAACGTCCTGACCTACGTCGTGCTGTCGCTGATGCGCCAGCCGACATCGATCGAGCGCGTTCAGGCCGACCTGTTCGTGCCCAGCGAACTTGCGCCGATTGCGCCGAGCTTCATGCGCTGGCGCACGACCGTCACCGTGCAGGATCTTCTAAGCACCGTCGCGCAATATCTCGGCCCCGAACGCGCGCGTGGATCCTTCGAGGCGTTCGCCGCCAAGCATCGCATCAATATCGAGCGAAGCGCGCCGGCCGATTTCCAATTGCTGCGTCACGCCGAGCATCTGATTGCGTCGTCGATCGGGGCGGCGTCGTCGCGGCTGGTTCTGTCGCTGCTACTGCGCAAGCGCGCGGTGTCTGCGAAGGCCGCGCTCAAACTGCTCGACGACGCACACGCGGCACTTCATTTCAACCGCGAGATGCTGCAGACTGCGCTCAACCACGTCCGTCAGGGAATTGCGGTCTTCAATCCCGAATTGCACCTCATCACGTCGAACAGGCAGTTCGGCGAAATCCTGGATCTTCCGGCGCAGTTCGCACAGATCGGCATTCCGCTCGTCGAGATTATCGAATTCATTGTCAGCAGCAGCAGCGGAAAGACTGCAGACGAAACAACTCTGCAACGAAGACTGGCGGCCTACACCACCGAGGGTGAGCCATATCTGGAGCGGCTTACCGAACGCAACATGGTTGTGGAAGTCCGCGCCAACCGCATGCCGGGCGGCGCGCTCGTTGTCACCTTCACCGATATCACGCCGAGCTTCGAGGCCGCCGAGGCGCTTGAGCGCGCCAACGCCACGCTGGAAAAACGCGTTCGCGAACGCACCGAAGAATTGACACGCCTCAACACCGAACTGGCGCTCGCCAAGAGCAGGGCTGAGGAAGCCAATATTTCCAAGACGCGATTCTTGGCCGCTGCCAGTCATGACGTGCTTCAGCCGCTCAATGCCGCACGGCTCTACGTCACGAGTCTGGTCGAGCGCAAGGCCGGCGGCGAAGATGCGCGGCTGGTCGGCAACATCGACGATTCGCTGGAGGCCATCGAGGAAATCCTCGGTGCGCTGCTCGACATTTCGAGATTGGATTCCGGCGCCATGACGCCCTCCATCACCAGCTTTCGGATGAGCGACCTGATGCGCTCTCTCGAAGTGGAATTCAAACCGGTCGCGCAAGCGAAGAAACTCAAACTCACTTTCGTGCCGTCCACGCTTGCGGTCTCATCCGATCGCGTGCTGCTGCGACGGCTGCTGCAGAACCTGATTTCCAATGCCGTCAAATATACCCCAAAGGGCCGCGTGCTGGTCGGCTGCCGCCGCATCGGGAGTTCGCTCCAGATCGGAATCTACGACACCGGTCTCGGCATTCCGATTCTCAAGCGCGGAGAAATCTTCAAGGAGTTTCACCGTCTCGATCAGGGCGCGCGAATTGCGCGTGGCCTCGGCCTCGGCCTGTCGATCGTGGAGCGTCTTGCACGCGTGCTCAACCACGGCATCGTGGTCGATTCCAATCTTGGCGGCGGATCGCGCTTTTCGGTCACGATGCCGATTGCAAATACAATTACCCATGTCTCGGCGCTGGCGGGCGCCAACATGTCGGAGAAAACGCCGATGAGCGGCACGCTGATCGTCTGCATCGAGAACGATCGCGCCATTCTGGACGGCATGAAAACCCTTCTGACCGGCTGGGACGCCAAGGTGATCGCAGCGCCGGATCTCGCTTCGGCGTCGGAGGCGATTGCGGCGTCGAACCAACGCGTCACCGGCATGCTGGTCGACTACCATCTCGACCGCGGTAACGGAATCGCTGCGATCCGCGACATCCGGCAGAAATTCGGCGCGGGAATTCCCGCCATCCTGATTACGGCGGATCGCAGTCCGCAGGTCCGCTACGCCGCACGCGAGGAAGGAATCGTGGTGCTCAACAAGCCGGTGAAGCCGGCGGCAATGCGCGCGCTGCTCGGACAATGGCGCGCCCAGCAAGTCGTTGCTGCGGAGTAACGACGTCGATTACGAAACGCTGGCCTGATTCCACTGTCCGCCCGCGATCTTGGCCGCCGCGATCACGGCCTGCGTGCGGCTCTCGACGCCGAGCTTCTGCAGGATTGCCGAGACATGCGCCTTGATGGTGGCCTCGGAGACGCCGAGTTCAAATGCGATCTGCTTGTTCAGCAAGCCTTCCGACAGCATCATCAGCACGCGCACTTGCTGCGGCGTCAGTGTCACCAGCCGGTCGCGCAGCTGCATCATGTCAGGGTCGCCTGCCGCCGACAGATCCACATCTGCGGGAATCCAGACATCTCCCCGCATCACCTTGCCGATGGCATCGCGGAGCGTTTCAACGCCGAACCGCTTGGGAATGAACCCCGAAGCGCCGAAATCCATCGAACGCCGGATCGTCGCCGAATCGTCGCTGGCCGATACGATGACGACCGGAATCGCGGGAAACTGCGCGCGCAGATAAATAAGACCCGAAAACCCGCTGATTCCCGGCATCGACAGATCGAGCAGGATCAGATCGACATCGGTTTCGCGATCGAGCAGCGCGGTCAATTCCTCGAACGATCCCGCTTCGTTGATCTTCGCCGAGGCCACAACGCTTGCGACCGCTTGTCGCAATGCATCGCGAAACAGCGGGTGATCGTCGGCGATAACCAAATGGGTGTTTGCAGCGTTCATAGGCCCAGATTTGACGAGATGACGTTTGGATGAAGGCTTGTGCCAGTCGGCAACGAAGCAATTCGATCATTCTCCGGCGCGCAAGCCGTTGCAAGCAGAACCGCCCGCGCTCCTGAATATCCTAGATCAACGCACTCATTGTGCAATGCAAGAAAGAGCGCTTCGCATTTTCAAGTGCGGTGAGCCAAAAGTCGTATAGGGCGGCGTTTCACGCCGATGTTACCTTGACCCTGAACTCCTTGCGCTTCGAACCGGCGAAGAAACGGCGCGCGGGAGCAGGTTTTCTTCAACACTCAAACCTTAAGTCTGGGAGCACACCAATGGCAACTATGGCGTCTACTTCTGCCAAGCAGAGCGGCATGACGAAGGACGAGCGTTTCGTCATCTTCGCCTCGTCACTCGGTACCGTTTTCGAATGGTACGATTTCTATCTTTACGGATCGCTCGCAGCGATCATCGGCGCGCAGTTCTTCAGCGCCTATCCTCCAGCCACGCGCGACATCTTCGCGTTGCTCGCTTTCGCAGCAGGCTTCCTCGTTCGTCCGTTCGGCGCGATCGTGTTCGGCCGCATCGGCGACATCGTTGGCCGCAAATACACCTTCCTCGTCACCATCCTCATCATGGGCCTTTCGACGTTCGTCGTCGGCCTGCTCCCGAACGCTGCCACCATCGGCATTGCGGCTCCGATCATCCTGATCGGCCTTCGCTTGCTGCAGGGTCTTGCGCTCGGTGGTGAATATGGCGGCGCCGCCACTTACGTCGCGGAACATGCTCCACAGGGCAAACGCGGCTACTACACCTCGTTCATTCAGACCACGGCAACGCTCGGTCTGTTCCTGTCGCTGCTGGTGATTCTCTTTACCCGTACGGCCATGGGCGAAGCCGCCTTCGCCGATTGGGGATGGCGCATTCCGTTCCTGGTATCGGTGGTCCTGCTCGGCGTTTCAGTCGTCATTCGTCTGAAGTTGAATGAATCGCCGGTCTTCCAGAAGATGAAAGACGAAGGCAAAGGCTCCAAGCAGCCTCTGACCGACGCTTTCGGCAACTGGAGCAACGCCAAGATCGTTCTCATTGCACTGCTCGGCGGCGTGATGGGTCAGGGCGTCGTCTGGTACACCGGACAGTTCTACGCGTTGTTCTTCATGCAATCGATCCTCAAGGTCGACGGCTATACCGCGAACCTTCTAATCGCATGGTCGCTGTTGCTGGGTACCGGCTTCTTCATCTTTTTCGGCGCTCTGTCGGACAAGATCGGCCGTAAGCCTATCATCCTCGCGGGCTGCTTGATCGCAGCGCTGACGTTCTTCCCGATCTTCCGCATGATCTCGACGAACGCCAACCCGCAGCTGGAAAAAGCGCTTGAGACCGTGAAGGTTCAGGTTGTTGCAGATCCGAAGGGCTGCGGTGACTTGTTCAACCCCGTCGGAACGCGCGTGTTCTCGGCTCCTTGCGATACGGCACGTGCCTTCCTTGCCCAAACATCGGTCAAGTATGATACCGTTGCCGGTGCGGCCGGTTCGCCTGTCGTGGTCAAGATCAACGGTGCGGATACGCCTTACACGGCAGCCGCAGCGTCAAATCCAGTCGTGCTGGCAGCGTTGCAAGCTGCCGGTTATCCAAAGCCCGGCGCCAACCCGACGCTTGTGAAGATGGCGCATCCATTCGACATCTTCCGTCCTCAGGTAGCAGCCATTATCGGCCTTCTGTTCATCCTCGTGATTTTCGTCACGATGGTGTACGGCCCGATCGCGGCAATGCTGGTCGAACTGTTCCCGACTCGCATTCGTTACACGTCGATGTCGCTGCCGTATCATATCGGTAACGGCTGGTTCGGTGGTCTGTTGCCCGCGACCGCGTTCGCGATCGTGGCATCGACCGGCGATATCTACGCCGGTCTCTGGTACCCGGTGATCTTCGCATTGATTACCGTGGTGATCGGCTTCTTCTTCCTGCCGGAAACCAAGGACGTCGACATCACCAAGTAAAATTTGAGCCGGCCTGTCCGGTTCAAACTTGGTCAAAACAATTCGGCCGCGGAGCAATCCGCGGCCGATTTTTTTATGTTTCGATTTCAGTGAACGCGAAGCGCCGGATCAGATTTTCTCGGACAGCTTTTGCTGAACCTGGTTCGCCATCTCGACCAGCCGATCCCAGATGCGGTCGATCAGGGCCATTAGTTTCTCATGATCGGGCAATTGCAATTCGATCTTGCTGCCGGGTGAAACGTCCGCGCGCTTTTTATCTTCCTTCGCAAGCGGCGCGTCGGTCTTGCCGGACACCGCAGACCCGCCCCGCGCCGATTGCTCCTTCAGCGTCTGATTTTCGGACTGAAGTTTTCCGATCTCGGAATCCAATGCCGCGCGTTCGTCCGGCACGACGCGGCAGACCCAACCGCCTCTGTCACTGCAGGTCGAGACAACGCCGGTGCGCGTATCCAGGCGCAGAAAATCTCCCGCTACCGGCGACAGCGTGTAGCGGCCGTTCTCTGTGTCGGGGGCGCCCTGCGCTTGAACACAATCAATTCCAGCAAGGCAAAACATCAGCGTGGAGGCGGCCGCGATCTGCGACAGCCTGCGGAATGGACGGATAGGTCCGGGTTTTGAAATCGGCATCAGATGCGTCC
>JAYVYQ010000008.1:0-20602 GCA_043784125.1 Afipia sp.
AGGCATTGCGATCTTGGCGTCAGCCAGATCGAACGTCAGGGCAGAGGCGAATGACAATACAAAACTGTCCGTATTCAGCGACGACGACACCGTCACACCTTCGGGCATCTCAAAGACGAAGCGCACGAATGTTGGCTGCACCGACGCGCGGACGCGAACCGGTGGCTTCTTTTTGGCTTCATCGGCGATCTTCTGGAGTCGCAGCGCGCGCTCGGCGGCAAGAGCGCGATCGGATAGTTCGCGAACGATTTCCGGAGGCAATCCCGGCGGCAGACCCGCCCACCCCTCCGGCAGCAGGTCCACGAAAATTCGCTCGCCGGCCGTCATCAGGTTGACGTTGACCTTCTGTGTGAGCGCCATGCGAACGGCCATGCCATCCGGATCGCGGCGAACCGAGCCGATATATTTCGGCAAAGCGTCGGACAATTGGTCGACCGGGACATCGACGGGATTCTTGAACCGCAGGACGAGAATTGCGCCTGCAATCACAGCCTCGGTCGGCACGCTCTCGTCGAACTTCAAAACGAGCCGCGCGTACTTGCCGGGCTCGGTGAGCGTGGCCTCACCTTTGACCGTTTGAGCTTTGGCCGGACTGAAAAGCAGGGACGAGAAGATCAGTGCCGACAGCACACATGCAGCCGCCCGCGAGCCGAAAGCGCGGTCAACCTTTCTGGTGCGGTCAGCCGTGCAGGACATCCCGTATCTTTCCGTGCGCTCTCTTGTGCTTGACCTGTGAGGGCAAATCTAGAATTCGCCGATTAAGGACTTGTTAATCACACCGCTCAATTGCGCACCGGCAGCACTCTGCCGTCGATCTTGGGAAGGTTGCTCGCCGATGTGGAGGGGTCCATCCCGGCCCGGCGTGCCAATTCCACCGTCAGGCGCTCGGCCGCCTCCGGCTGCATCTGTCCCATGATGTCCGACATTTTGCGCGGCGCAATCTGCGAGGCGATATCGAACAGCACCGACATTTCGAGCCGGTCGAAAACTTTCGCGGCGTCCTTCGGTTTCATGCCCTCATACATCGTCACGATGCCCTTGAAGCGCTGTGCTTCGGCCTCGTCCTTCTTCTGGCCGGCGACCGCAATGCGCGCTTCGGTCGCTTTCATGTCTTCGATTTTGCCTTCGATGCGCTTCTCGGCCGACTTGATCAGGTTTTCGCGGATATCGACCTCGCGCGCGCGCGTCTCGATTTCCTGGCGGCGCGACTGCAGACGCTCGAGAACGGCGCGCTCTGAAGCGGTAATGGGCCGGCTTTGATCGGGATAGACGACATTTGCGTCAGGAGACCGTGTCGCTTCCGGTGCCTTCACAACCGGCATGTCTTCCTTCGCTTTGGCGGCGACGGACCCCGTGATATCTGCGACGTCTACGGATTTTCCCGACGATGGGTAGTTGAACGTTTCCTGCGCCCATGATTTCGGTTTCGGTGCTGCGTCGTCATTGAAGATGTATCCGCCTTCCAGAAGCAGGCCCGACACCTTGAGCACGACCAGGCAACTGATCGCGATCAGCAGTGTCGGGATGATTCGAATGTCGCGGATAATGCTCATCATGCGGCGCGGCCGTGATCCCGTCTGCGCTCGGAGAATGCCTGCGCTGCGGCCAGAACAGCTTTTGCGTCGGAGCGAGGAGCTGCCTGCGGCGGAGCAGGAATTTCATGCGGGCGCGCCGCAAGTGCAATTTGCGACAGCCGATGCAGGATGTCTTCACCGGTCGCAACCTGTTTGCGGAGTTTGGCGGCCAATTCCGCACCGTTCAAAAGCTGAGTGCCGAGGTTTTCATCGCACTCGCGCACCGTCACTTTGAGACCGCCGATGGCCCGCTCTGCGATCTCGGTTGCGGTCACAAGCTCGGCAATGGTGCCGCGCATCGACTGCTCATCGTTGCGCAGCAGCTTCAGGCGCTTGTTCAGCAATGCGCAGTAGCCGATCGTCAGCAACAGCAGCATTGCGACGAGGCTTTCGATGATGAGTCCGAAGGAATGATTCATGGTGCCTCCATCAATTTGGTTTGTTCGTCGGCTTTCTCGAACATCGCGAAAGACGTGTGCGGCTTGCGCAGCGGTTTCATCACGCGAATGGCAACGCGATCGCCGACTTTTCCCATGCGCCCTTCACTGAGGACGACATCGCCGCAGCGCACCGACACCAGCGCGTCGGGGCGAATATCGAGCGGAAGCGTGTCGCCGACCTTCAGCGTCATCAGTTGCTTCAGCGGAATATTGGCCTCGTACAGCACGGCATCGACGGAAATTTCGGCCTGCGTGATCTCGGTCGCGAGATGACCTTCCCAGATCGGGTCGCGGCCGAATTTTTCACCCATGAACATCTGCAACAGCACGTTGCGGATCGGCTCGATGGTTGCATACGGCAACAACAATTCGATATTGCCGCCGCGGTCCTCCATGTCGATGCGCAGACGCACAAGGATGGCGGCATTTGCTGGGCGGCTGATCGCGGCGAAACGCGGATTGGTCTCAAGCCGATCGATGGTGAACGTGACGGGCGACAGCGGCCTGAAGGCCTGCTCGGCATCCGCGAGCACGACCTCGACAAGACGCTTGACCAGATTGGTTTCGATGGTGGTGTAGGGACGGCCTTCGATGCGCAGCGAGGCCTGACCGCGGCGTCCGCCCAGCAGCACGTCGATGATCGAATAGATCAGACTGGAATCAACAGTAAACAGTCCGAAGTTTTCCCACTCCTCCGCCTTGAACACCGAGAGCACGCAGGGCAGCGGAATGGAATTGAGATAGTCGCCGAACCGCACGGACGTGATGCGATCGAGCGAGACTTCGACGTTGTCGGATGTAAAATTGCGAAGGCTCGTCGTCATCAACCGCACGAGGCGATCGAAAACGATTTCGAGCATCGGAAGGCGCTCGTAAGACACCATCGCCGAATCGATGATGGCGCGAATTCCGGAATTCTCGTCGATGTTAACTTCGCCATCGCTGAAACCAAGAAGGTTGTCGATCTCTTCCTGCGACAGAACACGTTCGCCACCGGCCTTGCCGCCGCCTAACGAACGGCTGCCGTCATCGACCATCGCGGCCCATTGCTCGGCCATGGTTTCGGACAATTCATTGGCTTCAGCTTCTGCGGCCGCCTCGGCTGGATCTTCAGTGTCCAGCGCGCCTTCCCATTGGGCGGCCAGCGCGTCCTGATCAACATCATCGCCCGGAGTCATAGGTCCAGCTTCCGTTTCGTCACTGAATGACGACTTCCTTGAACAGCACAGCGTTCACCTGAGCGGGCGAAATCGCAGCGTTGACCCGCCGCGTCAGTTCTTCCTTGAGACGAAACAGCCCGATCGATCCGTTGAGATCGCCCGGACGCAGTTCGCGCATATAAGTTTGAAAGAGGTCCATCACGCGCGGCATCGTCGGCTTGATGCTTTCGACCAAGGGCTGGTCCTTCACTTCGAGAACCACCTTGACCTTCAGATACTGCACGCGCTCACCCGGCGCGCTTGCCAGATTGACCAGCACTTCCGGGACATCCATGAAGACCGGAGGTTTTGGAGGCGGTGGAGCTTCGGCGTGTTGCTCGCCGTTACTGCGCAAAAAGAAAAACCACACCCCGCCGCCCAGCATCAAAACGAGGGCTGCCGCGCCGCCTATCATGATGAGCTTGCGTTTACTTTTCGGTGGATCGGCTTCTGCGGCGCCGTCTTCCGTCTGATCGTCGTCTGCCATTGCCCGCCGCCGTCCTGGAATGGGCTTGTGAGTGCCGAACTGGCTTGATTGACGCGATACAAAGGCCGTCGGCGCACCTGCGCCCTGTTGTTCCGAACGTAGGTTTGGAATGGTTAACGGAATCTTTCTTTTGCCGTCGCAGTAGGAAAATTTTGCCGGGGCGGCATGGTCAACAAGACCTTATTGCCGCCCGAAGCGAACGTGGAAATGAGCTAAACAATTAAAATAACTAACATATATCTGTTGGCACACTCCTCGCATTAACCATGACGGATCGCAGCTTGGGAGAGCTTCAGCGGTTCGCACGATCCGCAACCGGCCTTGGGAGAGGCAGACGCGGTTCAACGAGGGGAGAATGACCGATGGAGAATACGCTCCTTGTCGCACTATCGCGGCAAATGTCGCTCGAGCGGCAGATCGACATCATTTCCAACAACGTTGCCAACGTGAACACGACCGGCTTCAAGGCCGACAAGTCGCTGTTCGAAGAATATCTCACATCGGGCGCGCACGAAGACAACTTCAATGGCAACGACCGCCGCGTGAGCTTCGTTCAAGACCGCGGCACCTTCCACGATTTCGCACCGGGTCCATCTGAGCTGACAAAAAATCCGCTCGACGTATCGATCGACGGCAAAGCATTCTTCGCGGTGCAGACAGCGGGCGGCGAACGCTACACCCGCGACGGATCGTTCCAGATCAACTCGACGGGACAGCTCGTCACCACCGGCGGTGATGTTGTGCTCGGAGCCAACGGCCCGCTCGTTTTTCAACCCAACGACCGCGACATCAACATCGCCAAGGACGGCACGATCACCGTTCGCGAAGGCACAACCACGCAAACCGACTCGGTGCGCGGCAAACTCCGGCTCGTCAGCTTCGACGCGCCACAGAAACTTCAGAAGGACGGACGGAATTTCTTCTCGGCACCCGCCGGCACCAACGCAATTCCCGACACAACGTCAAGCATCAATCAGGGCTACGTCGAGAAGTCGAATGTCAATTCGGTCACTGAGATGAGCCGCATGATCGAGGTGATGCGAACCTATCAGAACGTCTCCGCGCTGATTCAGCAGCAGAGCGATCTGCGCAAGACCGCTATTCAAAGCCTCGCTGACGTTCCGGCTTAAAAAGGAATTATCCCATGCAAGCTCTTTACACCGCAGCAACCGGAATGGCCGCACAGGAACTCAACGTGCAGGTTATCTCCAATAACATCGCGAACCTGCGCACTACCGGCTACAAGAAGCAGCGCGCACAATTCCAGGACCTGCTCTATCAGCATGTCCGCCGCGTCGGCGCGCAGGCGTCGGATCAGGGCACCATTCTTCCCGTCGGCATCGACATCGGTGGTGGCGTCAAGACTGTTGGCACGCCACGCCTGATGACGCAGGGTACGATGTCGCCGACAGGTGGCGACCTCGATATCGGCATCCGCGGCGAAGGCTTCTTCAAAATTCAGGTGCCGGACGGCACCTACGCCTACACCCGCGACGGTTCGTTCCAGATGGATGCTCAGGGCCGCATCGTGACCTCGCAGGGCAACCCCGTTCAGCCGACGATCACGATTCCGCAGAACTCATCGGGCCTCACCATCAACGCGCAGGGCCAGGTTTCGGTCACGACCCCCGGCACGACCACGCCGACAGTCGTCGGACAGATTGGACTGACGCGATTCATCAACAAGGGCGGCTTGCTGTCGATCGGCGACAATCTGTTCACGGATACGCCCGCCTCCGGCGCGCCGCAGGACGGTATCGCTAATGCCGACGGCTTCGGCGACATGCAGCAGGGCAATCTCGAACAGGCCAACGTCGAAGTGGTGTCTGAAATCTCCGACCTGATCGCCGCCCAGCGCGCTTACGAGATGAACGCAAAAGTCGTCAGCGCCGCCGACCAGATGATGCAATCCACCACTGGCATGTTCCGCTAAGGGAGATGAAAATGATTTTCCGCTCGTTTCTCATCGCAACCGCCATTCTTGCCGCCGGCATCAACGCCGCCTCCGCACAATCCGAACAGGACGCGCCGGTCAATCCGGTGCTGCGCGCCAGCATCACCGTCCACAGCGAAGTCGTTCGGATCGGCGACGTCGTCGAGAATGCAGGAACCGCGTCGCAGATCGCAATCTTCCGGTCGCCCGACCTTGGTACGACTGGATCGCTTCCGACCGCACAACTGATCTCGGTTCTCCGCGACCATCAGGTCATCGGCGTCGATACCGGCAACATCAGCGCGGTCTCGGTTACTCGTTCATCACGCACGCTGGCCTCGAAGGACATCGAGTTGCAGGTGGCGCGCGCGCTTGAGCGGCGCAACGGCCTCGGCGATGCGGCAAATCTATCCATCACGTTCGACCGCGACCTGCGCGAACTGCAACTCGACGCGTCGAACAGCGGCGACATGCGGGCGTCCGCCATCCGTTTCGACGCACGCAATGGCCGCTTTGACGTCACATTCGATATCGCCAACGACATCAATGCAACACCCACGAAGCTGCGCTTTACAGGTGTCGCGGTGGAAACCGTCGAAGCCGCCGTTTTGACGCGCGGCCTCGAGCGCAATGATGTCATAAAGGCTTCGGATGTGATCGTCGAGCGTCGTCCCAAAGCCGAAGTCGGAAACGATGCGGCGACCCGCGACCGCGCGGTCGGCCTGCAGGCGCGCAAATCGCTGAAAGCCGGTCAGTCCTTGCGGGCGGCAGATCTCAGCAAACCGGACAGGGTCACCCGCGATCAGAGTGTCACACTGGTTTACGAAACGCCGGGTCTTTACCTCACCGGTCGCGGAAAGGCGCTCGAAAGCGGCACCGAGGGCGACACGGTCAATGTCCTCAATCTACAATCGAAGCGGACCGTGCAAGGCACCGTGATCGGTCCGGGCCAGGTGTCCGTCTCGATTGCTACCCCGCGCATCGTCACTGCCGCTGTCGCAGCCGACACCAGCAATCAATCCCCGACAACCGCAGCCTCCGACACCCAGAAAGCTGAGTAAGTCATGTTCCAGTCACGCGCATTGAATCGTATTCTTCTCGCAAGCAGCATTCTCGCAATCGGCGGACTCGGCGGCGGATGCTCGTCGCTCGATCGGCTGGCTTCGATCGGCGAAAAGCCGAAGCTGTCGGCGATCGATAATCCGACCACGCAAGCTGGCTACAAGCCGGTGTCCATGCCGATGCCCGCTCCGCAAGCTGCGTCCTACAATCCGAACTCGCTGTGGCGAAACGGCTCACGCGCCTTCTTCAAGGATCAGCGCGCGCACCAGATCGGTGACATTCTGACAGTTACGGTGAACATCACCGACAAGGCCAATATCGCAAACGACACAAAGCGCAGCCGAGCCAGCGCATCGGACTCAGGCATTACGAATTTCTTTGGCATCACCAAAGTGCCGTTCACGAGCACGCCTGTCCCCGGTCGGCTGTTGAGCACGGACTCCACGGCATCAAGTGATGGCAAAGGTTCGGTCAATCGACAGGAGGCCTTGCAGACCAACGTTGCCGCCGTGGTCACGCAGCTTTTGCCGAATGGCAATCTCGTTGTCGAGGGTAAGCAGGAAGTCCGGGTCAATTTCGAAATTCGCGAACTGGTCGTCGCCGGCATCGTTCGACCGGAAGACATCCAGAGCGACAACACCATCGATTCGAGCAAGATCGCGCAGGCACGCATTTCTTACGGCGGGCGCGGCCAGATCAACGATGTGCAGCAGGAGCGCCTTGGACAGCAGGCTGCGGACATACTGTTGCCGTTCTAGCAAACATAACGGAGACGCCACGCGTCTCCGTCGATCTCCCACACCGGGCTGCGAACCTAGGCGTAGCAAGGTGTATCAAGACACGGCCTTCGTCAGCTCCCCTGACGGAGGCCGTGGCTGTTGAATACCTAGGGAATGTTTGACTCAACGCAGTGCCGCGCTCACTCGTCGCGATAGACCTTCTCGCGCTTCTCGTGACGCTCTTGCGCCTCGACCGAAAGTGTTGCGATGGGACGGGCTTCGAGCCGCTTCAACGAAATCGGCTCGCCGGTTTCTTCACAATACCCGTAAGTATTGTCGTCGATGCGCTGGATCGCGGCGTCAATCTTTGAGATGAGCTTGCGCTGACGGTCGCGGGCACGAAGCTCGATCGCACGATCGGTCTCCGACGATGCGCGGTCGGCAAGATCCGGATGATTGACGTTCTCTTCCTGGAGCTGCTGAAGCGTCGTCTTGGATTCCCGCAGAATCTCTTCCTTCCAGTCAAGCAGCTTGCGGCGGAAATATTCCCGCTGCCGCTCGTTCATGAAAGGCTCTTTGTCGGTCGGCCGATAGTTCTTCAACTTTTCCAAGGGCAGTCCATCTCAGCGTGCAAGGCGGGAAGGAAATAAGCCGCCCGCGCGGCAGCTTATATAGCGGGCCTCTGCGACAAACAATATCGCCTGGAGCGTGGAAAGCCCTTGTCGGGAGGATCCCGTGATTCGCTGCCGGGAACTGCGGCAGGCCTAAAATGCTGGAATTTCATGGAAACCGGTGGCTATTGACCGGATTCTATTGACCCGCCTTGGCGAGTTCGACCTCAACGCGCAGTTCAATTTCGGACAGAACCTGGTCAAGACCGGGATCGCCGGAGGTGTTCTTCAATTCCGCGGCCGATGTCCGCAACCGGGCAACCGTCGACGAATCGAACGATCCGGCAAGCAGGCCGATCTTGAGATCGTCGAGGACATCGAGCGCGCTGCGCCCGCGTGCGACGGATCGCTTACGGCGCTCAACTGAATCTTCGACACCTTGCATCGCCAGCAAGGCGTCAATTCCACCAGCCGCTCGTGGTGCTGCGGCGGATCGTGTTTCCGTCGCGGTCTCAAAATCTCCGAGCGAGAAGCTCGTCGAGCTGGCGCGGCGGGCGTTTGCCGCGGGCGAAGCCAGAGATGCCCCATTCGCTCCGTAAATTCGCATCTGTCGCGTCTCGCTCCTCGTCTCGCATCGAACCATCGCGCGAGCCTTGCAGGCTAAGTTCGCTGTTTATGGTTAACGCTACGTAAACGACCCGGCAATTTGTGCCGATGAGGCAACTTCGCCGATGCAATGGCGGCATTGCGTTGATCTGAATTTTTCAAATCATCAAATAGAAACATAAGCTTATGGACTTGCACCGCTGTGGCACGGCTCTCGCATAGTTAATGGCGCACTAACCTCGTGGGGAGCACGGGGCGTGGGCCACAACGACCTCAGCGGGGAGCAGAGGATGTTTCGGATATTTCAGACGGCCTGCATGGCAATCGTCATGCTGACGGCCTCGTCGCTGGTCTCGGGCCAACCGGCTAACGCCACGTCGCGGATCAAAGATCTCGCGAATATCGAAGGCGTGCGCCAGAATCAGTTGATCGGCTACGGCCTTGTCGTCGGCCTCAACGGCACCGGCGACACGCTCAACAACATCCCTTTCACCAAGCAATCCCTGCAAGCGATGCTTGAGCGCATGGGCGTCAACATCCGCGGCGCCACAATCCGCACCGGCAACGTCGCCGCCGTCATGGTCACCGGCAACCTGCCTCCGTTCGGCACGCAGGGCACGCGCATGGATGTCACCGTGTCCGCGCTCGGCGACTCAAAGAATCTTCAGGGCGGCACATTGCTGGTCACCCCCCTGCTCGGCGCGGACGGCAATGTCTACGCCGTGGCACAGGGATCGCTGGCTATCGGCGGTTTTTCGGCCGAAGGCGACGCCGCCAAGATCACACGTGGCGTGCCGACCGTCGGTCGAATCGCCAACGGCGCCATCATTGAGCGCGAAATCGAATTCGCGCTCAACCGGCTGCCGAATGTCCGCCTTGCCCTGCGCAACGGCGACTTCACGACCGCAAAGCGCATCGCCGCCGCAGTCAACGATTTCCTCGGCACCAAGACCGCCGAACCGGTCGATCCGTCGACCGTCCAGCTTAGCATTCCGCCGGAGTTCAAAGGCAACGTCGTCGCGCTGCTGACGGAGATCGAGCAGTTGCAGGTCGAGCCGGATCTGGGCGCGAAGATCATCATCGACGAGCGTTCTGGAATCATCGTGATGGGGCGCGACGTCCGCGTCGCCACGGTGGCCGTCGCACAAGGCAACCTCACTGTCACGATTTCCGAAAGCCCTCAGGTCAGTCAGCCAGCCCCGTTCTCGCGAGGACGAACCGTCGTCACGCCGAACACGCGAGTCGGCGTCCAGGAAGACGGCAAGAAACTCGCGGTCGTGAAAGACGGCGTATCGCTCCAGCAACTCGTCGATGGCCTCAACGGCCTCGGAATCGGCCCGCGCGACCTGATCGGAATTCTGCAGGCGATTAAAGCGGCAGGAGCAATCCAGGCCGACATCGAGGTGATGTGATGAGCACGTCAAGCATGCCGGCAAAAGCCCTGATGCCGACGATCAATGGCCGCCCCGACTATGCCTTGTCGGAAGCGCTCAAGAAAATCTCGCCGCAGGCTCAGACCAAAACCAAGGAGAAGGCGCAGGATTTCGAGGCGATGTTCCTCAATACGATGTTCTCGCAAATGACCAGTGGCACCAAAGCCGACGGACCATTCGGCAATACCACCGGCACCGGCGTCTGGCGCTCGATGCTCACCGATCAGTATTCCAAATCCTTCGCGGCAGCAGGCGGCGTTGGGATTTCAAAAGACGTCTATCGCACGCTCATCCTGCAGCAAGCCAACCGCGCCAGCTAGACCGAAGGGGTAACGCATGACACCGAACCAGCAGCAGGCCAAAGCGCCATCCGCAGCAATCCTCGCAACGCCGGCCGAAGCCCGCACACTTGCAGAAGGCTTGATGCAGATCATGACATCGCTGCTCGGGACCGTTGAGCGGGAAACAGAATTGGTTCGCGCAGGCAATGTTCGCGGCGCAATCGCGCTTGAGTGCGAAAAAGGCGAGTTGTCGCAACAATACGTCAACGCGATTTCAAAACTCAAAGGCAGCCGGGATTATCTGACGCAGTCGGCGCCGGAGTTGCTCGCCGCGCTCCACCGGCATCATGACGTCTTCCGCGCGATGCTTCAGGTGAACCTGACCGTTCTTGCAACCGCTCACGCCGTCTCCGAAGGCATTGTGCGCGGTGTTAACGGCGAACTACAGCGCCGCAATCTGCCGAACGGTTATACCGCAGGCGGGCAGCGCTCGGTCCCCGGCCCTCGTCAGGTCACGGCGTTGACGGTCAGCCGTTCGCTCTAGGGCATGATCCCGAAAAGTGGAAACCGGTTTTTGGCCAAGATCATGCCCAATCAAAAAGAAAGCGTAGAGTCTGATGCAACGAGATTGAATCAGACTCTGGCGGCTCCATGGCGCACGCGCCGAAAACTTAGCCGATCGCCTATCATTTGAATCAATTTAGCGCTGGCGTTTAAGCAACGCGTTCAGAGGACTCCTGCCATGATCGGTACTGGAGGGTTGGGGTTTGACTCAAGGGAAGCCAGGAGGCTGCCATGGGTACGGACTTCAGCATCAAGCCGGTCGGGGGATCGGTTGCGGCGACGCTTATCGCGCCAACGTCCGTTGGCGCGAAGGCGGCTGTGCAAACGGATCTTCGGCCACACAAGGCTGTGACGGAAGCAGATGCGTCGGTTGCCGCTCGGAACAATCCGCAGGCCGACAGCGATCGGCTGTCCCGGCAGGTCGTCATCGATCGGGCCGCAGCTGAAGTCGTCTATCGCGTGGTGGACAATCGGACCGCGCTCGTGGTGCGGCAGTTTCCGGATGAAGCACGATTACGCGCGCGCGCCTATCTGCGGGCGCAGGATATCGCGCGGCAGGACAACGCCCGCAAGAACACAGATCTGAAAATTTAGGCTAGTGGGCAAGTTAGCCCTGATGGGCGTATGCCGTCTCGAGGCTCTGCGCGCCGCTCGCCGGATCCGTCTTGACGGTTTTGATCAGCGCTACGCCATCTCGTGTCAGAGTGAATTTCGAGTCGCCAAACTTGAATGACCCGTCCTTGATGAGCACGTCCTGATATTTCAGAACGCCAACGCTCTGATACCTGACCTTGGCGCGAAACCCGATCACGTTCGAAACTTGAATCGTGAATTTGTCGTTGTTCGCATAATTGCCGGTCCAAGTGCCTTCATAGCTCGGGGCATTCACCGAGACATAAGGCGTCTTCGAAACATTCACGTTGTTGCCAACGCTGACGTAATTCGCGGAAATGATACCCAAAAGATCGGCCATTGCGCGACCCTCGTTGCGGCGCTTACGCGCGTCCAGACAGGCCCGCGGCGAGATTGCAGTTGATGTCGATCAACGGCTTCAAAAGCTCGCGTTTCGGATTAATCTGCAATTCCATCGTCTGCGTCATGACGAAAGTGCCGATGTTGGCGATATTCTGTCGAACTTCGATGGTCTGGGGATTTTCGTCGCTCGTTACAGCGCTAAGGAGAATGGACCAAAGTTTTCGGTTAAAGGTGAGCGCGGCATTGAAATCCGTCCCATGCGCATCCCAATTGGCCATAGCGTTCTGCAGCTTATTCGCCGCCTTCAGAAGTGCCTGTGCTTCGATTTCGCGAGGATTTGCACTTGTCTGAGCGGTGCGCGCATAGGCCTGAGCAGCATTGGTCATTCAATTCTCCATTTTGGAAAGCTTTGAAAGGCCAATTTCTTTGGCGCAGATTATAAACTGTAAACCGATGCACTTAAAATATAATTACTCAGACCTCTTTTTCATAAATCACCAAACGAAAACGGCGGGGTTTCCCCCGCCGCCTTGTCTTTTTTGGAAGTAACCAGATCAGCGCAGAAGCTGAAGAACGCTCTGCTGCGACTGGTTGGCCAGAGCGAGCGCGGAGACCGCGATCGACTGACGGGTCGACAGCGCCTGGCTGTTCGCCGCTTCCTGGTTGGTGTCGGCCAACGTCAGATTGGACGAACCGGTCTGCAGCACGTTAATCAGGTTCTTCGAAAAGTCCTGACGAATCTGGACGATTGACAGGTTCGAACCCAAAGCCGAAGCCTGCGAACGCAGCGAGCTTGACGCTGTGCTCAGTGCCGTGATCGTCTTGTTGGCCGAGCTGTTGTCCTTGAAGTCGGTTCCGCTGACGAGCGTCGCCAAACCAAGACCGGCCGCGTTGAAGGTCACGCCCTGGATGTTCAGCGTGGACTTGCCGGTTTCGTTGAAGGTCAGCTTCAGACTGTCATTTGCCAGCAAGTTGATGCCGTTATACGACGCATCCTGAGAAGTCGTGTCGATCTGCTTCAGGATGTTGTTGTACTGAGTAACAAGACCTGCGCGGGTCGCCTGCGAAGTCGCGTCTGCAACAGGAGCGGTTGCGGTCAAAGCCGTAAACGCTGTACCAACGGTGCCCGCGCTGCTGGAAGCAACTGCACCGATCGTCGAAGACGCGGCATCGTTCGTCGTGGTGATGACGAGCTTGCCGGCGCTGTCGAGCGTCGCCTGCAGGTTGTTCGGCGCGAGAGCCGTGTTGAAGGCGTCGAGCGACAAAGAAGCACCGAAGGTGATGCTGGTGGCAGTTCCGCCGCCGGTCGCAGCAATCGTCAGGGTGTCACCCGACTTGATCCCAGTGCCGTCGACGATGTTGGAAGCCGGGCCAACGGCAACCGCCGAAGTTACGGTCGACTTGGTCGAATAACCAACGGTCGTCTGGAGAACCTGGTTAGCAATCGACTTCGCGCTGTCGACCAGCTTCTGCAGGGAGGTAATGCCGGTGTTGGCAGCCTGCAGAACCTGCACGCCGTTGCCGATACCGTCGAGAAGATTGTTGATGTCGCCCGCGCGACTGTCGAGCGATTGTGCGGTAAAGAAGTTGGTCGGATTGTCGAGTGCCGAGTTCACCTTTTTGCCGGTGGCAAGACGGTTCTGGGTGGTCGACAACAGTTCTGCGGTCGACTGAAGCGACAGCAGGTTCTGGCGTACTGACGCCGAGAGAACGATATCTGACATTTTAGTACCTTTCTGGTCAAAAACTCATAGCGTGTGAGCGCAACGCCAACTTTCATTGGCGCCTTCGCCCACATTGGAACGAACAATCTAAAAAAGCATGAATCGGAGCTGACCCGGTTTCGGATAACGGAGCATCGGTAATCCTTTAACGACTGGCATTTTCGGCAACTCCCTTGATTGGGCTGCATATTCCGCAGCGGCAGGACGACCGCTCCCGGCGCGCGTTTACGCAGCGTTAACCATGATGGGAAAGGATCATCGCCAACACCGCAACAAATTGAAACCAATTCGCGTCCCGGAGAATGAACATGGCTTTGAAGGTCGAACTCAAGCCGAATGAAAAGATCATCATCGGGTCGTGTGTCATTACGAACACCGAACAGCGCGCAAAACTGCTGATCGAGGGCGAGAAAATCCCTATCCTGCGCGAAAAGGACATTCTCACGCCGGCGACGGCCGACACACCTGCAAAGCTGCTCTATTTGGCTGTGCAGCTCATGTATGTTTCGGACGACCCGCAGGAGCATCACCGGGTCTATTTCGACCTGATGCGCGACCTTTTGAGCGCGGCACCCAGCACCGCCGACGCTATTCAGGAGATCAATAACCACATCTTAAGCGGCGACTATTATAAGGCTCTCAAGGAATCGAAAAAGCTGATTGCCTACGAAGCGGGGCTTCTTGAGCAAGCCAAGGGCAATCACAAAAGCACTTTACGCGGCGCTGCCTGACCTCACACGCAAACGAAGGTACGAAACGGCTTCCAGAAGGAAGCCTTTTTCGTTTGTATGGTGTGGGATAAAACGGACAGCCTGACTTAGAGCGGCAGATATTTCAGCAGGCTGGTTTGGTAAAGCGTCGCAGTGGTCTGGTAGGACGCTTGAAGGCTTGTCTGCAGCGCGAGGATCTTCGTCGCAACCTCGTCATTGTTGATGCCTTCAATGGAGTCCAGCATCGTCTGCGCAAGATTTGAAGTCTGGGTCTGACGATCGGTCGCCGCCTTCACCGCCGCCTGCCCGCCGGCAAAATCCGCCTGCACGTCCTGTATTGACTGGGCGCCGGGCTGCGTCGCGAGATTTGCAGTGACCCTTTGATTGAGAGCGGTGATTTGCGCGTTCGCGTTGGGATTGCTTGAGGATGTCGTCACCGCGGCATAGACCGCAAGCGTCTGAAGCTGGTTGCGGAATGCCTGTTCGTCGGCGCGGGCACCATACTGAACGGTGATCGACTGATCGACCCGTGCCACCGCCGTTCCGCGCGCAGGATCGGTACCGGTCTCGCCGGTGTACCAGCTCACAGTATTTGTGGAGGTGCCAGCCACAAGTGTTGTCGCTGTATTGAAAGGTGACGTGCCCACGCGAAGCGAAGGCTCATCGAAGAAGTTGTTGCCGGCCTGGACGGCCGACGCTGCCACCAGCGAAGTGTTGGAAAGATTCTGAATCGACGTCGTCAATGAGCCGCTAAGATTGGCAGCGGTCGCTGTTGAATCCGCACCGATTGCAAATGATCCCGCAGGCGTCGGCACAGTGGACGTGGCGGTGAGCTGAATCTGTTCGGATGTGCCGTCCGGCAACGTGAAGGTAATATTGACCTTGTCGCCTTCAGCCGGATTGGTTGCGCCAAGATCGATTGTCGTACTCGCCGGCGATCCACCGACGGCCGAGATGGTGCCGCCAGCTGCAAAGGAGCCCGATACGGAGGCGAGCTTCAGCCCAAACGGAAGGCCTGCGGCTGCTTCCGAGAGTGTAACCTGGGTTGGCGCCGAAGATGAAATGACGAGGCGGCCTAAAGAATTTGTGCCGAGATCGGCAGCTTTGCGCTCCGAGATCACCTGCTTCAAGCCCGCTTGGGTGCCCGTTCCGTTCAGGATGTCATCTGCCGGCGCTGTGGCGGGCGTGTCCGTCGCGCGCCCGGAGAAAAGATAACGTCCTCCAGATTGCGTGTTGAGCGCAGCGACAGACTGAAGGAAAGCCGCGTATCCGGTTTTCTGTCCTGCGGTCTGCCCAGTGTTGTCGAGCGTGATCGCCGAACCGATTGCGGCGGCTTTGGTCGTGCTCGCCGAGTTAATCAGGCTTTGCAGCGACAGATTGGCGACGCTGATGCGTGTATTCATGTTGGTCGCCGTGTTAGCATAGCTGCTGAGGGCCGACAATTGCGCCCGCAAGCCCGTGGCGAAGCCGCGATCGACGCCGAGACCGGCATACGAATTGGACTTCTTGCCGCTGGAAAGCTGCTGCCTCAGATCATTTAGCTGGCTCTGAATGTTGAGAATCGAAGAGCCCAGATAGTTGGTCCGGCCGCTAACGCCATCGATTGCCATAGGAACCTCAGATTGACTGGAGCAGCGACGTGAACATGTCCTTCACCGCCGACATGACGCGCGCATTCGCTGAATAAGCACTTTGCAATGCCAGAAGGTGAGCCATTTCGTCGTCGATGTTCACACCGGACGACTGATTGAGTTTGTTCTGCAACGTCGACAGAACGACGTCCTGCCCGTCGGCAAGTTGTTTAGCCGAACTCGCGGCCTGACCTTGCGCGCTAGTGAACTGCTGCGTGAAATCGAGCAGTGTCCCCTTGAAAGGCGACGATGTCGATCCAATGCCGGTTTGCGGCGAATAATAAAACGAGCCGGTCGTCAGCTGCGACAGAATGAAGTCGGAGCGCGTCGTATCGCCGGATGGCGTCAGCGGCGACGTGCTGTAGACAATCAGCCGCGAAGGGTCACCGACTAGCGCGGTGTTGACTGAAATTCGCCCCGCAAGACCTTGTTGCTGGTAGCCATTGCCGGTTATCGCTCCGGTATATGGGACGCCATTATCCGTAAAAAGTGGAAGTTGCGCGCTGCCTCCCGTAAGAGACGTCGCGGTTGTCGTTGTCGAAGCCGAGTTGATGTCGGTCAAACCGCCCGCGCCATCGTCAAGCACTTGTAATGTCGCTCCCGATGGATTCGCGAACTGGATATTGGCACCGCTGAAGGCCACGTTGAGTTGCGAGGCGACCGAGGACGCACCGCCAGAAAAATTGATCCCAATGACTTCGTCGTTAGGATCAACGGTGACTGAATTGGAAAGAGGCAGCGCACTCGGATCGTCAACGCGCACGACCGAAACGTTGTGTACCTTATTCGTCGTCGTATCCGTATAGCTGAAGCGGACAACGTTGCCGTTCTGAACGCCAGCGAGGTCGAGCGAAAAACCGCTCGGGGTGCCGGTCACTGGTGTGCCGCCCGTTGTCGTATCCGACAACGCACTGGATAAGGCGCCGGCAAGCTGATCGACCTGCGTCTGTGCCTGCACCAGCGTATTGTCGCGAAGATCGAGATAAGCCGCTATCGCCCCGGACCGGATGGCACCCGTCGCAACGAGATCGACGCTTCCGCCGTGCGGAAATGTCAGCGTAATCGACCCCACATTGCTTTTGGCCGGATCGGAATTCCAAAGCGTGTTAGGCGTAACGGTGCCCTGCACATTGAAACTCAAATGCGCTGCTTCGCTGCCGACAAGCTGCACGCCGGAATTTGTGAAGACATTGATCTGGTTATTGCCGTTGGCGACGACACGCACGTCCATCATTTGTGACAGTTGCGTCACATACTGATCGCGCTGATCGAGAAGCGCGGCCGAGGCCGCATCGTTACCCGACGTACCTAACAATTGCGTATTGATGGTCGCGATCTGCTTGAGCGCATTGTTGACGGTATCGACTGAATTTCCGATGGCCGTTTCTGCATTGCTGCGAAGCGACTGAATTCCCTGCGTCGTCGTATTGAGTTGCTGCGCGAGCGATTGCGCAGCGTTAATCACGGTAGAACGCGCGGCCGGCGAATCCGGGCTTGTCGACAGCGCTTGCAGCGCGCTTGTGAGATTGTTGTAGGTTGCCTCTATTGTTCCTTTTGAACTCGGATCGCCATAAACGCCCTGCAGATTCGCAAGTGTTTTGGACCGAACGTCCGCGTAGGCAGCGCCCGAGGTTTCGGTGAGCACCTGCTTCTGAATATAGGTGTCGAGTTCGCGATTGACGCCGGTAATGCGCACATTTGTGCTGTCACCGGCGACCGTCTGAATCTGGGTGACGGTCTTGCGGACGTAACCGGGCGTTTCGGCGTTTGCGACGTTTGACGAAACAAGCGCCAAAGCCGCTTGGTTTGCGCGCAGGCCGGAGATCGCAGTATCGAGAGCTTGGCTCAGACCCATAACAAATTGTCCATGTCAATTGGCACCGAGCGCAAACTCCTTCGCATTATCGAAGAACGTTCAGCAGATCCTGAACCATCTGGTTCGATGTCGTGATGACTTTCGTGTTGGCCGAATAGGCTTGCTGCGTCACGATCAATTTCGTGAATTCGTCAGCAATATCAGTATTCGACCCCTCTAACGAGGACCCGACTATCTTTCCACCTTTGCCAAATAGTGCCTGACCGGATTCGTCTGTCGCCTCGAACGCGCCGCCATCGGCGCGCTTGAGGAAATTGGTGCCGTTGAATGTCGCCAGCGTAATCGCTGCGAGATCAATATTCCGGCCATTCGAATAGTTGCCGACGACACGTCCGTTGGTGTTGATCGAAACCGTCTGCAACTGACCGGCGGGGAAACCATCTTGCGCGATTTGGTTTACCTGCACGTTTCCGTTCGCGTCGGCGAACTGAGTCAAGCCACCCGATCCGAAGTTGATAGTGGGAGTGCCAATCGACACGCCACCCACTGTCGCACCCGTGAGTGTCACCGATGCAACGACAGGGCTCATCTGGCCGTTCGGCGAGAATGTAAAGTCGGTACCGGCGTTCTTCCATGCGACGGCAGCGCCGGTAGCATTTGGATCAGTCTGATAGAACATATTCCAGGTGTCGGTGTGGCCAGCACCAAGCGTGGCGCTGTCGGTTTTCGCCCATCGGAACTGCAAGCTGACCGGCGAGCCGGAAACATCGTACGCAGTCACGGCACCGCCGCTGACTGATTCATTGATAAAGGCCTGAGTGTCCGAGCCAATAACGTTGCCAGTGCCAATGGTTCCACCGCCGGTGCGGTTCGCCTTCACCGTTCCGGTAAAGCCCAAGGCGCCAAGTGCAGCAGCATTCGAACTTGTTAGCGTGAGGTTAGACGCGAGGCCCGAATGTAAGGTAACGACGCCGCCGCTGACGCCCGAAGGGTTTGTGGTGTTGCCCGACGCGGCATCGATCTTTGTGAGAAGATTTGCAACCGTATCGTCGATGTTGATATGCGTCGCGTCGCTGAGGCCGCCCGATGCGGTAAAGATGATCGGCGTTCCGTTAACGGTGATGGTGTCACCGATACCGAAGTTCGCAGCCAACGAGTTGGTATTGGCGCCGCCCGACAGCAGTGTTCCGTTATTGATTGGCGTGGCAACAGTCAATTTGCTGTTTTGAGTAGTACCGGCCTTCGTGCCATCGACGAATGGAGTAGCCGGCGTACCGATGATGCGGGGGTTGGATGTAAAATCGGCAACGTTTAGCAGTTCCGACCCGGGAACGGACGTGTCGTGCTTGGTGGTAAGCGGGTAGCTCGCAAGGTTGGCGCGATATGTCACCGCGGTGGTCGGCTGCGACGGCAGGAAGTCGTTGCCGAATTTCAAGACCTTCGGCGTGCTTCCCGTCACGTTGCCCGTGCTCGGGTCGATTGGAATGCCTTCGAGGTAGTAGCCCGCGCCGTTGACGAGAAAGCCGCTCTTGTCGAGCGTGAAATCGCCGCGTCGCGTATATCGATCCACGCCGTCGAAGACCGGAAGGTTGTCGGTGAAGCTGCCGGGCTTCTGAACGGCGAAGAAGCCGTCGCCGTTAATCGCCATGTAAGTCGCGACCGATGCAGCTTGTACGCTGCCTTGGACGGAGTTGGTCTCGCGGGAATTTGCGGTAACGCTTCCCGCCAACTGGGTTGTATTCCCAGTGTCGGGAATGAGATCCAGAAAGCTGGTGTCGATGCGTTTGAACGCAGTCGTCTGCGAATTCGCGATGTTGCCGGAGATGTTCTCCAATGCATACGACTGGGAACGTAACCCCGCGACGGATGTGGTCAGTGCGCCAAAGATACCCATTACATCGTCTCCAACTTCGATCCGGGCGGCCTGCCGGTGTACCAAATGATGGCCGCGTTCAAAGGGGGATTCGCAAGCACTGTGCCAACGACAGTAATGTAACGAATTCAATATCTTAAAGAAAATGCCCCAGTCCATCGACCGGGGCACAATTGCCTAGCGCGGCAAGATTTGCCGCTTATGGACGGCCTGCGGCGTCAGGACGCCGAGCCGTCGGCCGGTTTGAAACTGAGCGCCAGTCCGTTCATGCAATAGCGCAAGCCAGTCGGCTTCGGGCCGTCGTCGAAGACGTGACCGAGATGTCCGCCGCAGCGATGGCAGAGCGTTTCGGTGCGCGCCATCAGGAAGGTGCGGTCGGATTTCTCGATCAATGCGTTGGGCATCGCCTGATAGAAGCTCGGCCATCCGGTGCCGCTCTCGAACTTGGTGTCGGACGAATATAAAGGCAGGTCACAACCGGCGCACGCAAAGGTCCCCTTGCGGTGTTCCTTGTTGAGCGGACTCGAGTAAGGGCGCTCGGTCCCGGCTTCGCGAAGGATGTTGTATTGTTCGGGCGTCAGCTGCTTGCGCCATTCTTCCGGAGTCTTTTCCACTTCAAATTTCTCCGGCGCCTTTTCGGCGGCATGTACCGCGCCGCCAAAGCCAAGCCAGCGGAAAGCAGCAAACGCCGTGAGGCTTGCGGCAGAGGCGAGCAGAATTCGGCGGTCAATCATCGTCAGCGCTCCGTGCAATTCGGAAATGAGGGTGTCTGTCATCAGTTACGCCCGAAACGCCAAATAGTTACACGATCCCGGAACCTTATTCCTCACGTTCACGCGAGCAATGTGCCGCTAGGCGCTTGCCGATCCGCCGTCATCCGGGCGCCGCATGGCGGCTGCTGCGCGATCCCGATCCGCCTGAACGCGGGCTTGCGCCGCTGCCATTCGCACGTCCCGCGCGCGTT
>JAYVYQ010000009.1:0-19697 GCA_043784125.1 Afipia sp.
GCGTGAGCAGACCGCGCAGCTCCGCCAGGATCATCCAGCAAAAGCCCCACCAGTCGGTGAGGATGCCGGTCTCGTCCACGAGGTCGTAGCCGTGCGAGGCGGCGAACATCCGCGCATGCGCCTCGTCCAGCGCGTCGAGAAATTCGTGATCGTTGGGCGCGAACAGATCGTCCGTGATGTCGTCGGTGGTATAGCCCCACACCGACATGCACACCGCATTGAACTCGCGGTCGATCTGGTCGTCGTCCACGCTGCGAACGCGCGAGGCGGCATGCAGCCGCGACAGCGTCCGCGCAAAATCCGCGATCCGCGTGAGCGCGGTGTCGTCGAAGGCGATATTGGACATGTAGTCCTCGATACCCGTATGAGACCCAAGATATGGTGGTGCAGGCGCACCGAATCACAATGATATATCAAGCACTTGCTAAAGTGTTCTTAATTTGTTCTTTTCCGCAGAGCTATTTCGGAAACTGTGCGGAAACCTTGTTGGCTTGGATCACTTCGGGATGCCGCGTCAGCCGCTCTCAACCTGCCGAAGGCGCAGGAACCTATGAGGCAACAGAAGATTAGCCTGAGCCGCGACACCGCGCGCAAAGAGAATCATTCAATGAAACGCCTAATTCTGGCCGGCGCAGCGGCTTGTGCACTTTTCATATTGCCGACATTGCCAGCCTCAGCTTTGCCGATGGGGTCAACATCCCCCGGCATCAGTCAATCTGACAGCGACACCATTCTCGTCAGACGCGGCGGGCGCGGCCATCATTACGGATGGGGCCGGGGTCGTGGCCACCATTATGGCTGGTCGCGTGGCCGTCATCGTGGCTGGCGCTAAACGCTGAGCCTGAAATTCGCATTGAGGCCGCCGCAGTGGCGGCCTCTTTCACTTTCCCCGTTCAGTGTCCGCACCACGCGGAAGCCGTAGCTGCCTCCAGCACCCTCGCCGAGAATCCAGTCGCGATAGCCCGAACGCAATGTCGACGCCTGCGAATCCCAGCGTCCGCCGCGCACCATGCGTTCCGTGCAGTCGCCTTCCAGCCACGGTGAGCCGTCCGTCGGCGTGTCCTCGGTGTAGCGCTTGTTGTAGCAATCCTGCGTCCACTCATAGACGTTGCCGTGCACCTGATAGAGCCCGAACGGATTCGGCGCGTAGGAATCCACCGGCACCGGTCCCTTGCTGTCGGTGCCGCTCGGACCGTTGGCATAGGGGATTGACGCATAATAGATGGCGTCTTGCGGACCGATGGTCTTGCCGAACCAAAACGGAGTCGTCGTGCCGGCGCGGGTGAAATATTCACGCTCGGATTCCGACGGCAACCGATAGGTGCGTCCGACTTTTTTCGATAGCCATGCGAGATAGGCTTCCGCGTCGGAATATTTCACGCTCTGCACCGGCATGCGCCCACGGCCCTTGCCGTGATCGTCGAGCCGGTTGTCCCGACAGCCGCCGTCGGCGAGGCACGTATCCCAATCCTCGAATGAAATCGAAAACCGCGCCACCGCGAACGGCTTGGCAATCGTCACGCGATGCACGGGATCTTCGCCCTTGCTACGATCGATTTCAGTTGGCGGCGTTCCCATCATGAACGTGCCTTTCGGCACCACCACCATCTCCGGACAGTCGTTACATTCCTTGAAACTGTCCTTCGGTTTCAGCGCCGCTTCACGCTCCGGCGTCAGCGGAAAAATGCCCGGCGGCATGATCTGCGCGGGGGCTTCGGGCACAGGAGGTTTCTGGCCTTGCGCCGTTGCAGAGCCACCGAAAGCCACCATGACAATGAGCAACACAGGCGCGAGCCTGATCCCGTGAAATGAGTTCACCGAAAACCCCCTTCGGGTGGGCAAAAATTCGTCTCGGAAAATGTTGTCGCAGTCAAAATCAGTTCGGTTCAAAAGCCCAACCGCGATCAGCTCCGGAAATCGATACTGCGCAGGATGATGCCCGGCGGATTGCCTTCAAGTTCGGAATCCGAAAACTTCTTCGCAGCGCGGGTCTCGATCGGTCCGCGCAGCCGCATGAACTGCGCCTCGCGCTGATCGGATTTCGTGCCGGCGGATTTTTCCAGACCGTCCATCGCCGATGTGCTGACTGCGCAGGGGACCGGCGTGGTGTCATTCATCATCGTGAACGTTACGACCGAACGGTCGATATCGTAGGTCGTGAATGCACCGGATGTGAGAGCCATTGCGACCGTCCTTGTTTGAGCGCCGGAACAAAACGTCGTGCGACGACGTTCCGGGCAAACCCAGACTATCACGCCCCCGGAATTGAAAGCTGCCTGATTTGGACCATCTCAGTAGCGCGCGACAATTGGCCTCCAAACGCTGCTGCAGAATGGCGCGTGGAATTTCCGGCGTCAAACCGCTAGAAGGCCGCCATGAACGATTTTGGGCAGGCACTAATGGCGGCTTTCTCGCTGATCCGGAATCAGGATCCGGCGATTGCGGGCATCGTCACGCTATCGCTGCGCGTCAGCCTCACGGCCAGTCTCATCGCGATGGCGCTCGGCGCCCCGCTGGGCGCTTTTCTGGCCGTCACGCAATTTCGCGGACGGCAGGCCGTGATCGTATTTGCCAATGCGCTGCTCGGCCTGCCGCCTGTGGTGGCGGGGCTTGCGATCTATATTTTGCTGTCGCGATCCGGACCGCTCGGTTCGGCGGGATTGCTGTTCACGCCGGCCGCCATGATTATCGCGCAGGTCGTTCTCATCACGCCGATCATTACCGTTCTGGTGCATCGCCCGCTGTCATTGCTCTGGATCGAGTATGGCGACCTGATGCAGTCCGACGGCCTGTCGAGGGTTCACAGCGTCCGCCTGCTGTTTTCCATTGGGCGCGCATCCTTGATGACGGCGTTTCTCGCAGCCTTCGGCCGCGCCATCGCCGAGGTCGGCGCCATCATCGTGGTCGGCGGAAACATCGACGGCTTCACGCGCACCATGACCACCGCGATTGCACTGGAGACCGGCAAAGGCGACCTGCCGCTCGCGCTCGGCCTCGGCATCATTCTGCTGACGATCAGCGGGATCGTCAGCACCGTGGCATTTTTGCTAGTTGCCCGAGTTGGGGAAAAATAACGGCTCGCCGCCGATCTGATATTCGCCGATGGTTGTCTGACCCTCCTGCGACACCAGCCAATCGACGAAGGCCTGACCGTCTTTTTCCTTCACGTTGGGATATTTGGCCGGATTGACCAGCATCACGCCGTATTGGTTGAACAAGCGCTTATCACCCTGCGCGACGATGACGAGATCGCCGCGATTCTTGAACGACAGCCATGTGCCGCGATCTGACAGAACGTAAGCGTTCGACGACGACGCCATGTTGAGCGCCGGGCCCATGCCCTGCCCGATTTCGCGATACCACGATCCCTTGCCCTGCTCGACATCGACGCCGGCATCCTTCCACAGCCGCAGCTCAGCAGCGTGCGTGCCCGACTTGTCGCCGCGTGAAATAAACGGCGACTTGGTGTCGGCAATGGCTTTCAGCGCAGCGTTGATGTCCTTGCTGCCCATGATTTTCGCGGGATCGGATTTCGGCCCGATGACGATGAAGTCGTTATACATCACGTCCTGACGCTTGGTCGCGAAGCCTTCGCCGAGAAACTTTTCTTCCGCCGCCTTGTCGTGGACGAACACAACGTCGGCGTCGCCGCGACGGCCGATATCCAGCGCCTGTCCGGTGCCGACTGCGACGACCTTCACGTTGATTCCGGTTTTCGCCGTGAACTTCGGCAGCAGGAATCCGAACAGTCCCGATTGTTCGGTCGATGTGGTCGATGCCACGGTGATCGAACGATCCTGTGCAAAAGAGAATGTCGCCGATGCGAGGAGCGCGGCGGCTGCGACCAAATAGGCTGATAGCTTTCTCATATTGGGCAAACTCCAAATTGCGAAGGGCGGCTCGATGAGCCGCCCTTTCAAATCAAACTCCAAAACAACTCAATGCGTCTTAGCGTCACTCCGCCGCGAGCTTCACCTCGGGCGCAGCAGCCTTCACGTCGGCGTCGACATGGCTCTCATACTTCTCGAAGTTCTTGGCGAACATTCCGACGAGCTTGCGCGCGGTGATGTCGAACTCGGCCTTGTCCTTCCAGGTGTTGACCGGATCGAGGATTTCGGTCGGCACGCCGTCGAGCTTGGTCGGCACCGCAAAGCCGAAATACTTGTCGGTGCGGAATTCGACGTTGCGTAAGCTGCCGTTCAGCGCGGCAGTGAGCAGCGCACGCGTCACCTTGATGGGCATGCGCGAACCGACACCGTATTTGCCGCCGGTCCAGCCGGTGTTGACCAGCCAGCAATCCACATTGTGCTTGGCGATCAGGTCGCGCAGCAGCGTGCCGTATTCGCTCGGATGCAGCGGCAGGAACGGCGAGCCGAAGCAGGTCGAAAATTCAGGAACCGGCTCGTTGCCGAGGCCGCGTTCGGTACCGGCCACCTTGGCGGTGTAGCCGGAGATGAAGTGGTACATCGCCTGCGCGGGCGTGAGTTTCGCAATCGGCGGCATCACGCCGAAGGCGTCGGCGGCGAGCATCACCAGATTCTTTGGATGACCGGCGCGGCCGGTGCGCGATGCGTTCGGAATGAAATCCAGCGGGTACGCCGAACGGGTGTTCTCGGTTTTCGAGCCGTCGTCGAAATCGGGCACGCGGGTGTACGGATCGAGCACGACGTTTTCAAGCACGGTGCCGTAACGGGTCGATGCCGCGAAAATGTCGGGCTCGGCTTCCTTCGACAGCTTGATGGTCTTGGCGTAGCAGCCGCCCTCGAAGTTGAAGATGCCGTCCTTGCCCCAGCCGGTTTCATCATCCCCAATAAGCGTGCGGTTCGGATCGGCCGAGAGCGTGGTCTTTCCCGTTCCTGAAAGTCCGAAGAAAATCGCGCTGTCGCCGTTCGGGCCGACATTGGCTGAGCAATGCATCGACATCACGCCCTTCTTGGGCAGGTAGTAGTTGAGCGTCGTAAAGACGGACTTCTTCATCTCGCCGGCATATTGCGATCCGCCGATCAGCACGATCTTGCGCGCGAAATCGATGCCGACGACGTTTTCGGATTTGCAGCCGTGACGCTTCGGATCGGCCTTGAACGAGACCAGATCGACGATGGTCATTTCCGGCATGTAGGACGCAAGCTCTGCGATCTCGGGACGGATCAGCATGGTGCGGATGAAAAGCGAATGCCAGGCAAGCTCAGTGAAGACGCGAACCTTGATGCGGTTTTCAGGATCGGCGCCGCCGTAGAGGTCCTGCGCGAAAAGTGTCTTGCCTTCGGCGTGCTTGAGGAAATCCTGATAGAGCGTCTCGAACTGCTCGGGCGTGATCGACTGGTTGTTGGCCCACCACATGGTCTTGTCGGTGGAGGCGTCGCGAACGGTGAATTTGTCTTTCGGGGAGCGGCCTGTGAAGACGCCGGTTTCCGCGCATAGCGCGCCGCCGTCGGTCAGCTCACCCTCATTGTTCTTGAGCGCATGCTCGTAGAGCGCCGAGGTGCCCAGATTCCAGTTCACGGCTCCGAGATTTTTGAAGCCGAATTTATCGGCGCCAAAGGCACCGTTGTGCACGCCAGTCTCTTTCACGAAACATCTCCCTCTAAACCGCTTGTCGTCCGGCGCGCTGTGTCAGGCGGGCCTCTCGCGGGTGCTGGGCATCATAACGCCGGGCTGTCATCCGGGCGACTTAATAGTGTCCAACACCGCGATTGCCAAGCCGATCCTTCGGCTATTGGTTTATTCGACAGGAAATCGCGTGGATTCAGCCGTCTTTGCGCTGCGGCAAGATGCCTTACGGGGATTTTCGCGCCTGATCGGCCAGCATTTTCAGCGTCTGCCGCAATGCAGCGGGCGTCACGATCCGCTGCGGAAAATCCAACCTCAGCGTGCGGGGTCCATCTTGCATATCGAGGCCGGAGGGATCGCAGCCGGTCGCACGCCATGTGCCCGGTGCCGTACCAAGCAGCTTGGTCGCGTAGAGATTCATGGTGTCGGCGTGGTCGGTATTCATGTGGTCGAGAATGTCCGGCTCTGCTTCCAACAGAGCATCCGCGCCGGTGAGATCGGTGAGGATGTCGGCGGGTTTCAGATCGACGATGCGGCCGAAACCCGCGACCAGATGCACGCTTTTGATCTTGATGCGGAAGAAGGCGAAATCGCCAAAGCCTGCAAACATCTCCGCCGAGGGATGGGCGCTAAGATAACGCCGCCGCAACACGTCTTTATCCATGCCTGCTCGTTCGGCCACGCCCGCCACCATGATCCGCGCACCCTCCAACGGGTCGCCCGGCGCGCGTTCGTCCAGCATCAGCGAGACCCGCGGATCGGCAAGGATGTTTTTGGTGTGAATTGCCAGCCGCGAGATCAGTAAAACCGGCGAACCGTCGGGCGCGGACGCCACGTTCACCAGTGAGCAATACGGATCGCCCGATCCCGGCATCAGCGTCGCCAGCGCGCCCTGCCGGCTCCGGCGCAGCAACGACCGCGCCAGTGCGGCGGGTTTGACCTCAGCATTCGGGTCCATCAGCGGTGCCTGGATCGATTCATAGGTGGGTCATTTTCCCGGCCAAAAGGGGTTATTTTCACGATTATCGACCCTATATAGCTGATTACTGCGGGAAATATCCCACACCCGGAACTCGGTCACATTTCAGCCCAGCTTGCATTGCTCGTTGGGAAACGTCGCTGCCTTATTTCATAGGCATCCCTGTCACCGGTCAGTGCAAAGCATCACTGCGTACACAACACCCGATTTGGAAAGCAGGCTCATGCCCACAATCGCTTTGGTCGATGACGACCGCAACATCCTCACCTCGGTCTCGATCGCGCTGGAAGCCGAAGGCTACCGCATCATGACTTACACGGACGGCGCATCGGCGCTTGAGGGCTTCAAGACCTCGCCGCCCGACATGGCCATCCTCGACATCTAGATGCCGCGCATGGACGGCATGGAGACGCTGCGCCGTCTGCGCCAGAAATCCGATCTGCCGGTGATTTTCCTCACCTCCAAGGATGAGGAAATCGACGAACTGTTCGGCCTCAAAATGGGCGCCGACGATTTCATCCGCAAACCTTTCTCGCAGCGTCTGCTGGTGGAGCGCGTCAAAGCCGTGCTGCGCCGCGCGGTGCCGAAAGACCCGACCGTGTCGCAGAAGGAACTCGATGCGAAAGCGCTCGAGCGCGGTCTGCTGCGCATGGACCCGGAGCGTCACACCTGCACGTGGAAGAACGAGCCGGTCACATTGACCGTCACCGAGTTCCTGATCCTGCAGGCGCTCGCCACCCGCCCCGGCGTGGTCAAGAGCCGCAACGCCCTGATGGACGCCGCCTATGACGATCAGGTCTATGTCGACGACCGCACCATCGACAGCCACATCAAGCGGCTGCGCAAGAAGTTCAAAGCCGCCGACGACGATTTCGAGATGATCGAAACTCTTTATGGCGTCGGTTACCGCTTTAAGGAAACCTGACGATTTGCCGTTTTCGGCGCTCTGGCGGCTAACGGCAGCGGCGGCGTTGGGCTAGACTATCGGCTTCACGAAACCACAAGCGGTTTGGCCATTGCTCGATCGAACGCAGCGTGAGGACAGCGCACAGGCCGAGGCATCGCCGTCTCTCGCTCCTGACAGCGATGGCGTGTCCTCGCCAGCCGCGGACGATGCCGTAGTCACCCGGCGTGATCCGCGCGACCTGATGAAGCGAGCCGCCCGCTATGTTGCGGCGCTGACCTTCTCCAGCCTCACCCGCCGCATCGTATTCCTCAATCTGATCGGGCTGCTGGCCCTCGTGATCGGCATTCTCTATCTGTCGCAGTTCCGCGCCGGACTGATCGACGCCCGCGCGCAGAGCCTCTTGGTGCAGGCCGAAATCATTTCCGGCGCCATCGCCGCATCGGCGACGGTCGAGACCAATACCATCACGGTCGATCCGGATCGTCTGCTCGATCTCAAGCCCGGCGAAAGTTACGGCCCGAACGACGACGCGCTGTCGGGCATCGATTTTCCGATCAATCCCGAGCGCGTCGCGCCCGTGCTGCGGCGGCTGATCTCGCCGACAAAAACCCGCGCGCGCATTTACGACCGCGACGGCGTGCTGACGCTCGACAGCCGCAATCTTTACGGACGCGGCGATGTGTTGCGGTTCGAACTGTCCCCGCCGACGGAAACGCCGGGCATCGCCGAGCGCACGATGATCGCCATTCGCACATGGCTCAATCGCGGCGACCTGCCGCTGTATCGCGAGCTGGGTCCGGAAAACGGCAACGGCTATCAGGAAGTCCAGCAGGCACTCGACGGCAAAAAAGACAGCATGGTGCGGATCAACGATCGTGGTGAAGTCATCGTCTCGGTCGCAGTCCCGGTGCAGCGCTTTCGCGCAGTGCATGGCGCGCTGATGCTGTCCACGCAGGGCGACGACATCGACCAGATGGTCACCGCCGAGCGTCTTGCGATTTTGAAAGTATTCGGCATCGCCGCCGGCGTCATGATAGTGCTGTCGCTCTTGCTGGCCAGCACCATCGCGGGACCGGTGCGGCGTCTCGCCGACAGTGCCGAGCGTGTCCGCCGCCGTATTAAGACCCGCGTGGAAATTCCGGATTTCTCAGCGCGCGGCGACGAGATCGGCCATCTGTCGCGCGCGCTGCGCGACATGACGGATGCGCTCTATAATCGCATCGAAGGCATCGAACGCTTTGCGGCAGATGTCGCGCATGAATTGAAAAACCCGCTGACCTCCATGCGCTCGGCGGTGGAAACGCTGCCGCTCGCCAAATCCGACGACAGCCGCTCGCGGCTGCTGGTGGTGATCGAACATGACGTGCGCAGGCTCGACCGGCTGATCTCGGATATTTCCGATGCCAGCCGCCTCGACGCGGAGTTGCAGCGGCAGGATATGGAGCCCGTCAATCTGCGGCGTCTGCTCGAGACGCTCACATCGGTTGCCAACGAGACACATCACGGCGCCGACGTGAAAGTCGAAATCCGCTTCGAGGGCAATCCCTCCGACACCTTCTCGGTGCCGGGACACGATTCGCGGCTCGGACAAATCATCTCCAACCTTCTCGCCAACGCGCAATCCTTCTCGCCGCCGAACGGAACCGTTCGTGTGACATGCCGCCGCGTGCGTAACGAGATCGAAATTCTCGTCGATGACAGTGGTGCCGGCATTCGTCCCGGCGCGTTGGAAAAAATCTTCGAGCGCTTCTACACCGACAGACCCGATCAGGGCTTCGGCCAGAATTCAGGACTTGGGTTATCGATCTCCAAGCAGATCGTCGAAGCGCATGGCGGACGCATCTGGGCGGAAAACCGCGCCGGACCTATCGACGCCGAAGGCGATGCGCGGATCGCAGGCGCGCGCTTTGTGGTGCGGCTTCCCGGCATATGAGTTCCAACGACAACGCAAGCATCCACGCCTCCGCCGTGATGGTGGGAGACCGCGCGGTTCTCATCAGGGGACTGTCGGGGTCCGGAAAATCGCAATTGGCGTTCGCTTTGATCCTCGCCGGTCGCGCAGGACAGATTCCCACGACGACGCTAATCGGCGATGACCGCATTCTGCTGTCGGTGAATGACGGCATGGTTTACGCGCAAGGCGTTCCCGAACTCGCCGGAATGATCGAAATCTACGGGCTGGGAATCCGAAAGTGCGAGTTCGCGCGAGGCGGCGCTATCGGCCTTGTGGTCGATCTGGCGGCCAGCGACGCCGAACGTCTGCCGCCCGCCAAAGCGATGAAAACCACCCTGTCGGGGCTGGAATTGCCGCGAATCCCGGTCGCCAGGGACCACAACCCTATGCCTTTGGTCGTAGGCTTTCTTACGACAACTTAACGTTCCAAAGGCGAACTGAGCCGTAGCTCTGATTGTCCAAGGGCCTTTGGTAACCATATAGGCCTCATACTCACCATCGGCCCGGACAACGCACCCTCAATGATTTCAGGGGGGTACGCGGCATCTTCCCCCCTTGTGCCGGGGCTCCGGATGGTCAACATGTCATCCGTTCGTGCGGTGCACCAAAAGCGCCCGCGAGGAGTGTTCGATGATTGGTTTAGTATTGGTGACCCACGGGCGTCTTGCCGACGAGTTCAAGGCAGCGCTCGAGCATGTGATGGGTCCACAAAAGCAGATCGAGTCGATCACAATCGGCGCCGAGGACGATGCGGACCTGTGTCGAAGCGACATTATAGAAGCCGTCAAGCGCGTGGACACGGGTGACGGCGTTGCTATTCTCACCGACATGTTCGGTGGCACCCCTTCCAATCTGGCGATCTCCTGCATGAGCCGGCCCAAGGTCGAAGTTCTGGCCGGCATCAATCTGCCGATGCTGGTGAAGCTCGCGAAGGTCCGCGACGAGAAGCCATTGCCGGATGCGATCGCGGCAGCTCAGGAAGCCGGCCGCAAATACGTCACCATCGCCAGCCGGGTCCTTGCCGGAAAATGAGCGCTGACGCTCCTCTCGTTCGCGAACTTCCCATTATCAACAAGCGTGGCCTGCATGCGCGGGCGTCTGCGAAGTTCGTGCAGATGGCTGAAAAATTCAACGCAGAGCTGACGGTCACGCGCGCCGGCGAAAGCGTCGGCGGCACCTCGATCATGGGATTGATGATGCTGTCGGCTGGCATCGGCACAACGATTTCAGTGTCGGCAACCGGCCCTGAAGCGCAGGCCGCACTCGACGCCATCACCGCACTCGTCGGCAGCAAATTCGGCGAAGAGAGCGACGGCGGTTGATCGTTTGATCGTCATCCCGGCGCAGGCCGGGACCCATCACCACCACATTGTCATTTGGAAAAGAGCCGACAAGATCTCGTTCAAACGAGAGGCTTGGGATTATGGGTCCCGGCCTGCGCCGGGACGACACACGTTATGTCTTGCCTACCCCGCCTTCTCGGCTGGCGGCTGTATCCAGATTTTCCATTTCACCGCCGGACCCGCGCGACCGTGAAAATATCGCCGCGAGGTGAGATCGAGACGCTCGGCATTCGGTGCGTTCTCGTTCATCCACTTCTCGCATTCCGGCAAGCGCCCATCCGACGTGTCGCACGCGCCGATGAAGCCCAGCCGTATCGCCTCCTCCAAACTTGTCAGACCTGACGACCAGATTTCACCCGGCGTGAAGGGTGCTGGATGATCGGGACTGTAGAACGTCACCGGCTCACCGATTTCCGTTGTGCCCGCAACGACAGCCCATCGCGTGTTGAAGCGCGCGCGCCATGCTTCCGTCAGCTGCATGGCAAATTCCGAGCGCGGCGTGAACGACGTGCCGGGGGCGCCATCGCGCCGCACGGTCTGCGCCGCTACAATCGGCGCGATCACCAGCATCGTCAGCGTAAACACCAGCCACATGAACATCAGCCGGATCAGCGCCATCTGCGTCACGCGCAACTGAGGAATCGCGACCAGCGCCAGCGGCACCAGGAAATACAGCGACAATCCCCAGTCGGTCTTCATGTAGATGCCGAAGATCAATCCCGCGATGGCCGGCACGATGCCGACGATGATCTGGATCACCCAGATCTGACGCGCTTCATTCAGATGCACGCCGGGATTCGGTCCGCGCGCCCAAGGCCGTTTCACCGAGGCGATGAACTCGCGGACAATTCCGCGCCGCTTGAGCGATTTCCACCATTGCAGCTTCCACGCCAGCGCCACGCACGCAAACGCAATCGGGATCAACAGCAGTCCCAGATTGTGCAGCAGATAGATCGATACAAGATGCAGCGTCATGTCGAGCGGCCGCGAACCGTAGACATCGCCCGCGTAAATCAGCGGCAGGAAATCGCTCTGCTTGAGCCACCATAGATGCGGCAGCATCGCCACCACGCACACCACCATCGCGACCCACGGCGCGGGTGAGGCCAGAAACTTCATCCGCTGCGGATGAATAAGCGCCGCAAGACCCACAGCGCCGATCATCGTCAGCACCCAGTATTTGGTCATTAGCGCCAGCGCGGCTGCAAGCCCGAGCCAGATTCCCGAACGCCATGTGCGTTTCTCGAAGGCGTCGAGATAGGCCAGCACGAACAGCGGCAGCGTGACGAGCTGCAACAGATCGGGATTGTATTTGAAGCCCTTGAAGTTGAAGACCGGATACAGCGCCAGCATCGCCACCGTGAACATCGCGCGGCGATGATCGACAACGCGGATGGCGATGTACCAGCAGATCACCAGACCTAAACCGAGCACCGTCATCGCCAGCGCGTAGGTCGACCAATCCGTGACCGGAAATATCTTGAACCAGACGCCCGCGACCCAGCCGGCCAGCGGCGGATGCTTGCCATAGCCGAGCAGGAATTTCTGACCCCACGCATAGGCTTCCGCGACATCCATGTGGACGTCCTGCGCGCCCTTCAACGCGGTCAGGATCATGGTCCAGAGCACGGCATGCAGCACCGCAAAGCCGATGACGAAATTCTGGCTGGTGTTGGTATCGTGCGCGACGGCGGCGAGCCATGCCGCCACCCGGCGCGTCACCGGAACATGGCGAAGCCGCGCTTTGTGACGCGACCGGAGGCCGGTGCGCGGTCCGGGATTCTTTTTCGAGCGGCGCGCGGCGGCGGTGGCGGGCGCATTGGACGTGGCGGCGTTCATGGCGGCAAACCGTCTCCAATGGGTAAGAAAAATCGTCACGCGTAGCTATCAGCGCAAAAGGATCGCGGGCAACAGGAAATGCGCGCCATTTGGGGGTAAGTATGGCTTCGCCGTGTTCCAAGATGGTTGCCGCACAAGGTTGTGAATGCTATCCCGCGCGCATGTCCACCATCCCCATCGCGAACATCCGCAACTTCTCCATCGTCGCGCATATCGACCATGGCAAATCGACGCTCGCCGACCGGCTGATTCAATCGACCGGCGGGCTGGAGCTGCGCGAGATGAAGGAACAGGTGCTCGATTCGATGGACATCGAGCGCGAGCGCGGCATCACCATTAAAGCGCAGACCGTGCGGCTGAATTACAAAGCCAAGGACGGCAAGGATTACATTTTCAACCTGATGGACACGCCGGGCCATGTCGACTTCGCCTACGAAGTCTCGCGCTCGCTGGCCGCGTGCGAAGGCTCATTGCTGGTGGTCGATGCCTCGCAAGGCGTCGAAGCACAGACACTCGCCAACGTCTATCACGCGCTCGACGCCGGCCATGAGATCGTTCCCATCCTGAACAAGATCGATCTGCCTGCGGCGGAGCCCGATCAGGTCAGGCAGCAGATCGAAGACGTCATTGGCATCGACACGTCCGACGCCGTGATGATCTCGGCGAAAACAGGTTTGGGCATTCCGGATGTGCTGGAAGCCATCGTCACGCGCCTGCCGCCGCCGAAGGGCGACCGCGAGGCGACGCTGAAAGCGCTGCTGGTCGACTCGTGGTACGACGTCTATCTCGGCGTGGTCGTTCTCATTCGCGTCGTCGACGGCGTGGTGAAAAAGAATTCGCGTATCCGCATGATGGGCACCAACGCGGCCTACGATGTCGAGCGCGTGGGATTTTTTACGCCGAAGATGACGCAGGTGGACGAACTCGGTCCCGGCGAAATCGGATTCATCACGGCTGCGATCAAGGAAGTTGCCGATACGCGCGTCGGCGACACCATCACGGACGACAAGAAGCCGGTCACGCAAATGCTGCCGGGCTTCAAGCCGGCGATTCCCGTGGTGTTCTGCGGATTGTTTCCGGTGGACGCCGACGACTTCGAGACACTGCGCGCCGCGATGGGCAAGCTCCGTTTGAACGACGCAAGTTTTTCATTCGAGATGGAAACAAGCGCCGCGCTCGGTTTCGGTTTCCGCTGCGGCTTCCTCGGATTGTTGCATCTGGAAATCATTCAGGAGCGGCTGTCGCGTGAGTTCAATCTCAATCTGATCGCGACGGCGCCGAGTGTCATCTACAAGATGCATCTCACCGACGGACGCGAGATCGAGATTCACAATCCGATCGACATGCCGGAAGTGACTTTTATAAAGGAAATCGAGGAGCCGTGGATCGAAGCCACGATCCTGACGCCCGACGAATATCTCGGCAGCGTGCTGAAGCTGTGTCAGGAGCGGCGCGGCAATCAGAAAGAACTGACATATGTCGGTTCGCGCGCGATGGTGAAATACGAATTGCCGCTCAACGAAGTGGTGTTCGATTTCTATGATCGCCTGAAGTCGGTTTCAAAAGGCTACGCGTCGTTCGATTATCACCTCACCGACTACAAGCCAGCTGATCTCGTGAAAATGCAGATCCTCGTCAACAACGAACCGGTAGACGCTTTATCCATGCTCGTGCATCGCACGCGCGCCGAAGGCCGCGGCCGCGCCATGGTGGAGAAGATGAAGGAGCTGATCCCGCCGCACATGTTTGTGATTCCTATACAGGCGGCGATCGGCGGCAAGATCATCGCGCGCGAAACCGTGCGCGCGCTGCGCAAGGACGTCACCGCGAAATGCTATGGCGGCGATATTTCGCGCAAGCGCAAACTTCTGGAGAAGCAGAAGGAAGGCAAGAAAAAGATGCGGCAGTTCGGCAAGGTCGACATTCCGCAGGAAGCGTTCATTGCCGCGCTGAAGGTGGATAGTTGAAAACGTGCCGACACCACATCGTCGTCCCGCGGTGGCCGGACGATTTTCTACCCCGAAGGCGAACTATTTTTTTCCTAATGGGATTGTAACAGCCACTCCGGGTGCCTGCGGCGGCGATTGTTGGCTAGGGTTATTTGCGTTCGGATTAGGCGGGGGACCCACCATTGTCGGCGATACTGTGACTTTGTTGCCGGGATTGTTAGGAGGTGGCGTTATGGGCGATACCACAACTCTTCCACCGGTAAGCGGCACGTTGGCCGTCGGCGGAGGTGTTGGCTTTGGCGGTGGAGGTGGTGGCGGCAACGTATTTCTAGGAGGAGGCGAAGGCGCATATTTTGGTGGAAGTCCCTGAGACCATGCACTTGAGCAAATAAAGGCCAAGGTTGCTGCTAAAATGAACTTCATTTGAAAACCCTTATTACCAATGGGCTGTAAGTTATCATGGTCGAGTAACAAGGTCGATATTCCGCAGGAGACTTTTATTGCCGCGCTGAAGGTGGATAGTTGAGGCTCTTCAGTTCGCAGCGTCGCTAGTTCGACCCCAGACAAAAAACGCAACGATGTAGCCAACTGTCACGAGGGCAACTAATAAAGTCCAATTGGCTTGCGGCGTACAGAATTGCAAATCTGGAGCGGCCTTAACACTCAGCACGATCCAAACCAAAACAGAGCAATCGCTCAACGCAATCGCTAATCTTGAGACTGAAAATTTTGCGGCGCCCCAAATTCCTTTTGATTGGACGGGCTCCCAATTCGAAAACAAATCAGTTCCAAGAACACTTTTCTCGACAACGCATACTTTCTGTTTCCATGCTTCTTGCCAACATTTGCTGCCTCGGTTTTGCAACGTCCAAACGAGACTGCATAGCAAGCCGAAGCATCCGATCAAAAACGGCAGAAGCTCCTGCTTCTTTTCGTATAGTTGCGCGTAGGGCCACAAACGAAGCGCCAATAAAACCCCAGAAGAACAAAGATCGCTGCCAAAATCTCTCGATCTCAAACTTTCGCGTTTCAGCAGCATATTTTAAAATTTCAATTCTTTGCTTTTGTGAAGTCTTAGAAATATTCAGCGGACGAGGTGGCATGTGCGCTCCCGGTAAATTTCTAAAATGATAAGTCGAGTAAACGCCACTATAGCAGCACCATAGATTCAGTATTTATTTTTCTGTCGACTTTTTGCGTCTTTCGGACTATATTCCTATCTCACTTTCCCGCCGCCCGCTCATGACGGGTGGCAGGTGGAGCGCCGGGAGGCGCAGCGTTCGCGCGGCGGGCTTCGCACCCTCGCCGATGTCGCAACGCGCGCGCCTCGCGGGATGTACTCGCAATCCATCTCGATGCGGCACGCGGATGAACCTCTCGCAAAGGTTCGTCACATGGGGTCTCGCACACCCCTGGCGCCTCCCGGCGCTCCATTTCTTCACGCGAAGAAATGCAAACGGGATCAGGTTGTCCGCACCCTCGCTAAAGCGGATGCACGCGCACGATCAATGTCTGCAAAACCGCAAAACTGTCGCTATCGAATCGACAGCGACAGAATTTTCGGGACAAGGATAAAATCGAGCCCGCGCTTGTGCCCGGTTCCGCGCGCGCTTAGGCTGCACCTCCATTAAAAAATAGAGGAGCGCGCGATGGGTTACAAATTCGAAATCTACAAGGACAAGGTCGGCGAATTCCGTTTCCGCTTTCGCGCGCCAAACGGCGAGAAAATGTTCGCCTCCGAAGGCTACGCCAACAAGGCGTCGGCCAAGAGCACCATCAAGTCGATCGTGAAGCATGTCGGCGCCGCAGCCGTGGACGACGTCTCGAAGGCCGCGCCGAAAGCTGCCAAGAAAAACGCGAAGAAAAAAAAGAAATAATCTGAATTCGATTTCAAGGCCGGCGGCGCGAGCGCGCCTTAAGCGACCAGCGTGTCGCCGGTTTTTTCCGCAGCCGAGATGGCCTGCCGCTGCGCCAGCAGAAGCTGGGTGATCTCGCCGTTTGGCCGCGCGCGGCTGAACAGGAAGCCCTGCCCTTCGTCGCAGCCTTCCGCACGCAGGCAGCTTAATTCAGCTTCGGTCTCGACGCCTTCGGCCGTAATCGTCACGCCCAAACCTTTTCCGAGACTGATGATGGAGCGCACGATCGCCTGCCCGTCATGGTTGGAATCCAGATCACGCACGAACGACTGGTCGATCTTGATCTTGTCGAACGGGAAGCTTCGCAGATAACTCAGCGACGAATATCCTGTGCCGAAATCGTCCATCGAAATCCGCACACCGAGCGCGCGCAGCGCATGCAGCGTCGCCAGCACCTGATCGCTTTTGTCGAGCAGCAGCGTCTCGGTGATTTCAAGTTCAAGCCGTCGCGCCGACAAGCCCGAATGCTTGAGCGCGTCCATCACGACCGACAGCAGATTGCCGACGCGGAATTGCAACGGCGACAGATTGACAGCAACACGCACCTCGTCCGGCCATTTCGCAGCATCCATGCAGGCGCGGCGCAGCATCAATCCGCCAACAGCGTTGATGAGGCCGGTTTCTTCCGCAACCGGAATAAAGTCGCCGGGCGGGATCATGCCGCGTTCCGGATGCGGCCATCGCACCAGCGCCTCGAAGCCTGTGATGCGGCCGGATTTCAGATCGACCAGCGGCTGATAATGCGGCTGCAACACGCCGTTCTCGATGGCGTCGCGCAAATCGATTTCAATGCGGCGGCGGGTCTGCGCGCGCGCATCCATTTCCGATTCGAAGAATGAGAAGGTAGCGTTGCCCTCGGACTTGGCGCGCGACAGCGCCATGTCGGCGTTCTTGAGAAGCCTTTCGGCGTCGTCGCCGTCGCCGGGCGCAATCGCAATGCCGATGCTGGCGCCGCTGACGATCGTGTGGCCGTCGAACAGATAGGGCTCGCTGACGGCGTCGATCAGCCGCCGCGCCAGAAACGCGATGTCTTCGGGACGCTGGATGCCAGCTTGCACAACGGCGAATTCGTCCGAACCCAGACGCGCGACGGAATCCTCCTCGCGCAGCGACGATTTCAGCCGCTTGGTGACGCCCCGCAAAAGCTTATCCCCGATCGCATGACCGAGTGTATCGTTGATGGCTTTGAAGTTATCGAGATCGATAAAAAGAACCGCCACCTTGTCGCCGCTGCGGCGGGTGCTGACCAGCAACTCGTCGAGCCGCTGCCGCAGCAGGATGCGGTTCGGCAATCCGGTGAGGCCATCATGCTGTGCCATGAAGGCCAGCCGGGATTCGGCGCGCTTGCGCTCCGTGATGTCCATCAGTGCGAGCAATACGGCGGGCTTGTCATCGAACGGCAGATGGCGCGAATAGATCGCAACGTCGATCAGCGATCCATCGGCCTTGATGTGCTTCCAGGTCCGCGCGGCGCGTTCTTCATTGCTCTGGTCGCCAGTCCAGGGGGCCTCGGATTCAAAAGCCTGGATATGCGAGATTTTCAGCTTCTCAAAATCGGCGCGGGCATAACCGTAATGCGCAATCGCGGCGTCGTTGACGCTGAGAATGCGCTCGTCTTGCGCGCAGACGATCATCGGCACCGGATTGCTGTCGAACAGCAAACGGAACGAGGCTTCGCGCTGCTTCAGCTCGGTGATGTCGACGCGAAGTCCGATCACGCCTCCGTCGCCGGTGAGTTTTTCTTCGATCAAAATCGTGCGGCCGTCGGACAGAAGCTGTTCATGACGTTCACCAGGCCGGCTCAGCTTGGCAAGCCGCTCGGCGATCCATTCCTCTTCGCGGCCTTCGGCTTCGGGATAATCGCCGCGATCGACGCCGATACGAAGCGTGTCTTTCAAATAAGCGCCGGGCTGAAACAGGTCCGCGCTCTTGTGATAGATTTCAGAATATTTCTTGTTGCACAGAATGTAGCGGCCATCGGCATCGAGAAACACGATGCCCTGCGGCAGAATATTGATCGCTTCGCGCAGACGGTCGTTGGATTTTTGCGCGTCGGCAATCGCAGCTTCGGCTTCAGCGCGGGTGCGGACGATCTCGCCGATCGCAGCGGCGGCCTTGCGGCCCTTGAGCTGCAATTTCGGCGCGGCATTGGCCTGACGAACCGTCAGTTTGGCCGGAACCTTCGCGTCGTTTCTGATCTTGTTTTTTGGTTTTGGCCGATCCGTCGGCATCGCAACGCGCCCCTTGCATTCTGCAGCGGCAGTTTTCGTACAAGTGTCTGAAAAAACGGTATCCCTTGAAGAAATGATCGACTTTGGTCGAAGCTGCGAGTGGCACAAAATGAGTGAGATGCCTGTTTTGCGGGCGGCCCGCGAAAGCCGGAACATCTCAGACGTTCAAAAAACCGGTGATTTCAAAGGTTCGAATTACCGGAGCGCATGCCATCTGATAGCGTCCCGCGCGTTGCTTCCGAATTGCACAACAAACGAGCCTTTGATTTGCTTTGCGCGGCAAATTTCGTCAGTGGAAGTTATGGCTAACGCATCGTTAAAAAGAAGCTGAAACGCCGCATCCGGTGAAATGAGCCGCCACATGATCTCTCGTCTTTTGACCTCCCTTTTCGTGGTGTTGACGCTCACCAGCGTGCCGTCGCTCGCGCAGGACAAGGGGACGGTTGATTCCAAACCGCTGCCGCCGCTCGCCAATCCGAACGATCCGAAATTGCCTGCCCGGGAATTGTTCGGCCGCGCGCTGACGGCGGCGAAACTTCCGCCGCATCCGGTCGGCTTCTACGCCAAAGGCTGCGTTGCGGGTGCCGAGGCGCTGCCAATCACCGGCGACACCTGGCAGGTGATGCGGCTGTCGCGCCATCGCAACTGGGCGCTTCCCGATATGGTCGCGCTCATCAAGCGCCTGTCGGTGAAGGCAAAGAAAGATGCCGACTGGAATGGAATTCTGGTCGGCGACATGTCGCAGCCGCGCGGCGGACCGATGCTCACCGGCCATGCCAGCCATCAGGTCGGATTGGACGCAGATATCTGGCTGACCCCGATGCCGAACCGTTTGCTCTCGCGCGAGGAACGCGAGGAGATGTCGGCGGTGATGATGGTCGCACCGGATCGTCTCGACGTCGATCCAAAAGTCTGGACGCCGACGCATCTCAACGTGATCCGCGATGCCGCGCTGGAGCCACGGGTCGAACGCATCTTCGTCAATGCGGCGATCAAGAAGGCGTTGTGCCGCGAGGCCAAGGGCGACCG
>JAYVYQ010000010.1:0-2789 GCA_043784125.1 Afipia sp.
AGGTTGTCGCGCGTGGTGCCCCACGACGCCTGCTTCTCAACGCTGACGTCCGGCATGCCGTATTTGGCGAAGATGCCTTTCTCCTTGGCGACAAACAGAGGCGATGCGTCGGTCAGCGCAATAAAGCCGAGCTTCGCTGCCGTCACTTCGGGGCCAGCGGCCTGCGCGAACGCGCCTCCGGGAAAATTGATGCGAGCTGCTGCAAGCAGCGCTGCCGTACCCGCACCGGCCTTGAGCAACGTGCGGCGATCCATCGTGCGACTTGTGATGGTCTCTTTGGTGGTCTTGGTCATCGTGTGTCGTCCTTTCGTCCGTGATCCCGTTTGACTGCCCGCTTCGCCTCGCTCGTTCCCTCGTTCGCCAAAAGCAAAAGCCGCCCCCGTGCCACGCGCAGATGCGTGTTCTCCGGGACAGCGGCTTTGCTGCTTGGTCCATCGTGGGACCGTGGCCGACGTCGGCCTGCAGCCAGTTATTCAAGGATCGTGCCAGATTGCTGCGGTGCGAAATCAGCGCCATTTACAGTGTATTAGACGTGCTTGCTCACGCGCCCGGAGGCATGCGGAAGCCTCTTCAAACGGCAAATGCACGCCAAATAGGCGGCGGTTAATAATTAGGCAAATAGAGAGCTGGTCTAGCGCGGCCCGCGTTTGATGGCGACAGATGCAAGATGGGCCGCAATGTCGTCCGCGTTAAATGGAGGACCAGCGAAAGCTCCAACGCCATCTGCAACAGTATGCGCCGGCCTAGCGGGCTGACCAAGCGCGGCATCGTAAAGGTCCGGCCGGAACACACTCTTTGCGATCGTCAAACCCTCGGCCGAATAGGTCGCCTGCCCCCATCGCACCATCTGGGCGTAGAGCCATGCGGCCTGTACCGGATCGGGCCGTGCCGCACCGTCGCGTCCGACCAGCAAATAGCGTTCGCTTGTCCGCACCGTGCCGTCTGGCGAGATTTTCAGACGGCCATCGAGTGTCCGGCGGATCACTTTGGCATCGACGCCGATGCGCTCGGGCTTTGCAAGTATCCTTGAGACCTCATCGCGATTGGCCGGGTCTTCAATGAAGTCCGCCGCACGTCCGTGCGCGCGCGTGAGTTTTACGAGGATGAGCGGATTTTCGCGCGACCAATGCTCGCGGATAGCCAAAACTTTTTCGGCGGCGCGCGCCAGAATATCCGAGACGAAATGCAGGATATGTCCGACACCGAGATCGACTGCGACGGAATTCCATGGCGCGCCGACGCAGAACGCATCGACATGGCCGTTGGCGAGACTGTCCACCATGAAAGGCGGCGGCAGCACCACCAGCCGCACATCCTCATCGGGGTCGACACCGCCGGCAGCCATCCAGAACCGCAATTGATAATTATGCGTCGAGAACGGAAACGTCATGCCGAATGTCAGCGGGTCTTTTCCCGCCTTGCGCCGTGCCGCCACGACACGCGCGAGCGCCTTGGCGGTCGCCATGGGATCGACAGGATCGCCGTCGATCTCACCCATGATCGCGGCATGCAATGCCGACGAGACGGTAATCGCATTGCCGTTCAATCCGAGATTGAAAGGAGCGATGATCGGCACTTTGACTTGCGCGAGACCAAGACTGGACGCGATCGCAACGGGTGCCAGCAGATGCGCGGCGTCGAACAATCCAATGTTCAGCTTGTCGCGCACATTCGACCACGACACTTCGCGCACCAGCGTGACATCGAGGCCTTCGGCTGCCGTAAAACCCTTGTCGACGGCGACAATGAGCGCGGAGGCATCCACCAGCGGGATAAACCCGATACGAAGCGGTTTATCGGTCATTTCAGCAACTCCGCCGCAGTGACAATCGATTGCGCAATTTCGCCGATCTTCTTCTTTTCGCGCATGGCCGTGGACCGGATCAAAACGTAAGCCTCTTCCTCGGTCAGAGATTTCATTTTCATCAGCAAGCCTTTGGCGCGATCCAGAACCTTGCGATCCTCTAGCGCCGATTTGGTGCGGTCGAGTTCATCCTGCAATTTCGCGAAGGCATTGAAGCGCGAGATACAAAGATCGAGGATCGGCTTGATACGCTCTTTTTTGAGACCGTCCACGATGTAGGCCGACACGCCGGCCTCTACGGATTCCTGAATCGAGGCGGCGTCGCTCTGATCGACGAACATCGCAATCGGCCGCCGCACGGCGCGGCTGACCTGAAACATTTGTTCGAGAACGTCGCGGCTGGGGTTTTCGAGGTCGATCAGGATGACGTCCGGATCCATCGCGTAGATCCGCGCCAGCAGATTATGCATCTCGCTGATATGTTCGACGCTGGTAAAGCCGGCGTCTCGCAAGCCCTCATTGAGGATTGCGGCACGGATGGGGCTTTCGTCGACGATGACGATCTTGAACGACGAATCCGCAGCCATTCATTACTCACATTCCGGCACCACACCCCTAACACGCCAAGGCGCACGGCTTAAAGCCTTGTATTTGCGGCGTATCGGCGCTAGCTCCAGCCTCTCCTAATGGACAATGAGAATATGAATCAGGGCGCAGCCCCGAAAGTCAGTTTCGTGTCGCTCGGATGCCCCAAGGCCTTGGTGGATTCCGAGCGCATCATCACGCGGCTGCGCGCGGAAGGCTATGAGCTGGCGCGCAAGCATGACGGCGCCGATCTCGTCATCGTCAACACCTGCGGCTTCCTCGACAGCGCCAAGCAGGAGTCGCTCGGCGCCATTGGCGAGGCTATGGCGCAGAATGGGAAGGTGATTGTCACCGGATGCATGGGCGCGGAGCCCGAGCAGATCGAGCAAGCCTATCCCAA
>JAYVYQ010000011.1:0-20911 GCA_043784125.1 Afipia sp.
CCTAACAGGAAATACGCCAGCGATTGGATGCTGAAATCCTTGCTCCTGTAAGAAGTGTGAAAAAACAAATCATTTCCACCAATTAGCACGCCAAGCAGGCACTAAATAGCTACCGGTGAGACTAACCGACATTGATTGTTGAATGCTTGCGCCCGATCACGACAACATAAGCCGCGGCGTTAACCGGTTGTTAACCAGAATTGATCGCCGGCGCCTTATGGCTTTGCGCCAGCAGAGCCGCCCGCCGCGCCGTTGAGGTTGCCGGTCTGGCCCAAGACCTTATTGAAATACTCTGAGCCATCGCCGAGCGTCACGCGACGCTGACAAACCGGCGTGCAGCTATAGGATTCGCGATCGACGCCGCGAAACACCGTGACCAGCTTGTCGGTCGGGCCTTCAACCTGGATTGAGCGGTCGGCAAGCACGGCGCCGGTACGATCCATGGCGATCATATTGGTCGAGCCGTAACCCTTCCCGGTTACGACAACCATTCCGCCCGGCTGCAAAGTAACGTCTGCAATCAAAGGGTTTCCGACCACGATCGTCGCGACGCGCTCCGGCAGCTTGATGACCCGCGCCTGATCGACAACGACCGCAACCGACTCCGTATCGCTCGCGGCAATCGCGGCTAACGGACTCAGCAGAACGCCAATGACGAGGAATGGAAGCGCGGCGTATCCGCCGACGCGACGATGGGTTTGAACCGACATACTCTACTCCGGGACGTTACTAGCCGGCAAAAGCGATACGCAGCGGAGCCGGCGCCCGTCTTCAAATTCTACATGGCAAATGTGACGTTAATTGATGAATCAAATGCAAACGGGCGATCGATGCCCGCGTCGCACTTTATTGCCGGAACGGATACGCCAATTGGCCAGTGATGCCTTCGGGAAATTCCAGATCGTCGACGCCGTAGTTCTCCGGCAACACGCCCGCAGGCATCCGGAATGTGCCGAACAGGATGTCCCATACCGGGAAGGTGCCGGCGAAATTGGTGTTGCCACCCTCTTCCAATGAGGTGTGGTGCCAACGGTGGAAAACCGGCGTGGCAATGACGTATTTGAACGGACCGAGCGTCCAATTGAGATTGGCGTGGACGAAGGCCGAGTGGAAGATCGTGAAAGGGCCGACCCACAGCATCACGTTGGGCGAGATACCTGCAACAAGAAGCAGGACATCAACCGCCACCGTGCCGAGGAAAAGATTGACCGGATGAAAGCGCGCCGCAGAAATCCACTCGATCTCTTCGGATGAATGATGAACCGCGTGATATTTCCAGAAGCCTCCGCCATGAAACATGCGGTGCGTCCAATAGAGCAGGAAATCCGACACAATCAGGAACATCAGCCCCTGCACCCATAATGGCAGGGTCGCAAGCGGGCCGTGGCCGTTGTCGTAAAACGCAATCAAATCGTCGGCGTCCTTGATGCCGAAAAAGACTGAGGCAGCGAGCACCAGCAGGCCGATCCGCACCACGCGGGTAATCAAAGGCACGAAGAACCAGTAGCAAATATCGGTCGCAAGCTCTTTCTTGCGCCACCATGGATTACCCGGGTTGCAGGCCCAGAAATACGACAGCACCGAGAAAATCACCGCGAGCGCAAATGTTACCGGCACGATCTTAAGGATCGTTTCGCCAAACATATGAACGACTTCGAGCGGCAGATTATTGGTCATGCGAGACTCCATATAAGGAGTTTACAGTTAGTCCCGCATGCTTAAGACCGGATGAATTTCCTCAATGCGCGCAAGAAGCGCGGGTATGCAATTGCGCGTGCAACATATTCGCGAATTGTACCGATACCGTTAAAGCGACGTTTACCGTGAGCAAGAACAGCCGGATACCGGGGTGTTTCCGCAATCGAATTAACTGCGCCGCAATTCCTCGGAACTAGGTTGGCGCCATGGTTACGGTGCTTCAACACCGCCAAGACCATAAGTTCGACAGCCACGTGTTACATATGGAGTTACCGATGACCAAGCTTTTTGCTCGTTTCGTCAAGGACGAATCCGGCGCTACCGCAATCGAATACGGCCTCATCGCAGCCGGCATTTCTCTCGCGATCATCGCTGCAGTGAACGGCCTCGGCACGAACCTCGGTTCGAAGTTCACCTCGATCAACACCTCGCTCAAGTAAGCGACGGCGTTCCTCGAACGAATAAAAGGCTTCGGTTCCCCCGAAGCCTTTTTTTGTTTCTGCAATTCCCTGTGACAGCCCTGTGTTGAGTGACTTATGCGCAAACCCGTATCCGATAGATCTGCAAGATTGCAGGAAATCCCTCTCGTCAGCGACTCTTTGCGCATTGTCTGTGTGGCACTGATCCTCGCATCGGCGGCAATTTTGTTCCGGATCGCCAGCATCTGGTGAGACACGTTTCACCATTGTTCACTTCTGGCGGCTAATTTCAGCGCCATGATCCTCGATCTCGCTCGCCTCTTTATATTCCCGGCCCTGATCGCGTTCGCCGCGGCCAGCGATCTGCTCACCATGACCATCTCGAACCGCGTGTCTCTGATCCTTGTGGCGTCGTTCTTTGCGCTCGCGATCTTGAGCGGGATGCCCATGGCTGAGATCGCAAATCATGTGGGTGCCGGGCTTCTCGTGCTGGCGATCGCCTTTGGTTGTTTCGCATTCGGATGGATTGGCGGGGGCGATGCCAAAATCGCCGCTTCCGCCGGGCTTTGGTTCGGTTTCGCTTATCTCACCGACTATCTGGTCTATGCGTCGCTGTTCGGAGGCGTGCTGACATTGCTATTGCTTCAGTTCCGGCAATGGCCGGTGCCTTATGCGTTCCGTTCTCAGGATTGGCTGCTGCGGCTGCACGCCAAGGACAGCGGAATCCCCTACGGCATCGCGCTCGCCATCGGGGCACTGATGATCTACCCGGAAACCGGATGGATGAAGGCCGTCGACCTCACGCGCTTCGTCGGTCAGTGAACGTGTTGATGAAACTTCTCATTAACGCGATTTAGATACGCCTCATTAACCATGCTTTGACGTTTAGCTGGTCAAATCCCACCACAGCGACGGGTCCGTCGCGGCGTGATGTGGAAAGTGAAGCGTATGAATACCGCCCGGATTGTGGTCCTCACCATTGCTGTCGGTGCCGGGGGCGTTGCCGCGTATCTTGCGAGCGGCTCCGATCCCAAGCCTGTTCCGACCGCCGCAGCTCCCGTTCAGCAGATTGAGACCACCGACGTTCTCGTTGCGCGTGGCGATATCGCGATGGGTCAGACCGTGACGGCGGACGATATGCAATGGCAATCCTGGCCATCCGCAACCGCCAGCTCGAATTTCATTCGCCGCCCCGACCGTAGCGACGCGCAAGCCCAGCTCGGCGGATCGATCGCGCGATCTCCTTTCCTTGCCGGCGAACCCATTCGCGAAACGAAATTGGTAAAGGGCACGGGCTCCGGCTTCATGGCTGCGATCCTGCCGACCGGCATGCGCGCGGTATCGACCGAAATTTCTCCCGAGACGGGTGCCGGCGGATTCATTCTGCCCAACGACAAGGTCGATGTGATTCTCACCAAGCGTGAGAAAAACTCCGATAAATCGGGCACAAACGACGTCGTCAACGCAGAAATCATTCTGCAGAACATCCGCGTTCTCGCCATCGACCAGACCGTCGAAGAGAAGAACGGACAGAAGGTCGTGGTCGGCAAGACCGCGACGCTCGAACTCAAACCCGAACAGGCCGAGCAGCTCGCGCGATCGCGCCAGAGCGGCACACTGTCGCTCGCGCTGCGCAGCCTCGTCGATGCGAACAAGGTCGAAGCAAAATCCGACGACACCAGCGGCGGCAAGCGTGACAGCGTCAATATCGTCCGTTACGGCGTTTCAACGACAACGACGACACAAAAGTGATTAAGAGGGCGCGTAAATGAAGCGAGAGCGACAGAAGACATCGATGCGGACCTATGCGGTCCGCGCCCTGTCGTTTACGGCCATGTCCGCGCTCGCCCTCAACCCGGCGCTGACAAACGTAACCGCAAGCGATTACCGCGCCACTGTCGCAGCGGCCGCTCCCGGCAACGCAATGAATGCACGGTTTCTTCCGCTCGGCATCGGCAAGTCGGTGGTGATCGATCTTCCGCGTGACATCAAGGATGTGCTCGTTGCCGATCCGAAAATTGCCAATGCGGTCGTTCGTTCTGCACAGCGCGCCTATATCATCGGCGCCGCCGTCGGCCAGACCAACATTATCTTTTTCGATTCCGCAGGCCAGCAGATCGCAGCTTACGACATCGCAGTCACGCGCGATCTCAATGGCGTGCGCGCAGCACTCAAGCAGGCAATGCCAAACGCCGATATCCAGATCGAAGGTGTCGGCGATGGCGTCATGCTCTCCGGATCGGTATCCAACGCACTGGAAGCCCAGCAGGCGCAGGACCTCGCTTCTCGTCTCGCCGGCGGTGCCGACAAGGTTGTGAACAGCATCACAGTTCGCGGCCGCGATCAGGTCATGCTGAAAGTGACGGTCGCCGAAGTTCAACGCGATATCGTCAAGCAACTTGGCGTCGATCTCAGCGCCAGCATGAATTACGGTACAGCCGTGGTGAATTTCAACAACACCAATCCGTTCACCGCCTATGGCCGGCAGCTTGTGTCCGACGGCAGTTTGCCCAACGGCACGCTGGGTCAATTTAAATCGGTAACCGCGACGCTGCGCGCGATGGAAAGCGCCGGTGTGGTCCGCACGCTGGCCGAACCGAACCTGACCGCTATATCGGGCGAGTCGGCGACTTTCATCGCCGGCGGCGAATTCCCAGTGCCTGCGGGGTATTCCTGCGATCCGGTCACGCATGTTTGTACGACGCAAATCAGCTTCAAGAAGTTCGGCATTTCACTCAACTTCACGCCGGTCGTGCTGACCGAAGGCCGCATCAGCCTGCGCGTGATGACCGAAGTGTCCGAACTCTCGAACGACAACTCCATCACGCTGACGCAAGCGCAGGGCAACTCCCTGACGGTTCCCTCGATCAAGACCCGCCGCGCCGAGACCACGCTTGAAATTCCCTCGGGCGGTTCGATGGCGATGGCGGGCCTCATTCAGGAACAGACCAAGCAGGCGATCAACGGCGTTCCCGGCCTCGCACAGTTGCCGGTTCTCGGCACGCTGTTCCGCAGCCGCGACTTCGTCAACCGCCAGAGCGAGTTGATGGTTCTGGTGACGCCTTATGTGGTTCGCGCCGTCGCACAGAAGGACCTGTCACGTCCCGACGACGGCTTCGCTGCCTCATCCGATCCACAGGCTGATTTGCTCGGCAGCATCAATCGCATCTACGGCGTTCCAGGCCGCGGCCCGGACAAAACCTACAACGGCAAATACGGCTTCATCACGGACTGAGATGGGACGAGGACGATTACAATGACCAAGCGCGCACCCAATCTCGCCCACAACATGTGTGTTGCTGCTGCCCTCATCGGGGCGTCGGTCGCGCTGAGCGCGTGCCAGACAACCAGCGACACGATCGTGACCGGCAGCGTCAACACCGATTACCGCCAGCGTCATCCCATCGTGATTCAGGAAGCCAATCGCACGACGGAAATCTTCGTCGGCACCGCGCGTGGCGGTCTTACTGCATCACAGCGCGCCGACATCATGGGTCTTGCACAGGCATGGCTGCGCGAAGGCACCGGCGGCATCGTGATCGATATGCCGGTCAAAACACCGAATGCGCGCGTCGCGGCGGATTCATTGCGCGAAATCCAGGCCATTCTCAACGCCGCAGGCGTGCCGCCGCGGGGCATCAAGACACGCAGCTATCAGCCAAGCGATCCACGGCTGTTCGCAACCATTCGGGTGAACTATCCGCGCATCATTGCGGACGCCGGACCGTGCGGGTTGTGGCCGGAAGACCTCGGCCCGTCGGTGAACAACAAGGGATACCTTGAGAATAACCAGTACCATAATCTGGGCTGTTCGACGCAGCGCAATCTCGCAGCGATGGTCGACAATCCCGCAGACCTCGTGCAGCCACGCGCGGAAACGCCAGCCTACACCATGCGGCGTAATGCTGCGTTCGAAAAGTATCGCAAAGGAACGACGACGGCGACGACGTATCCTGAGTCCGACAAGGCCAAAATCAGCGATGTGGGCAAATGATTAGTTACGAGCAGCGTCAAGGTCAGGAAGACCAGCCGTCAACGTCCCCAGACGATCACATCGCACCCGCGCCGCGCGTATCCGTGCAGGCGTTTTGCGAAACGGTCGAGACTGCAGCGGCAGTTCAGGCTGCCGGTGAAGACCGGCGGCTGGACAAGGCGCATCTCAAGATTCAGATGGGCGGCATCGCGGCAGCCATCGAAGCCTATCGCACCGCACCGACCCCCAACGTCATCATTCTGGAAACCGAAGGCCGCGTGGATATCCTCGCCGGCCTTGACGATCTCGCAGGCGTTTGCGACGCGGGCACCCGTGTCATCGTGATCGGCCGCGTCAATGACGTGCTGCTATACCGTGAACTGGTCCGCCGCGGCGTCAGCGACTATGTCATCGCACCTGTCAAACCACTGGACGTGGTGCGCGCGATCTGCGGCTTGTTTTCTGTGCCGGAAGCCAAGGTGGTCGGACGCATCATCGCCATTGTCGGCGCCAAGGGTGGCGTCGGTGCATCTACCATCGCACATAACGTCGCCTGGGCGACTGCGCGCGATCTCGCGCTCGATTCGGTCGTTGCCGATCTCGATCTCGCCTTCGGCACCGCAGGCCTCGACTATAATCAGGATCCGCCACAGGGCATCGCGGACGCGGTGTTCTCGCCGGACCGCGTCGATACTGCGTTTATCGACCGGCTGCTGTCGAAATGCACCGATCACCTCAGCCTGCTCGCAGCACCTGCGACGCTCGACCGCGTCTACGATTTCGGCGCGGAAGCATTCGACTCAATTTTTGATACGCTGCGCACCACCATGCCCTGCATCGTGCTCGACGTGCCGCACCAATGGTCTGGCTGGACCAAGCGCGCGCTGATCGGCGCCGACGACATTCTGATCGTGGCCGAGCCCGATCTGGCAAACCTGCGCAACACCAAGAACATGTTCGACATGCTCAAGGTGTCGCGGCCCAACGACCGTCCGCCGCTTTACTGCTTGAACAAAGTCGGGGTGCCGAAGCGGCCCGAAATCAACACCAGCGAATTTGCGAAAGCGATCGAGAGCCAGCCAATCGTGAGCATTCCCTTCGAGCCGCAGATTTTCGGTTCGGCCGCCAATAACGGCCAGATGATCGCGGAAATTTCCGCCAGCCATCGCACGTCGGAAATGTTCCTGCAGATCGCGCAGCGGCTGACAGGACGCGGCGAAGCCAAAAAGCCGCGCAATAGTTTTCTTGCGCCTTTGCTCAATAAATTGCGGGCCAAATAGTCTTTCGCGTGGGGTATCGTCGTGTTCGGTAAGCGTAGCGGATCAGAAGTCGACGTCAGGGCGCCAAACCCCGCGGGGCCTGCACCTGTGCAGCAATCGGGGCCCGCTGCGCGCCCGGCCGCGCCGGAAGCGGCACCTACGGTGGCTTCGCCCTCCATTTCACCCGGCAAGACGCCGACCCCGGCGCACACCACCGAGCGCCGTTCGGATTCCTACTATCAGGTCAAGGCGACGATTTTCGGCGCACTGATCGAAGCCATCGATCTCGCTCAGTTGTCCAAGCTGGACGTCGAATCGGCGCGCGAGGAAATTCGCGACATCGTCAACGAGATCATCGCGATCAAGAATATCGTGATGTCGATTGCCGAGCAGGAAGAACTGCTCGACGACATCTGTAACGACGTTCTCGGTTACGGCCCGCTGGAACCGCTGCTGTCGCGCGACGACATCTCCGACATCATGGTGAATGGTGCCGGCACGGTATACATTGAAGTCGCGGGCAAGATTCAACGCACCGGAATTCGCTTTCGCGACAACCAGCAGCTGCTCAACATCTGCCAGCGCATCGTCAGCCAGGTCGGCCGCCGCGTCGATGAATCCTCACCGATCTGCGACGCTCGTCTCGCCGACGGCTCGCGGGTCAACGCAATCGTGGCGCCGCTGGCCATCGACGGCCCCGCGCTCACTATTCGTAAGTTCAAGAAGGACAAGCTGACGCTCGATCAGCTGGTGAAGTTCGGCGCGATCTCGCCGGAAGGCGCACAGATTCTGCAGATCATCGGCCGCTGCCGCGCCAACGTGCTGATCTCCGGCGGCACCGGCTCCGGTAAAACCACGCTGCTGAACTGCCTGACCAACTATATCGACGACGACGAGCGCATCATCACCTGCGAAGACGCCGCCGAATTGCAGTTGCAACAGCCGCATGTAGTGCGTCTGGAAACCCGGCCGCCGAACATCGAAGGCGAAGGCCAGATCACGATGCGCGATCTCGTTCGCAACTGCCTGCGTATGCGGCCTGAACGCATCATCGTTGGCGAAGTCCGTGGACCCGAAGCGTTCGATCTGTTGCAGGCAATGAATACCGGCCATGACGGTTCGATGGGAACGCTGCACGCCAACAATCCGCGCGAGGCGCTGTCACGCGCCGAATCGATGATTACCATGGGCGGCTTCTCGCTTCCCTCGCGCACCATTCGCGAGATGATCTGCGCCTCGATCGATATCGTTGTTCAGGCCGCGCGCCTGCGCGACGGTTCGCGCCGCATCACCCACATCACCGAAGTGATGGGTATGGAAGGCGACACCATCATCACACAAGATCTTTTTCTCTACGACATCACCGGCGAAGACCTCAACGGCAACCTCACCGGACGCCACCGCTCGACCGGGATCGGGCGCCCGCGCTTCTGGGAGCGCGCACGTTACTACGGCGAAGAAAAACGCCTCGCCGCTGCGCTCGACGCCGCCGAAATTCCCGGCATCAAGGAATAGCGCCAATGAACATGCAACCGCTGGCATTGGCTTTCTTGTCCGCCGTCACTATCGGCGGGCTGGCTTGGGTATTTCTCTATCCATTGCTGTCCGGCGAACGGAAAGCCGAGCAACGCCGCGCGTCCATGGCGCGCACTGCGCCAAGCGTCCGCCGCGAAGATCGCGTGCAGCGCTCGAAGCGGTCGCAGGTCGAAGATTCGCTGAAGGAAGTGGAGGAGCGTCACAAGCGCGCGCAGAAGGTTTCGCTGCAGCTGCGCTTGGCGCAGTCGGGGATGAGCTGGACCAAACAGCAATTCTTCATTGCATCCGGCTTACTCGGTGCACTCGCATTTGGCGGATCGTTCTTCATGGGCGCAGGATTTCTGCCCGCCGCCGGCTTCGGCGTTGCGGCCGGCTTCGGTCTGCCGCGCTGGGTGCTGAATTTTCTCAAAAAACGCCGCGAGGCGAAATTCCTGAACGCATTGCCGGACGCCGTCGACATCATCGTGCGCGGCATCAAGGCGGGTCTGCCGCTGTTCGATTCGATCAAGGTCGTGGCCGCCGATACGCCAGAGCCGCTGCGTGGCGAGTTCAACGCGATCATCGAGACCCAATCCATCGGCATGCCGCTCGGCGAGGCCTGCCAGCGGCTTTATGAACGCATGCCGTTGCCGGAAGCAAACTTCTTTGGAATCGTGATCGCGATTCAGACCAAGTCCGGCGGCAACCTTTCAGAAGCGCTCGGCAATCTGTCGAAGGTGCTGCGCGACCGCCGCAAGATGGCGGCGAAGATTCAGGCGATGTCGATGGAAGCAAAAGCCTCAGCAGCGATCATCGGCGCTCTGCCGCCCATCGTGATGATCATGGTCTACATCATGACGCCCGAATACATCTCATTGCTGTGGACCCATCCGACGGGACGCCTGATGCTCGCGGGCTGCGTCGTGTGGATGTCCACCGGCATCTTCGTGATGAAGAAGATGATCAACTTCGACTTTTGACGAGGCACCATGCTCGATCTTCTCATCGCAAAATTCCACGATGTCCGCTTCATGACGATGCTGTTTGCGGCGATTGCCGCAAGCACTGCCGCCTACACGCTGATATCGCCGATGTTTGCCGGCGAAGGCCTGCAAAAGCGTATGAAGGCCGTCGCCAGCGAACGCGAGCGAATGCGGGCACGTGAGCGCGACCGCATGAACCGCACCGAGAAGGTTTCGCTTCGCCAGTCGCCCAAGCAGTTCGTTCAGAAGATCGTCGACGACTTCAATCTCACCAAATGGCTGGCGCAGGAAGAAGCCCGCGACAAGCTGGTGATGGCCGGCTACCGCGGCCAGGCTCCTTACATGACGTTCCTGCTGTTCCGCCTCGTCATGCCGATCGTGTTCTTCATTGGCGCCGTGGTCTACGTGTTTTTCATCTCGCACATGGAGCAGACCGCCATGATGAAGGCCGGCATGTGCGTCGGCGCGACTTGGGCCGGCATGCAGGCTCCGATGCTGTTCCTGAAGAATGCGATCTCGAAGCGCCAGCTGTCGATCCGGCGTGCTTTTCCCGACGCGCTCGATCTGCTGCTGATCTGTATCGAATCCGGCATGTCGATCGAGGCGGCGTTCCGCAAGGTTAGTCAGGAGATCGGATCGCAGTCGATCCCGCTGGCCGAGGAATTCACGCTGACCACCGCCGAATTGTCCTATCTGCAGGACCGCAAGACCGCCTACGAAAATCTCGCCAAGCGAACCGGCCTCGAAGGCGTGAAGTCGGTTTGTCTCGCGCTTCAGCAGTCCGAGCGCTACGGCACGCCGCTCGGTCAGACTCTTCGCGTGATGGCGCAGGAAAATCGCGACATGCGCATGAACGAAGCCGAGAAGAAGGCCGCAGCGCTGCCGCCAAAGCTGACGGTGCCGATGATCGTGTTCTTCCTGCCGGTGCTGTTCGTGGTCATTCTCGGGCCGACCGGCATCAAGGTCTCAGCCTATATGAACTGACACTTGGTGATGAAGGCTTGCGGTGCCGTCTTGCGGCGCTTCAGGATGCGTTTGACGTCGAAGCCGATGACGTGCGCGGACCGCGCTTCGATCCTTCACCGTGGCTCAACATCTGCTTGAGATAAGCAACATTGGCTTCCGCCTCGTCGGCCGGAAGGTCGGCTCTCACAATCGTCTCAGCCTCTGCGAAGCGGCCTTGCAGGCCGATGGCGAGACCGAGATTCTGCCGCACGCGGGCGTCTGCGTTGCCCTGCTCGAGCGCCATGCGAAGGGTGGACTCTGCCTTGGGCAGATCTTTAGACAGCACGTAGGACATTCCGAGGTTCGACAGCACCGAAGGCTCATCGGGCACGATCTTCAACGCGCTGGCGTAATAGCGCCGCGCCTCGTCATGCTTGCCCATCTTGTCCAGCACGGTTCCCTGCACCGACAGAATGCGCCAGTCCGGGTTGGCCGGCGTGTGCTCCTTGGTCAGTGTGTCGAAGGCCTGCTGATAATTTCCGTTGTCCGCCAGCGCGCGCCCATAGGCGGCCAGCAAGGCGCGATTGCCCGCATTGACGATGGTGGCCTGTTCGAGGACCGCGACAGCCTGCTGGCGTTGACCGTTGAGGCGCAGCGACGTGCCGTATTGTAGGGCGACGTCGGCGTTCTTCGGATTGGCGCGATAACGTTCGCCAAGGGCTTCGATTTCAGTCGGTGTGAGGCGGCTGGGACCGGCGTCAGCCCGCGCATTCACCGACCCGGTGATGTCCGGCAATTGCGCGGTCTGGCAGCCGCCGAGACCCACGGCCAAAATCGCCGCAATGGCGGCGGATCCGAGATGGCGGTTGAAAGCGCGCGAAATACGCATGGCACTTGGACTCGCAAGGCGGTTGGCGAAGCCGGATACTCTTCGTAATAGACCGTTAACCCTAATGACTGGTTAATTGCCGGGATCGCCTGCGGCCTGCTGCTATGATGCCGTATCCGCCTCCTTTATTGAGAACGCCATGCATCCCGCCTTCGCAACCGCGACCGACGCCATCCCGATCACATTCGTGACCAAATCCACCCTGGAGTCCGTGCTGGCGGCTTTACCGGCGACCGCGCAGCAATTCGCCAAGGCGAACGCGTTCACCGGCAAGCCCGGTCAGTATCTGGGGCTGCCGGATGGCACGGGTGCGCTGACGCACGTTCTGTTCGGCATTGAGGACGCCGCAGCGGAATGGCATGACCTGTTTCGGCCGGGGCAATTGCCGGGTCTGTTGCCAGCGGGAATTTATCGATTCGCGAATGCGCCGCACGATACGCGACTTGCAACACTGGCTTTCACGCTGGGGAGTTACAAATTCAGCCGCTATCGCAAGAACGAATTGAGCGGCGCGCAGCTGGTGCCGCCGGACGGCGTCGATATGCGCGAGATCACCCGCATGGCCGAGGCCGCGACGATGGCGCGCGATCTCATCAACACGCCCGCCAACGACATGGGACCGGACGAACTCGCCGACGCCGCAAAAGCGCTGGCCGACAAATTCGGCGCGAAACATTCCTGCATCACCGGCGATGATCTTCTCGCGCAGAATTTTCCACTGATTCACGCGGTGGGCCGCGCCTCGACCCGCGCGCCGCGACTAATTGATTTCACATGGGGCAACCAGACTCATCCGAAAGTAACGCTGGTCGGCAAGGGTGTCTGCTTCGATACCGGCGGCCTTGATCTGAAACCGTCGAGCGGCATGCTCATCATGAAGAAGGACATGGGTGGTGCGGCCAATGTGCTGGCGCTCGCCCATATGGTGATGGACGCGAAGCTGAAAGTGCGGCTGCGCGTGCTGATTCCTACCGTCGAGAATTCGGTCGCCGGCAATGCGTTTCGGCCTCTCGATATTTTTCCGTCGCGCAAGGGTTTCACAGTTGAGATCGGCAACACCGACGCCGAAGGGCGGCTCGTGCTGGCGGACGCGCTGGCACTCGCCGACGAGGAAAAGCCAGACCTGCTGGTCGATCTCGGCACGCTGACGGGTGCTGCGCGTGTCGCACTCGGTCCAGACCTCCCACCATTCTACACCAATGACGATAAGCTCGCCACCAAAGTCGAGCGTTGTGCGCGCGGCGAAAACGATCCGCTATGGCGCATGCCGCTATGGCCGCCGTATGATTCGTGGCTGGAGTCGAAAACCGCCAATCTGAATAACGCGCCGTCCGGCGCATTCGCTGGCTCCATTACCTGCGCGTTGTTTCTTCAGCGCTTTGTCGAACATGCAAAATCCTGGCTGCATGTCGATATTTACGGCTGGACGCCGACCGCCAAGCCCGCGCGGCCAGAGGGCGGCGAGTGCCAGGCGGCGCGCGCGATCTACAAACTCCTGAGCGCGCGTTATGGCTGATCCAATTCTTGATCCAAGAGTCACGCCGGCGCGGCCCGATCTCACGGCCAAACATCTCGAAGGCAAGGTAAAGGCTGCAAGCTTTGTCGAAGGCGTTGAGTATGAGGTGTTCGATCCGATCGCGCCGATTCGCAGCGCGCCGTCGCACGACGCGCCGCTGCAAACCGAGGCGCTCAAAGGCGAGCGCGTGACGATTTACGATCGTGACGGCGAAGGCTGGGCGTGGGGGCAGCTTCAGTCCGATGGTTATGTGGGATGGCTGCCGGATGCAGCGCTCATTTCGCCGCGCGGCAAGCCGACGCATAAAATCACGGCGCTACGGACATTCGCGTTTCCGGGACCGTCGATCAAGCTGCCGCCGGTCGAGAGCGTTCCGCTCGGCGCGCAGGTCGAGATCGTCAAAACCGATGGTGTCTTTGCCGTCACCAGTCAGCGGCACTATCTTCCGTCGCAGCATGTCGCGGCGCTTAATACTTATGAGCGCGATTTCGTCGCGGTCGCCGAAAGGTTCGTCGGTACGCCGTATCTCTGGGGCGGAAAATCAAATCTCGGAATCGACTGTTCGGGGCTGGTGCAGGTGTCGCTCGAAGCGACAGGCGTTCGCGCGCCGCGCGACAGCGACATGCAGGAAGCCGCCCTAGGCACTTCACTTGCTTCCGCGCAGTGGGACAACCTTCAGCGCGGCGATCTGATTTTCTGGAAAGGTCATGTGGCGATTGCGCGTGACAACAGCACTATCGTTCACGCCAACGCGCACCACATGGCGACCGCGATTGAAGATACGCGTGGCGCCATCGCGCGCATCAAGGCGGCTGGCAGCGACGTAACGTCCGTCAAGCGGCTGGGTTGATTACGCGTCCGTTGCAGGCAGAGGTGCGGCTTCGATATTGAAAGCGGCCGCAAACAAGGCCCGCGTGTAATCCGTTTTAGGATTCTTGAACAAGTCCGCAGCCGCGCCCTGCTCCACCACCTTGCCGTGACGCATCACGATCAGATTGCTCGCGAGCGACGCCACCACGCGTAGATCGTGAGAGATAAACATGTAAGTAAGATCGAGCCGGCGCTGCAATTGGCGCAGCAGATCGACCATCTGCGCCTGCAGCAACATATCGAGCGCGCTGGTCGGCTCATCGAGTACCACAAAATCCGGCTCCAGCACGACCGCGCGCGCGATGCTGATGCGTTGGCGCTGGCCGCCGGAGAATTCGTGCGGATAGCGAAAGCGCGTTGCGGGGTCGAGACCGGCTTCCACAAGCGCCTTGATGACGCGCGCTTCCCGTTCGCCTCTTGAGAGCTGCGGCTGATGCACGCCGAGCCCTTCGGCAACGATATCTTCGACCGACATACGCGGACTCAACGCGCCGTATGGATCCTGAAACACGATCTGCATATCGCGCCGGAACGGCCGCATCTGCTTGAAGCCAAGGCCCTGAACGTCCTTGCCCAGAAACACGATCGGGCCGTTCGAGGAAATCAGCCGCAACAGCGCGAGGCCTAGGGTCGTTTTGCCGGACCCCGACTCACCGACGACCCCAAGCGTCTCACCTTTACGCACCGACACGCTCACGCCATCGACCGCTTTGATGTGTCCGACGGTCTTACGCAGCAATCCGCGCTTGATCGGAAACCATACTTTCAAATCGTCCGACGACATTACGACCGGCTCGTTCGGCCGCGGCGGCGCGGGATCGGGTTTTGGCTCCGCCGCAAGAAGCGCCTTGGTGTAGGGATGTTTGGCCGCCGTGAACACCTGCTCGACCGGACCTTGTTCGACGATCTTGCCATTATTCATCACGCAGACGACATCGGCGATACGCCGCACGATGCCGAGATCATGCGTGATGAACAGCATGCTCATGCCGAGCCGCGCGCGAATGTCCGCAAGCAGCTTCAGGATTTGCGCCTGCACGGTGACATCGAGCGCCGTTGTGGGTTCGTCGGCGATCAGCAAATCCGGCTCATTCGCCAGCGCCATGGCAATCATCACGCGCTGGCGCTGCCCGCCGGACAATTGGTGCGGATAGCTTTGCAGCCGGGTCTCGGGTTCCGGAATTCCAACCTGCGTTAAAAGTTCGAGCGTTCGCGCCCGCGCCATCGCACCGCGCACGCCGCTGTGCAGGAAAATTGCCTCACCGATCTGTGCCTCGATGGTGTGAAGTGGATTGAGCGACGTCATCGGCTCCTGGAAGATGATCGAGATGTCGTTGCCGCGAATCGAGCGGATGTCGTTCTCGGTCATGTCCAGCAATTCACGGCCCTTGAAGCGGATGCTGCCGGACGGATGCGTCGCTGTCGGATAGGGCAAGAGCTTCAGCACGGAAAGGGCGCTCACGGATTTACCCGAGCCGGATTCGCCCACCAGCGCGACGCATTCGCCGCGATTGATGGAAAACGAAATCTTGTCAACCGCCAGCGTCTCGCCGCCGGCAGTCCGGAACGCGACCGAAAGATCGGAGACATCGAGCAGGGGCTGGTTGATGGCATCCATGCCGCTTACCTAAACGTCTTGCGCGGATCGAAGGCGTCGCGCACGCCCTCACCGATGAAAATCAAAAGCGACAGCATGATCGCGACCGAGAAGAATCCGGTGAAGCCGAGCCACGGCGCCTGCACATTCGATTTACCTTGCGACAGTAATTCTCCGAGCGACGGCGAGCCGGGCGGCAGCCCGAAGCCGAGAAAATCCAGCGCGGTGAGCGTCATCACCGACGAGGAGACGATGAACGGCAGGAACGTCATCGTTGCCACCATGGCGTTCGGCAACAAATGGCGAAACATGATGGTCTTGTTGGAGACGCCGAGCGCACGCGCCGCCGTGATGTATTCGAAATTGCGCCCGCGCAGAAATTCCGCGCGCACGAGACCCACCAGCGACACCCATGAGAACAGCAGCAGAATTCCCAGCAGCACGAAGAATCCCGGCACCAGCACCGACGACAAGATCAGCAGCAGATAGAGCGATGGGATCGCCGTCCACACTTCGATGAATCGCTGAAAACCCAGATCGACCCAACCGCCCAAATAGCCTTGGACGCCACCCGCCGCGATGCCGATGACCGATGAGATAATCGTCAGCGCAAGTCCGAACAGCACCGAGATGCGGAAGCCGTAGATCACGCGCGCGACCACGTCGCGGCCCTGATCGTCGGTGCCAAGCCAGTTGTATTCAAGATCGCGGCAACTTTTGAGACCCTTCTTCTCGACCACAGACTTGCACTGCGCCTCGGTCAGCATCCATGTCGGCTTCGACGGCGCGGGCGTCGGCAAATCGAGATTATGCGTGTCGTAGGAATAGCGAATGAGTGGCCACACGACGGTGCCACCCTTCGCCGCGATCAATTTCTGTAAATACGGATCGCGGTAATCGGCGGACGTTTCAAAATCACCGCCGAACGCCGTCTCCGCATAATTGACGAAGGCCGGGAAATAAAACTTGCCGTCGAACTTGATCGCAAACGGGCGATCATTCGCGATCAACTCGGCAAATAATGAAATGAAGAACAGCGCCGCAAAAATCCAGAACGACCAGTAGCCGCGCCGGTTCGATTTGAAATTCGTCCAGCGGCGTCTGTTGAGTGGTGACGGGGCGAGCGGACGCCGCGATGGCGGCACGGCTTCGCCCAGCGGCGATTGCGCGGTCGTCTCGACGGGAATGGTCGCGGTGTCCGTCATACCTCGCGCGCCTCGAAATCGATTCGCGGATCGATCCACATATAGGCCAGATCGGAAATCAAATTCACGACGAGGCCAACGAGGGAGAAAATGAACAACGTTCCGAACACCACCGGGTAATCGCGATTGAGCACGCTCTCGAACCCGAGCAGCCCAAGACCGTCGAGCGAGAAGATGGTTTCGATCAACAGCGATCCCGAAAAGAACGCATGAATGAATGCGCTCGGAAACCCCGCAATCACGATCAGCATCGCGTTGCGGAAGATATGCAGGTAAAGCACTTGCCATTCGCTGCAGCCCTTGGCGCGCGCGGTCATGACATATTGCTTGCGAATTTCATCGAGAAACGAATTTTTCGTCAGCAGCGTCATGGTCGCGAACGCGCCGAGCGCCATCGAGATAAGCGGCAGCGTCAGGTGCCAGAAATAATCAGCGGCTTTCTGATACCAGGGAAATTGCGCCCAGTTGTCGGAGGTCAGCCCTCGCAGAGGAAAAATATCGAAGAACGATCCCCCCGCGAACAGGATGATGAGCAGGATCGCGAACAGAAAGCCGGGAATCGCGAAACCGACGATAATGACCGCAGAGGTCCATGTGTCGAAACGCGATCCATCCTTAATCGCCTTGCGGATGCCGAGTGGAATCGAAATCAGATAGGTCAGCAGCGTCATCCAGATGCCGAGCGACATCGACACCGGAAGTTTCTCCTTGATGAGCTGGATCACGCTGACGTCGCGGAAATAGCTTTTGCCGAAATCGAAGCGGGAGAAATTCCACACCATCAGCAGAAAACGTTCGGGCGCCGGCTTGTCGAAGCCGAATTGCTTTTCAAGACTCTTGACGAAGTCCGGATCGAGACCCTGCGCGCCGCGATATTTCGACGACACCGCGTCAGCCGATGCTCCTGCTTGAGGGCGCGACGCGAAATCGCCGCCGGATGAACCCGAAATGCGCGAGCTTGCGCCGGTATCGGTTCCGGACAATTGGGCGATAACGCGCTCCACCGGTCCGCCGGGCGCAAACTGCACCACCACGAACGATACGAACAGAATTCCCAGCAAGGTGGGGAACATCAGAAGGATACGGCGGGCGATATATGCGCTCATGGCTCATTTTGCCTGTTCGGGCTTGATCTGCTCAGGTTTTTTAGCCTTCGCTTCGTCGAACCACCAAAGTTCCGGCGCACCGACACCACCCGCATATTTCGGAATGTTGGAAGTGTGCGCGAACACGTCCCAATAGGCAATGCTATGGCGCGTCGAATACCATTGCGGCACCCAGTAACGTCCTGCGCGAAAGACCCGATCGAAGGCGCGGCACGCGATTCGCAATTCATTGCGGTCATCGGCCGCAATGATCTTGTCGATCAGCGCATCCAGCGCAGGGCTGGCGATGCCGGCCAGATTTTGCGAGCCCTTGATGCTTGCCGCCTGCGACGAGAAAAATGTACGCAGCGCGTCGCCCGGCGTTGAGGCCATGCTGAAGCGCTCGATCGTCATGTCGAAATCGAAATCGTCGAGTCGCGCACGGTACTGCACCGGGTCAACAAGACGAAAGCTCGCATCGATACCAAGCGTCGCAAGATTCTTGATGTAGGGCGCGTGATGCGGCTGCAACGACGGCTCGTAGTTCAGAAACTCAATGGTGAATGCGTTGCCATTCGGCAGGCGGCGTTTGCCGTCCTTAATCGGGCACCCGGCATCCAGCAACAATTGCGACGCCTTACGCAGCAGCGTGCGGTCCTGCCCCGATCCATCTGAAATCGGCGGCACATAGGGAGCGCCGAACACTTCATCAGGCATCTGCTCGCGAAACGGCTCGAGCAGCGCCAGTTCTTCCGGCGGCGGCGGACCGTTCGCCATCAGATCGGAATTCTGAAACGGCGAATGCGTGCGTGCATACGCGTCATACATGATGGTCTTGTTGGTCCACTCGAAGTCGAACGCCTGCGTCAGCGCTTCGCGCACGCGTGAATCCTTGAACTGTTCGCGCCGCGTGTTGATGAACCAGCCCTGCGCGCCGGACGGCGTCTCGTCCGGAAGCCTTTCGCGTACAACGCGACCGTCCTTAACGGCGGGGAAGTCGTATCGCGTGTTCCAGATGCGTGCCGTGAATTCCTCGCGGTAGAGATAGTTGCGGCCGGTAAATCCTTCGAATGCCACATCGCGATCGCGATAGAATTCGTAGCGCACCGCGTCGAAGTTAAATGCGCCGCGAGTCACCGGTAAATCCTTCGCCCACCAATCCTTGATGCGGTCGAATTCGATGTAGCGCCCCGGCTCAAGGCGTCCGACCTTGTAGGGACCGGAACCGAGCGGAATGTCGAGCGTCGATTCGTCGAACGCGCGGTTGGCGTAATAGGTCTTCGAGAAAATCGGCAGGCCCGCGACATAAAGAGGCACATCGCGGCCTCGTTTGGCCGCGAACGTCACGACCAGCGTCGCGTCGCTGGATGCTTCAGCCTTCAACATATCGCGCAACTGCTGACGGATGATCGGATGGCCCTTCTCTTTCAGAACGTTGATCGAGAACGCCGCATCCTGCGCCGTGAGCTTGCTGCCGTCGTGAAAACGCGCTTCCGGGCGAAGCGTGAACCGATAAGTCAGCTTGTCGGATGAGATTTTTACCGTGCGCGCAACGAGGCCATACATCGCATCGGGCTCGTCGCCGGCGCGGACCATCAAGGATGCGAATGTCTGCTCCATGCCGGCGGCGCCGTCGCCTTTCAGAATGAAGCTGTTCAGGGAGTTGAATGTCGTGAACGACTGATTGTAGGAACGGCCGGACGGAATCGTCGAGAACGTGCCGCCCTTCGGCGCGTTGACGTTGACGTAGTCGAAATTTTTGAACTCGGCAGGATATTTCAAATCGCCGAAGGCAGACATGCCGTGAGAATCTGCCTCAGCGCCGCCTTGCGCTTGCGCAAGACGTGGATGCGAGGCGGCAAGCGCTGCAGAGCCAAGAATAAGAACGCGGCGTCGCGTGACGTCCGTCAAGAACGCTTTCCGATCTTGTCGGCCTTGTCCTTGTCGAACCACCACAACGCCGGCAGGCCGGAACGGCCATATTTCGGCAACGGCGCGTGACCGAAGCGATCCCAGCGCGCGTAACGGGAAAATCCGTAAGTGAATTGCGGAACCACGTAATAGTGCCAGAGCAGAATGCGGTCGAGCGCCTTGGTGGCGGCAACCAAAGTCTCGCGATCTTTCGCGAAAATGATCTTGTCGATCAGCTTGTCGACCACCGGGTTCTTGATTCCAACCGTGTTGCGCGACCCCGGTATATCCGCCGCCTGCGTTCCCCAGAAGTCACGCTGCTCGTTGCCCGGCGACAGCGACTGCCCCCACACATCCGTAATAATGTCGTAGTCGAAATTGCGAAGCCGGTTCTGGTACTGCGCGGTATCGACGGTTCGCACGGTCACGTCGATGCCAAGGCGCGCGAGCGACGGCTTGTAGAACAGCACGATTCGTTCGGACGGCGGGCTGTCGATCAGAAATTCGACCGAGACCTGCTTGCCGTCCTGGTCGACGAGCTTCTGATCCTTGATCTCGTAACCCGCCTCTTTGAGCAAACGCGTCGCCTGCCGCAGATTCTCGCGCACCTTTTCCGGATCGCCGCCGACGGGATTTTCATACGGCTTGGAAATCACTTCCGGCGGAATCTCCTCGTAGACGTCCTTGAGAATTTCAAATTCCTTGCCAACCGGAATTCCTGAACTCGCAAGCTCCGTTCCCTCGAAATAGCTGCCGACGCGCTTGTATTGCCCGTAGAACAATTGCTTGTTCATTTCCTCGAAGTCGAACGCATAATTGAAGGCGCGGCGCACGCGTTTATCGGCGAACAACGGACGGCGGATGTTGAACGCAAAGCCCTGCATCCGGCCGGAATCGTTGATCGGGAATTCCTCGAGCACCACCCGCTTTTCGGTGACCGCCGGGAAATCGTAGGCGGTCGCCCAGCTCTTGGCGGAGGATTCAATCGTCCAGTCGGCTTGATCCGCCTTGAAGGCTTCGAGCGATACTGTCGTATCGCGAAAAAA
>JAYVYQ010000012.1:0-5331 GCA_043784125.1 Afipia sp.
GTCTGCGATTCGAGGCGGCGTCCGACGGGGGGCTCACGCCCTATCTGCATGTCCGTTCGGATTTATGGGCAAAGGTTACGCGTGCGCTCTATTATGATCTGGTTGAAATGGGCGAGGAGCGAACCGTGGACGGACGCGAGATGTTCGGCGTGATGTCGGGCGGCGAATTCTTCGCGATGGCGGACGCCGCGCAGGCGAGGGACGTGACGTGACCGATAGCGATTTGCATCACGCCATCGCCAAACTCGACGCGCCGCTCAACATGGATTCGCAGGAGTTCTTCCGCCGCGCCCGCGCGCGTCTGCGCTTCGATGTTCCGCCGGGTCTGACCGATCCGAACGTGATGGCACCGACCGGCGACTTCGGCACCGACGCCATGCTGCAGATCATCGCCAAGGAAAAGCCGCTGCGCCCCGCCGCAGTTCTTATTCCCGTGGTCGAGCGTGAGATGCCGACCGTGCTGCTCACCACGCGCGCGGCGCATCTCAACGAACATGCCGGGCAGATTTCATTTCCCGGCGGCAAGATCGAGAGCGGCGATGCATCGCCGATGGATGCAGCGTTGCGCGAGGCCGATGAAGAAATCGGGCTGAAGCGCGACTTTGTCGATCCGGTCGGTTATCTCGATGTTTATGCGACCGGCTTTGGATTTCGCATCATGCCGGTGCTGGCGCGAGTGAAGCCCGGGTTTGAATTGACTGTGAGCAAGGACGAAGTCGACGACGTGTTCGAGGTGCCGCTGGCGTTCCTGATGGACCCGGTGAACCACAAGATGGGCACCAAGGAATTTCGCGGCATGCAGCGCTCGTTCTACGAGATGCCGTTCGAGCAGCGCTACATCTGGGGCGCGACCGCCGGCATGCTGCGTGCGTTGTATGAGCGGATTTATCTATGATCCGTCCCGTCCTGACCGAACTCGGAATTTTTCTGATCCCGTTCGCGGTCTATGCCGCCTATCTGCTGGCGACGCGCTCCGGCATACTCGATCAGAACTCCTGGCCGATGCACCTGATCGGCAAGCTGACATTCGGCGCACTGGCGCTGGTGATTCTGAGTTTCGTGCTGCTGGCGAACTTTTCGGGGGCGCCGCCCGGCAAAACCTACGTTCCGGCGCATGTCGAGAACGGCAAGCTCATTCAGGGAACTGAAAAATGATCGCCACGCGCTCGCTGCGTGATGCATCGTGGCTGACGTCGGGGCCGGCCGCGCGCGTGCTGGCGTTGCTCAATGCCGACGGCGAGGAAGCGCGGATCGTCGGCGGCGCGGTGCGCAATGCCCTGATGGATTTGCCGGTCGGTGAAATCGACATCGCCACAACAGCGTTGCCCGATGAAGTGATCCGCCGCGCCAAACTCAATCACATCAAGAGCGTTCCGACGGGCATCGAACACGGCACAGTGACGCTGGTGATCGAGGGCAAGCCGTTTGAAGTCACGACATTGCGCGAGGACGTCGAGACCTGCGGTCGCAAGGCAAAGGTCGCGTTCGGCCGCGACTGGACGCGCGACGCGATGCGCCGCGATTACACCATCAACGGCCTGTCGCTCTCAATCGATGGCAAGGTGCACGATGAAGTCGGCGGATTGGCCGACATCGCCGCGCGCCGCGTGCGATTCATCGGCGAGGCGTCGCAGCGCATCGCGGAGGATTATCTGCGCATTCTGCGGTTCTTTCGCATCCATGCAGCTTACGGCGAGGGCAAACCGGATGCAGACGGTTACGCCGCCTGTATCGCGGGGCGGGATGGGCTTTCGGGACTGTCTGCCGAGCGCATCCGCGCCGAAATGCTCAAGCTGGTTGTTGCGAACGGTGCTGCGCCAGCATTGGCGGCGATGGACGATGCGGGACTGCTGCTGCGTCTCACAGGCGGCGTGACCTATCGTGGCGCGCTCGCGCGCATGATTGCGGTGGAAGGCAAGCTTGGTGCGGATGCGGACGCCATCCGGCGTCTCGGCGCGCTGACGGTTGCGGTGACCGAAGATGCAAAGCGCGTGTCGCAACGGCTGCGGCTCTCCAACGCGGAAACCAAGCGTCTGGACTCGATGGGCCATCGCTGGTGGCGGCTGGTCGGGATGGACACTGATGTCGCGCGGCGGCAGCTCTATCGGCTGGGCGAGGCGCGCTACCGCGACCGGATCATGCTGGCCTGGGCGCGGTCGCCGCGTTCAGATCAGCCGCTCTGGACCGAGCATGCGACGCTGCCGGATCGCTGGACGGCTCCCGCATTTCCTTTGAAGGCGGCGGACTTCGTCTCGCGAGGGATCGCGGAAGGACCGGCGCTCGGCCATGTGCTGGCGCTGGCGGAGGACGGATGGCTTGCGGCGAATTTTCCGCTGGATGCTGCAAGCCTCAAGTCACTTGCGGATGAGACGGTTGCCCGCTTCAAGCGCGACCATCGGCTCTGAGACACATCGCTTAAACAAAAACCCCGGACCGAAGTCCGGGGTTTTCGTTTATCTGCAGGAGATCAGCAGCGCTTAGCGGATCAGGCTGAACCAATCCCACTTGTAGTTTAGGCCGACCTTGACGGTGTGGATGCCCTGAAGGTTCGTCGTCGCGAATTCCTGAGTAACCGCGCCACGGATGCCTGCGGAGTTGCCGGTCGAGCTGATGCTCTCGTTGTCATAGCCAAGATACAGGTATTCAGCCTTGACGCTCCACTTCGGATCGAAGGCGTATTCCCAGCCGCCGCCGACGGCGTAGCTGAATTTATACTTCTTCTGCTCCAACAAAACGGTGCCAGCCGGATTGAAAATATCGGTCTGGAATTGGGTCAGAACGCCGCCGCCCTTCACGTAGAACAACGACTTGTCCATCACGTAACCGAAGCGTGCAGCCCATACGCTGTAAAGGCTTCCCGTTTCCGTTTGCGAAATAAGGCCCAGACCGCCGGGATAAACTCCCGAACCCTTCAGGTGCATGTAGCCGGTTTCACCTTCGTAGCCGATCAACCAGTTTGGTGCGAACTGGTAGTTGTAGCCGCCGGTATAACCACCGATGAAGCTCGAACCCAGATTGTAAGAAGCGATTCCCGTCACGCCGGGCAATGGCACGCCAGCTCCGTTGACAGGAATGCTCGCCGATGGATCCGACCACGCACCGCCGACGAAACCGCCGATGTACGAACCGGTCCACGACCAGACCGGCGCAACCGGTGCCTTGGTGTAGACGGGACGGGCGGCCATATCGGCTGCCGACGCGGTGCCGGCGAGGCCCATGCCTGCGGCGAAAACGAGAAGAGCAATCTTACGCATGGTAGCCCCTAAAGATTTGCGGTGACGGCACGATTCCGCCACACCTATGGCAACAGGAATACTGGGGCGGTCCGGCAAGCTCAACCGATTCCAGCCCTCTGAAGGCGTTGGGCGCTTAATTCTCCGGCGAGTGTGGTGTATGGGTCACACGATGTTTCGGGGCAAAAAGTGCCTTGTTTTGAGGCTTTTAGCGTCATCAAGCGACCTTAGCGCCGGGTCAGGGCCACTTCACTTCGGGTGGCATCGACGACAGGATCGATTCGACGTTGCCGCCAGTCTTGAGGCCGAAAATCGTGCCCCTATCGTAGAGCAGATTGAACTCCACATAGCGCCCGCGGCGCACCAGCTGCTCCTCGCGGTCCTGCGGGGTCCATTTCGATTTGAAATTGCGCTGCACGAGGGTGGGATAAACCGTCGCAAACGCGCGACCGACGTCCTGCGTGAAGGCCAAATCCGAATCCCAGTTACCGGAATCGAGCCAGTCGTAGAAAATGCCGCCGACGCCGCGCGACTCCTTGCGGTGGGCCAGATAAAAATACTCGTCGCACCAGGTTTTGTATTTGTCGTAAGGCGCGATCGCGGCGTTGGCGTCGCAGGCGGCTTTCATGGCGGCATGAAAATCGGCGGTGTCGGCGTCGTCCTGCGTGCGCCGCCGCTCGAGAACGGGCGTGAGGTCCGCGCCGCCGCCGAACCACGATTTTGTGGTCACGACAAACCGCGTGTTCATGTGAACCGCCGGCACGTTCGGATTGCGCGGATGAACGATCAGCGAAATGCCCGATGCCCAGAAGCGCGGATCGTCGGCAGCCCCCGGAATCTGCGCGCGAAATTGCGGCGCGAATTCGCCATGCACGGTGGAGCAATGAACGCCTGCCTTCTCGAACAAGCGCCCGCGCAGCACCGACATCGTGCCGCCGCCGCCGGGTTGTCCCGTGTGGTCGGTGCGATCCCAGGGCGTGCGGACGAATTTGGCGGCATCGCCGGGATAGAGCGAGGAGGGCGCATCGGCCTCTAGCTTTTCGAGGCTGACGCAAATGTCTTCGCGCAGTTTTTCAAACCATGCGCGGGCGGTTTGTTTGCGTTGCTCGAGGACGCTGTCGGCCATTTGATTCCTTGCGATACCCTGCGATTCAGTTGCCTGCTTCAGACCCGAAATAACTGCAGCTCTCATTGCAGCTGTCGCGGTGGACGCTCACGCGCGTCAGCCGTCCTGCATGCTGCACCCGGTCCCAGATGAAACGCGAAAGATTTTCCAGCGTTGCCGGTCCAAGCGACTGAATGCGATCGAGCAGCTTGTGGTCGAGCATTTTCTGAACCTCGGCCATGCGCTGTTCCAGCACACCGAGATCGAGCACCATTCCGGTCGCAGGATCTGGCACGCCGCGCACGGTGACCTCGGCGCGAAACGAGTGGCCGTGAATTTCCTCCGACGTGTCGCCCAGCGTCGTGCCCGGCAGCGAATGGGCGGCCTCGAAACGGAACGATTTGGTCAATTCCCACATAAGCGTGTCTTACCTTTGTTTGTTCGGGTCGTCATCCTGAGGTGCGAGACGTCTTCGGCGAGCCTCGAAGGATGTCTGTCCGTCGCCCTTCGAGGCGCTTCGCGCACCTCAGGGTGACGGTCCATTTCTCCGCAGTTTATCTGATCCCAAGTGCCTTGTGGGTCTGCACGCTAAGACGCCATTGCGGATGCTGCAGACAATAGTCGATGGCGGCCTGTGTGCTTTGCGCTATGTCAGGTCCGTCCATCGGCTGCAATGAGAACCGCTCGAATGCGAGGTCTGCAAAATCCTCGGGCGCGTTTTCGGTCTGCGGAAAGACGAGCTTCAACTCGTGACCTTCCCGCACCAAAAGCTCCGCACGGGCTTTCGGACTGACGCAAACCCAGTCCAGCCCCGGCGGCGGCGCGATGGTGCCGTTGGTTTCCACCGCAATCTCGAAGCCGCGCGCATGCAGCGCGTCGATCAAAGCGCCATCGACCTGCAGCAACGGTTCGCCGCCGGTCAGCACAGTGTAGCGATGATCGGGCGGCCCGCGCCATTGTGCGTCGACCGCGTCGGCCAATTCATCGGCGGTG
>JAYVYQ010000013.1:0-8348 GCA_043784125.1 Afipia sp.
TTGCGCCCGGCGACGCGATCGATAGCGTCGATCAAGTCAACCGGCGCTCTCACGCGCATCATCTCTCCAAATATTGTCGTTTCCTGCTTCATTCTAAAACTTTCCGGGCCGCTGCAAACCACGGTGGGCTACAACGGGTCACAAACGTAGCACGGCGGACTGAAGCATACAAGATTGTGTGCTATCACGATATGATACTGACTATATCGAGTTGCTCCCGGTTCAATTCTGCTAGGAAGCGAGCGCACCTTGGCCAGCCAAGGCTTCCTGTATTCATGATTGGGCGCTACGGTGATAGCTCGATAGCAGGCAGAAGGGCCCTCAGATTCAAATAAATGGCCGGTGGTGCGTTAAATCGCGTTTCCGCTATAGGGGTAGCCAAAATTAGATCAGGCCGTCAGGGGCGCTCTAATGAAAAACCGGATTGCTAGGGCTTAGCGACGGGTTAGGAGATACCCACCAACCATATTTCGCTTATTCGCATCTTCCATTCTTTCTTCGCTGACCAGATGGGTCCGACAATTGATATAGGCCGGGGTTCCCGGCTGTGCGCCGAACGATTGACACGTCGCGTCGTCGTCGCGGGGCGGGCCGGATTGCATCGCTAGTCCCTTTTGCCGGATCGCTTCCATCTCCGCGCATCCGCCAACACCCAAAATGGCTATCGTCAGGAATAGCATTCGGACAGAACGAATTGCTTGATCTTCCATTGTGAGAATAGCCTCAGACCAACGTTACACCCAGTTCACTTTACACTTTTTTGGATGGGCGGCAGCTATCTCTGGTGAGCGTTTCCGCATTCTCATGAACGATTTGTCACTACAGGCCGCTCCTGAATGTCGATAAACTTGCTCATGATGAACGAGAATCAACAATTTCAAAGACTTATAGGATTTGGTCCGTGACGGCATTCGGTAAGCTGATTCGCACCACGGCGTTTCGGCTGACGCTGGTTTATCTGCTGCTGTTTGCAATTTTTGCGGCGTCGCTGCTGGGTTACTTCGCCTGGAACACGCGGCGGATGATTACCGAGCAGATCGCCGAGACCGTCAATTCCGAACTGGTCGAACTGACATCGCAATTCCAGAGTGGCGGCATTCGCGGCCTCGCGTCAGCCGTCGAGGCCCGCACGCTGCGTCCCGGCGCCAATCTTTATCTCGTCACCACGCCGCAGGGGCAGGGCGTCGCCGGCAATATCGCCTCGCTGGCACCGGGCGTGATGGATAGTCCCGGCTGGGTGGAGACCTTCTACCAACGCCTGCAGGAAACCGATGCCAAGCGCCACTTCGCGCTGGTGCGGGTGTCGCAGCTCGCCGGCGGATTTCGACTGCTGATCGGGCGCGATCTTGAGGAGCGGCGCCGGCTGTTCGGTATCGTGGCGCGCGCGGCCCAGTGGTCGGTTCTGGTTGTGATCGCGCTGGGACTGGCCGGCGGCGTCTTCGTTGCGCGTCGCGTGCTGCGCCGGATCGACGCCATGACCGGGACGACGCAGCGGATCATGGCAGGCGATTTGTCGGAGCGGCTTCCGGTTGGTCGCAGCGGCGACGAGATCGATCGCCTGGCGGAAAATCTCAATGCGATGCTGGAGCGAATCGAAACACTGATGGCGGGGCTGAAGGAAGTCTCCGACAACATCGCCCACGATCTCAAGACGCCGCTGACGAGATTGCGCAACCGCGCCGAGGAGGCGCTCGCAAAGGCGGGCAACGAAGCCGAGTATCGCTCGGCGCTGGAACGCACCATCGATGAATCCGACGGCCTGATCCGCACCTTCAACGCGCTGCTGATGATCGCGCGCGCCGAATCCGGACAGGCCCGCGACAATATGACCGCCTTCGATGCAGCCGAGATCGCCAGCGGCATTCAGGAACTTTATGAACCGCTGGCCGAAGACAAGGGTCTCACGCTCGCGGTGATTGCAGAATCCGCGACCCTTTGCGGCAACCGCGAACTCATCAGTCAGGCGCTGGCCAATCTGGTTGAAAATGCCATCAAGTACGGCAAGCCGCTGAAGCCCGTAGACGGCATCGGGCAAAAGCCCGCTGACATTCTCATCGAAGCGCATCGCGACGGCGACAGTATCGCGTTCAGCGTCACCGACCACGGCCCGGGAATTCCCGAAGCCGACCGCGCGCGCGCGGTCGAGCGTTTTGTGCGCCTGGAGGCAAGCCGCACCCAGCCGGGATCCGGGCTGGGCTTAAGTCTGGCATCGGCCGTCGCGACGTTGCATGGTGGCGACCTGCGACTCGCCGATAGCCAGCCGGGGCTGCGCGTGACGCTGGTCATTCCCAACCGGGGCGTGGAACAAAAGGCTGCATGATTTCACCCGCGACGGGTCACGCGGACCAGTCTCCTCTCGCTGCGCGTTTCATCGCCGGGCCGCATTTATTCGCACCCGATGAGGCTGCACGGCGGCTGGACGCCATGCTTGGCGACATCGCGCCGGAGCAGGCACGTGCGCTGCGCGACATCGGCGCGCGCTTTCCGCAGGCGCAGGTCATCATGGAGGGGATCGCCGAGGCGTCGCCCTATCTTTTCGATCTGATCCGGACCGATTCGGCGCGCGCTGTCGCACTCATGCAATGCGATCCCGATGCGCGGCTCACGGCGCTTATTGGGGCAACCGTCACTGACGTCGCCGCCGCCGCCAATGAGGCTGACGCGATGGTGGTGTTGCGCAGCATGAAGGCGGAGGCCGCCCTTCTGATCGCGTTCTGCGACATCGGCGGTGTCTGGCCGGTGATGCGCGTGACGCAGGCGCTGACCGACATCGCAAACGCCGCCGTGCAATGCGCGCTTCGATTTCTGCTGACGCAGGAAGCCGCGCGTGGAAAATTACTGCCGCCAAATCCGCAGCGACCTGAAGACGGCAGCGGGCTGGTTGTGCTGGCGATGGGCAAGATGGGCGCGTTTGAGCTGAATTATTCCAGCGACATCGATCTGATTGTTTTCTACGACCTCGACGCGCCGACGCTCGCCGAAGGGCTGGAGCCGTCGCCGTTCTTCACCAAGGTCGCGCAGGGCCTGTCGCGGATGCTGCAGCAACGCACCGGCGAGGGCTATGTGTTCCGCGTCGATCTGCGACTGCGCCCCGATCCCGCGTCCACGCCGCTCGCGATTTCGACCGCGGCAGCGTTGGACTATTACGAGCGGGAAGGGCGCACATGGGAGCGCGCCGCAATGATCAAGGCGCGGCCTTGTGCGGGCGATCTCGTTGCCGGCGACACGCTGCTCGGCGAGATTTCACCGTTCGTCTGGCGCAAGCATCTGGATTTTGCGGCCCTGACCGACGTTCACGACATGAAGCGCCAGATGCAGACCTATCGGGGCCAGACCGATATTTCTGTCGAAGGCCACAACGTCAAGGTGGGTCGCGGCGGCATTCGCGAGATCGAATTTTTTGCGCAGACCCAGCAGCTGATCGCGGGCGGTCGGCATCCCGAATTGCGGGTGCGCCCGACACTCGAAGCACTGAAAATTCTTGCCGCCAGCAACTGGATCACGGTTGAGGCGCGCGACGAACTGACGGTGGCCTATGAATTCCTGCGTCGCGTCGAACACCGCTTGCAGATGGTTGCCGATGAACAGACGCAAGTGCTGCCGGGCGATGTGGATTCCGTCGAAAGGTTTGCGCGTTTTCTCGGCTACGCCGATCGTGCAACGTTCGCTGCCGATCTCGTCGGCCACCTTGGCCGCGTCCAGACCCATTACGAAAAGCTGTTCGAGGGCGATCCGACCGGCACCGAGAAGTTGCCTGATGTCGATTACAATGCCGGTGCGGACGACAAGACGCTGGCCGCGCATCTGATGGCGCTCGGCTTCAAGAAGCCGAAGATGGTGGCGGAAACACTCCAGCGCTGGATCGGCGCTGAATACCGCGTCTTCAAGGTGGACGCGACGCGACAGGCGTTTGCGGAATTTCTTCCAGATCTTATTCGTGGCCTCGCTCGCGCAGAAGAACCCGACAATGCGGTACTGGCGTTTGACCGCTTCTTGCAGGCGCTGCAGCGCGGCGGACGGCTGATTTCGCTCTTAAGTCAGAACAAGGATCTGGTCGCGCTTGTCGCGCTGGTTCTCGGTGCGGCGCCGCGCCTTGCCGATATGCTGGCGCGTCAGCCGCAGATCATGGACGGCCTGATCGATCCGCGTTTCTTCGGCGCGATGCCGGATCAGAAAGAATTATCCGCGCGGCTCGCGGCAACGCTTGCGGACGCGGATTCCTACGAGGAATTTCTCGACCGGTTGCGGCTGTTCGGGCAAGAGAGCCTGTTCCTGATCGGCACCCGCATTTTGTCAGGCACGGTGTCGGCGCAGCATGCGGGGGCCGCCTTTGCCGATGTGGCCGAAGGCATCGCGCATACGGTTCACGTTCTTGTCGGCGATCAGTTCGTCGCTCAACATGGCCGCATTAAGGGGCAGGAAACCGCCGTCATTGCGATGGGGAAACTCGGAAGCCGCGAGATGACGGCGTCGTCCGATCTTGATCTGCTGCTGATCTACGATTTCGATGAGGATACACCGGAATCGAGCGGCCCGCGCGCGCTGCATGGGTCGCAGTATTTCGCGCGGTTCACCCAGCGTCTCATCAGCGCATTCACAACCCGCACCAATTACGGAGTGCTCTATGACGTGGATATGCGGCTGCGTCCGTCCGGCCGCGCAGGACCACTGGCCTCGCGCCTTGAGGCATTTGCGTCCTATCAGGAGACCGAAGCCTGGACCTGGGAGCATATGGCGCTGACGCGCGCGCGGGTGATTTCGGCGACGCCCGCGTTCCGGACGAAAATCGAGAACGTCATTCGCGACGTGCTGATGCGGCCGCGCGAGATCGCCATCACCGCCAGCGACGTTTCCGAAATGCGCCGTGCCATTGCGGAGGAAAAAGGCGAGGACGACATCTGGGATTTAAAAACGGCCGCCGGCGGGATGATCGATATCGAGTTCATCGCGCAATATCTGCAACTGATTCACGCGGCATCAAAGCCCGAAATCCTGAACGTCAACACGGTGCAGGTCCTGGACAACGCCGCAAAGCTCGGCGTGCTGTCGCAATCGGATGCGGACGTGTTGCGGGCGGCGGCGCGGCTTTACCACGATCTGACGCAAATCATCCGGCTTTGCGTCAGCGATAAATTCAAGCCTGAAACAGCCGGGGAAGATCTTTTGCGCGTGCTGACGCGGGCCGGCGACGCCCCGGACTTTTCGTCGCTGGAAGCGCGGGTGCGAGAGACACAGACTGAAGTGCGCGAGATTTTCTCGCGGCTGGTGGATCGGTCAGACTGACGTCTGTGTTTGCAGGGATTCCGAGCCCGTTACCGGGCAGCGGCAGCGTGACGCAAACGATGGTGCCGGCACCGAGTTTCGAGCGCAGCTTCATCGAGCCGCCGTGCAGATTGGTGAGCGATTTTGCAATCGCAAGACCCAGTCCCGAACCGTGGTAGGACTTGGTGAGCTGGCTCTCGACCTGCTCAAACGGCCGGCCGAGTTTCGCCAGCGACTGCGGCGCGATGCCGATGCCGGTATCCGCAATAGTCAACACCACCGATCCGCTGCGTATCCGGCTGCGCACCGTGACCTTGCCGCCGTCCGGCGTGAACTTCACCGCGTTGGACAAAAGATTGACCGCGATCTGCTTCATCGCGCGGCGATCGGCGACGACGGGGATCATGTCGTCGATGTCAGCCTGCATTGTCAGCTTCTTGTTTTCAGCGCGGCCCGAGACCACGCGCAGCGACTCGGTCAGCGTTTCCGCAAGGTCGAGCGGTTCGAGATCGAGCTTCATGCGTCCGGCTTCGATCTTCGACATGTCGAGGATGTCGTTGATGACGTCGAGCAGATAATTTCCGCTGGTCAGAATGTCGTGGCAATACTCGTTGTATTTTTCCGAGCCCAGCGCGCCGAACATGCCGCTGCCCATCACTTCGGAGAATCCGATGATGGCATTGAGCGGCGTGCGCAGCTCGTGACTCATATTCGCGAGGAACTTCGACTTGGTCTGGTTGGCTTCTTCGGCGCGGTTTTTTTCTTCGGCGTATTTCTGCGCGAGTTCCGCGAGCAACTGCGCCTGACGCTCCAGTTCGGATTGTGAGCGTTTAAGATCGATGACGTTGGCGGTGAGGCGCAGATCGTTATCGACGAGTTTCTGTTCGTGCTTTTTGATCTGCGTGATGTCGGTGCCGACCGACACGTAGCCGCCGTCCTTTGTACGGCGTTCGCTGATGTGCAGCCAGCTTCCGTCGTCGAGTTGCGCCTCGAACGTGCGCGCGCCAAGCGCCGGCGACGTCGGCAGCCGTGTGCGGATTTCCGGCATGCTGCCGACCTCGATCACGGTTTCGTAGGATGTGCCTTGCTTCACGGCGGAATCCGGCAACTTGTGCAGGCGCTTGAAATGCGAATTGCACAACACGAGACGATTTTCCGCATCCCATAGCACGAAAGCTTCGGGAATGGTCTCGATGGCGTCGCGCAGCCGCAAATCGGCTTCGACGGTTTTCTCGGCGAGACTCTTCTGTTCGGTGATGTCGATTGCGATACCGATCAGATGCGGGCCGGTGTCGCTTGCGCCCTGACTGAGTTCGCAGCGCACGCGCAGCCACACCCAATGCCCGTCGCAATGGCGCATCCTGAAGGTCTGGTCGATGTGGTCGATCTTGCCGGAGACAAGCCGGTCCGCGATCTGAAACAGATCGATGTCGTCGGTCATCACCAGCGCATTGACTTCACCGAAGGTCAGAAGGTCGCTGCGGCTCTCTAGCCCCAATATCGTGAACATCGATTGCGACCAGAAAATCCGCCCGCGCGACAAGTCCCAATCCCACAATCCGCAGCGGCCGCGATTCAGCGCCGTGTCGATGCGCGCACGAACGGCATCGTTGATGGCGTCGCCCTCGCGGGCGCGGGTCGATTGCCAGTGAAACGCAAATCCCAGAATGAGGACGACAAAACCTGTGGTGGCCGACAGCGTGATTTGAAGCGCGGCATCGGATCGCCACAGCGATTCAACTTGCTCCTGCACGATGATGACCTGACCGGGCAGCGACTTGACCACGCGCTGCGCTGCAAGCCCACGTCCGCTCGACGGCAAGTTGACCTCGACGACGGCGCTCTGCGCGCCTTGCGCGGTCAGCAATTGCGTCGCGCCGAGAACCTCGAGAATGCTTCCGGCATCTTCGGCAGGCACCTCGATCGGAATTCGCGCCACGATGCGCTGGTCGGGGCCGGTCACAATCACATGGCGTCCGGCCGCGATGCCCCATGACGGCATCAGACCAGGCAAAAAGCTTTGCAGCCGCTCGGCCGCCGCCGCGCGGTCCTGCCGAATGGAGCCGACGCGGTCGAGGCGTTCCGCCATCACATCCGCGAGCGCGGATATGTCGCGCTTCATCGAGGCGCGCTTCTGGCGGCTTTGATCGAGCACTTGAACGAAGGCGCCGATGCAGATGGTGATGAGAAAGGCGATGATGAGGGTGGGGACGGCGCGGCGGAGTGTCGGTTCTGCGATCAGCAAACGCCGGTATGCCGGCTTTGCGATCGATTGAGCCAATCCCTTGATCGAATCGGATTGGACACACGTGGTCGCTGCGTGCGAACGCGCCATTCCTCGAGCCCCTCGGATTTTTTGTCGCCACCCCGTCCGAAGGACTTTCCCCGTTCCTCCGAATCAACTGCGATTTGAATCCAGATTTTTGGTGCTGTCGAGAGTCAACGATTCGTTAATGCAAAATAAATCTTGTCCAACGGAGAATCGTGAGTCCGAAACGAGAACGCGCTGGGAGTCTCTTGGACTCGTAGCCGCTAAAGCTAGCGCTCTGGTTCAGCGTGGCTGATAACGCGCTTCACCGACGGAAATGCGCGGCGCAGTCCGCGTTCGATTTCATCGACCTTTTCGTGGACGTCGATCACGCTCATCGACGGCGTGGCACGGCAATGGAAGTTAACGATTTCGCCGGCGGCGGTGTCGCGGACGCGCACATTATGGACATCGCCGATCGCGCCGCTCTCGGCCGCGAGCTTCGACAATGCCTGCTGGACCGCTTCCACGCGGGCCGAATCCGCATCCACGCCCTGCGGCAATTCCGGTTCCAGCGGCTCGATGTGGGTATCGACCTCGACATCCGCGCCGAACTCATCGCGAATGGCGTGTTCAAGGGTATGCGCAATGTCGTGCGCTCTGTTCAGCGGCATCTCGCCATCCACCTCGAGATCGATGCTCACCGTGAGCTTGCCGCCGAGGTCATGCACAGTGACGTGATGAATCGCGAGACCCGACTTGCGCGCGATCACCATGATGCGCTCGCGCACGCTCTCATTGTCGCGGGCCACGGGGATCGCGGTGAAGGTGAGGTCGG
>JAYVYQ010000014.1:0-6052 GCA_043784125.1 Afipia sp.
CCCGCGCGTTGCGGCTGTGAATAAATCTTGTTGTGAACGGGAAGATAGCCGTTGCGGTCAATCGCGGCGCAGAAGGCAGCGCGCGCATCGAGTCCGAGAACCGCTTCCTGAATCTCAGGCAGCGCGCGATCGGCCCAGTCGAGCATGCGGTTGCGATGCTGAACCGGATTGGTGCCCTCGATCTCGATGTAATTTTCGTCGAACAGATCGTCGATGCTGATGTCACCGCGCGCGACAGCGGTTTCGAAAATTTTTGTCATCGCATCACCGGCTTCCATTGCGCGCGTGATCAATTCGGTATTCTCGTCGTGGATGCTCCAGACCTTATCCTCGATGTGCTCCTTCAATATGGCCTCCGAGTTGACAAAGACAGCGCGGGCGCCCGCGGAACTGCGCTCGATGGCGCGAATTTCGCATGCGCCGATATCCTGCAGCGTTACTTTCAACACTTCGTTCAAGGGGACTGATTCCGCATTCGGTCCGCCGATGAGAATGCCATCGAGCGATATTTCGAACACCTCGGCCTTGATCGGCGACGATCGCGTTGCGATCTCGATCTGAAGCCGGCAGGGCATCCGTTCGGCTTTGCGCTCGGCGCGCTCGTCCTTACGCAACAGAACCGCGCAGCGCGTCTTGAGTTTCTCGGCGAACATCGTCACGGCCTTGCCTGCCTGTGCGACGTTTTCACCGTGGGCTTCGGCTTCCTTGGTGGCGCTGTCGATTTCGACGCTGCTTGTGCTGACCGAGACGATGAACTGCGAGGCGGACGCGGCGTTCTGCGTCATCTCGCCGGTTGTTTCGTTTTGTTCGGCAACTGCGCCGTTGACGTGCTCGAATACCGGCTTGATGGCTTCGATCGCCTTGGTGATGCGATGCACGGCATCGAACGACGTCGCGGCGTCCTGCTGCAAAGCGTCGATCTTCTTCTTGATTTCTTCCGTGGCGCTTTGCGTCTGGACCGCGAGCGCTTTGACTTCGGACGCGACGACCGCAAATCCCTTGCCGGCGGCTCCGGCGCGTGCGGCTTCGATGGTCGAATTCAGAGCGAGCAACGTGGTCTGTTTGGCGATGCTCGCGATCAGGTTGACGACATTGCCGATCGCAGCGGAGGATTCGCGCAAACGTTCGACGTTGAGGCCGGCCTCGCGCGCCGCAGCGCTTGCCTCATCGGCAAGCTTGCTGGCGTCGCGGACCTGTGCGCCGATGCCGTAAGCGGACTGCGTGAATTTCTCGGCGGCCTGTGAGAATGTTTCGGCCGTCATCTGTGCGTCGCCGGAACGCTCGGTCAGTGCCTCGGTGCGATGACGAATGGTGGAGAGTGTCGTTGCGGTCGATTGCGCCCCGCTTGCGACTGAGTTGGCGGCGCGTTCGAGCTGGCGGACCATCGCGACAAGCTCAAGTTCGAGCAGTTCGAGAATTTCGCGGGCTGAATCGTCGACCGGAACCTTCGGCATCTCCTGCACGGCAACAGGCGCGCCGGTGATGCCAGCCTCGGGTGTGCCCTGCTCTAGCAAGCGCTTGCGAAAAAGACCGAAGGCCATGGGGAATCTCTGGACGATGAATGACAGGCGTGCAGCCTCTCATCCCGGCATGAATTCATGGTTAATGCCTACCGCCTCCAATTCGGGGTTTTCCCACACCCGCGTACCAAAAATACCGCTGTGGCTTTGATTTTACCGCCTGCGGGCCTATAAACCCGCCCCGCCGGTCCGTTTCGCGTTAACGAACCAGACAACCTGATTGCTCCAAGAGACCTGCATGGCCGGACATTCCCAGTTCAAAAACATCATGCACCGCAAGGGCAAGCAGGACGCGATGAAGTCCAAGCTGTTCGGCAAGCTGGCTCGGGAAATTACCGTCGCTGCCAAGCTGGGCACTCCCGATCCTGCCATGAACGCGCGTCTGCGCGCCGCAGTGGTCGCGGCGCGGGTCGAAAATATGCCACGCGATAACATCGAGCGCGCCATCAAGAAGGCGACCGGAACCGAGAGCGAGAACTACGACGAGATTCGCTACGAAGGCTATGGGCCCGGCGGCGTGGCCGTGATCGTCGAAGCGCTGACCGACAATCGCAACCGGGCGGCGTCCGATATTCGCTCATACTTCACAAAGTCCGGCGGCAATCTCGGTGAAACCGGATCGGTTGCTTTCATGTTCGACCGCCTCGGTGTTATTGAATACGACACCAAGGCGGGAACCGACGACGCCATGCTGGAAGCCGCAATCGACGCGGGCGCGGACGATGTTGCATCCAGCGAGGGCGGCCACGAAATTTATGCGTCGCAGGAAACGTTCCGCGATGTCGCCAAGGCGCTGGAGGCGAAATTCGGCGAGCCGCGCAAGGCGGCGCTGACGTGGAAACCGCAGAACACTATCGCGGTCGATGACGAGACGGGCGAGAAGCTGTTCAAGCTGCTCGATCTGCTGAACGAACATGACGACGTTCAGAACGTCTATGCGAATTTCGAGGTTTCGGACGCGCTGGCCGCCAAGATGAGCGCGTAAATACCGCGATTGCCGCGCCCCTCGGAACAGGAGCACGAACCGCGAACATGCTATCAAGGTGCATGACATCGCTACCGATTCGCACACCTGTCCGCATTCTGGGGATCGATCCGGGCCTGCGCCGCACCGGCTGGGGCGTGATCGATGTCGATGGCAATCGTCTGATCTATGTCGGCTGCGGTTCGGTCGAATCGCGCGATACCCTGTCGCTGGCCGAGCGGCTGCTCGCGATTCATGAGGGGCTCGCGCGAATCTTAAGCGAGTTTCGGCCGATGGAAGCGGCGGTTGAGGCAACCTTCGTCAACAAGGATGGCGCATCGACGCTCAAGCTCGGACAGGCGAGGGGTGTGGCGATGCTGGCACCCGCGCAGGCGGGAATTCTTGTTGCCGAATACGCGCCCAACCAAGTGAAGAAAACCGTTGTCGGTGCCGGTCACGCGGACAAGAACCAGATCCGCGTCATGCTTGGAATGCTGTTGCCGAAGGCCGATCCACAGACGCCTGACGCCGCCGATGCGCTGGCGATTGCGATCACGCATGCACATCACCGGCAGAGCGCAATGCTGAAGCTGAAAGTGGCCAGTGCATGATCGGCAAACTCAAAGGGCTGATCGATTCCTACGGCGAGGACTATGTGATCCTCGATGTGCAGGGCGTCGGCTATCAGATTTTTGCATCGGCGCGCACATTGCAGGCGCTGCCGTCGCCTGGTGAAGCCGCAGTGTTGTCGATCGAAACCTATGTTCGCGAGGATCAGATCAAGCTGTTCGGGTTTCGCAGCGATGTTGAGCGCGAATGGTTTCGACTGTTACAAACCGTGCAGGGCGTCGGCGCGAAAGTGGCACTTGCCGTCCTCAGCACCTTGCCGCCATCGGACCTCGCCAATGCAATCGCGCTGCGCGATAAGGCTGCGGTGTCACGAACTCCGGGCGTCGGGCCGAAAGTCGCCGAGCGCATCGTCACCGAATTGAAAGACAAGGCGCCTGCATTCGCGAGTGTCGATCCGGCGCTGGTGCATCTGTCCGGCGCGGTCGATGAAGATCGCGCGCCGCGCCCCGTCACCGATGCAATCTCTGCGTTGGTGAATCTGGGCTATGGTCATCCGCAGGCGGCTGCCGCGATTGCAACTGCTACACGTAACGCAGGCGACAAGGCCGAAACCGCGCAACTCATTCGCCTCGGGCTGAAGGAGTTGGCGAAGTGAGCGCCTCATGACCTCGCCCCGTATCGTCACTCCCGAACGTCGCGCCGACGACATCGGCGACACGTCGCTTCGTCCGCAAATCCTGTCCGAATTTGTCGGCCAGCAACAGGCGCGCGCCAACCTGTCGGTGTTCATCGAGGCCGCGCGCAAGCGCAACGAGGCGCTCGATCATGTGCTGTTCGTCGGGCCTCCGGGACTCGGCAAAACCACACTCGCGCAGATCGTGGCGCGAGAACTCGGCGTGGGTTTCCGCGCCACATCCGGCCCCGTCATCGCCAAGGCCGGAGATCTCGCAGCACTTCTAACAAATCTCGAAGAGCGCGATGTCTTGTTCATCGACGAAATTCACCGGCTCAATCCGGCGGTGGAGGAAATTCTCTATCCGGCGATGGAGGATTTCCAGCTCGATCTCATCATCGGCGAGGGGCCGGCGGCGCGTTCGGTCAAGATCGATCTTGCGAAGTTCACGCTGGTCGGCGCGACAACGCGGGCAGGCCTGCTGACAAATCCATTGCGGGATCGTTTCGGTATCCCGATCCGCTTGAATTTCTATACCGAGGACGAGCTTGAGAAAATCGTTACGCGCGGTGCGCGGGTTCTCAACATCGGGATGACGGCGGATGGCGCCAATGAGATCGCAAAGCGCGCGCGCGGCACGCCGCGCATCGCCGGCCGTCTGCTGCGCCGCGTGCGGGATTTTGCGTCGGCTGCCGACGCCAATGCGATCAATCGCAAGATCGCCGACAGCGCACTCGGCGCGCTCGAAGTGGACAAGGCCGGCCTCGACGCGATGGACCGGCGTTATCTCTCGACCATCGCGATGAATTACGGTGGCGGCCCGGTCGGTGTTGAAACGCTGGCGGCGGCATTGTCCGAACCGCGCGATGCCATCGAGGACATCATCGAGCCGTTTTTGATCCAGTGCGGCTATCTGCAGCGCACACCGCGCGGGCGGCTGCTGACCACGCACGCATTCAAGCATCTCGGACTTGCCGAGCCCTCGCGCGATCCGTCGCAATTCGGAATGTTCGGGCAAGATGACGAATAAGGTTGAGATGAGTAAGGCGGACTTGAAATCTCTCGATGGCGCGATCTCGGGCGGCAAACATGTCATGCAGGTGCGCGTGTATTACGAGGACACGGATTTCACCGGCATCGTCTATCACGCGAACTATCTGCGCTTCATGGAGCGCGGACGCACGAATTATCTGCGGCTGCTCGGCGCCGATCAGCACGCGCTGTTCGCCAAAGCCGAAAGCGAAGCGCCGGGGTTTGCCTTCGTCGTGCGCGCCATGCAGATCGATTATCTGAAATCCGCGCGGATGGACGACGTGCTGACGATCGTCACAGCGCCGCACGACATCAAAGGCGCGTCGATCACGCTTCATCAGGAAGTGCGCAGGGGCGACGATGTGCTCGTCGAAGCGCAAGTGAAGGTCGCGTTCGTCTCGGGCGGACGTGCGCGGCCGATTCCAAAATCGCTGCGGACAGCGATGGCGACGGGTCGCGAGCAGCATTGATAAGAGCATCAAAGCAATGCGGCGGCGTGAAGGGATCGCGCCGCCGCGTTTGACGTAATCACGCAGCCTTGTGACGGTCTTTTTCGGCTTTGTACAACTTGAACTCCTCGGCAAGCGCTTTTGCAACGCTCGGTCGACTGCGCAGGCGATCAAGATAGCTCTTCACGTTCGGCCATTTGGCGAAGTCGATCTGGGGTGTCGCCATGCTCCAGCTCAGCACGGTGACGAGATATGCGTCGGCCACGGTGAAACGATCGAGCAGGAATTCGCGCCCGTCGAGATACTTGTTGAGATAATCAAGTCGCGACAGATTTTTTCGAGTATGTAGGCTTTCATTTCCGCCGGGGCCTTCGAATCGAGCAGCGGATTGAAAAGAGACTTGTGCAGCTCGGTGCCGACGAAGCAAAGCCATTGTTGAAGCTGGCTGCGCTCACGCGCGGACAGCGCGTTGATCTTCGCATCCGGAAAGCGGTCGGCGACATGCTGCAGGATCGCGGCGTTCTCGGTGAGAATGTCGCCGTCGTCGGTGCGTAGCGTCGGCACCAGACCCAGTGGATTGATGGTGTTGAAATCGGTATTGTCCTGCTGCACGCGTTTGGTTTTCGGATCGACTTCGAGATATGTCGCGTCGGCGCCGGCTTCGTAAAGCGCAATTCGGGTCGCCATCGAGCACGCGAGCGGAGTAAAATAGAGATCCATCGGAAGGCTCCTTAGATTTGTGGTGCGAACTGACCTGACCGGGCTTTTTTGAACCAAGCATTGTGAGAGAATGTCTTGGAAAGGAGCTTTGGTTATGCCGAAGAAGAGGTTCAGCGCAGAGCAG
>JAYVYQ010000015.1:0-2425 GCA_043784125.1 Afipia sp.
TTTTTGGGCGACGCGACGGATTTCGGAAACCCTTGAGACGATTGAATTAGTCGCGCGCCTTCTCCGCAACACTGGCGAAGATGCATGGCATAACGGAAGTGAGTGCGTTGTTGGCGTTCATCCGATCGTATCTGTTCGAACCATATGGAACACGGAAAGGTGTTGATATGGCTCGACCCGAAATCACCGGCCGCGATATTGGCCAGCCGCTCGTCGCATCGCCTACACAAACTATGACCGCCCTCAATATCGGACGGGAAAAGCTCTATCAGTTGATCAATCAAGGAGAGCTGGAGTCGTATCTCGACGGGTCGTCGCGTCGCATTCTTTGGCACTCCATCCATGCCTACGTTCAGCGCCGACTTGAAGCCGAGGCCTCGCGCTGCGGCAAGGTTGCGTGATGAATTCCGCAAGCACCGAGGTGCTCGGATCGATCGAGAGCGAGGCCAGCCCCGCACCCTGCGAATTATGCGGGCAAACGATCGAGGATGTGGAAGAGCTGATCTATCTGCGCGCATCTGACTTGGTCGCGCAATGGGAACGCGCGGATCCGCGCGACTGTTGGCGCCATACCGGAGAACGGCCGCCACCTGCAATCCCGCCGGCACCCACATCTGCGCCGCAATACCGCACGGCTCAATCGACGATTGACGCGTTTTTCTTCGTTGTCCGCCTCGGGGACGTCGATCATCTCAAGCGTTGGCTTGCACAACATCCGCTGGATGCGCAGCACCTGCACCGCTTATGGGAGGCAAAATGCTTGACCGCAGCGGCGTAGCACGAGCCTTTGCCGAAGTTGGTGTCGGTGCTTTTGAGTCCCTCGAACATGCGGGACCGCGCGATGACGTGCCCATGCCGACGGAGATCCCGGAGGGCGCCGACGCCGCGCCCGACCTTGAGCCCGACGACGCAGAACGCTCGCCGCCGGCAAACAAACCACTTCCCCCGGAAATTCTTCCGCTCGATACGTTCGACGCATCGCAATGGGAAGGTGTGGCGATCGAAGCGCGGCGCTGGATCGCACACAACCGCATTCCGGTGGGCGAGCCCGGCATCATGAGCGGTGATGGTGGCACCGGCAAAACCAAACTTGCCCTGCAACTCGCCGCTGCCATTGCCTCCTGCCTGCAAGATTGGGCCGGCGGTGTGGTCGATGCAGAAGGGCCCGTCATTGTCTATTCAGCCGAAGAAAAGTTGAGCGAAATGCACCGCCGCACGCATAATATTTTGGAGCACCGCGGGCTTTCGTTCCGCGACCTGCGCGGTCGCCTCCGGTTCATCTGCGATTATACCGACCCCGTGCTCGGAAAGCCCGATCGCCACGGCAATGTGCAGCCGACCATGTCGCTTTTGCGCCTGGAGAAGACCGTCGAAGCAATCCGACCGGCATTGGTGATCATCGAGAATGCGGCCGACGTCTACAGCGGTAGCGAGATCGACCGAACCAACGTCACCCAGTTCATGCGAGGCCTGCTTGGAAGGCTTACCGTGCCGTCCGAATCCACCGTGATGCTGATCCAGCACCCGAGCGTGTCGGGGTTGAGCGACGGCACCGGCCGATCGGGCTCAACCGCCTGGAACAACGCAGGGCGCTGGCGCGCCAATTTCACCAGGATCAAGGACGACGACCAAAGCGGCATACGCCAGTTGGAAATCGTCAAAAATAACTACGGACCAGACGGCGAGAAGATCCTGCTTCGCTGGGACAATGGCGTGTTTGTGCCTGAGGGCAGCCAGAGCTCGCTAACGCGCGTTGCCGAGGACGCCAGGGTCGATGACCTGTTCCTCCGCCTGCTCGACAAGTTCAGCGCACAGGGCCGGGACGTCCGCGAAACCACCGGCAACGGTTACGCCCCAGGCGCATTCGAGGATGACCCCGACGCCAAGGCCGCGGGCGTCAGAACAAGGGCGTTCAAGCAGGCGATGGCCCGCCTGTTCGCCGCTGGCCATATCGTCACCGTGCAGGGCAAGCGCTCGAAACACATCGAGAGGGCACCCCGATGATGCTTACAAACGCCCATACAAACGCCCCTTTGGCCTATACGACCGCCTACGCAACCACAGCGACAAACGCCCATACAAACGCTGCAAACGGCCAGCGCACACGCCCCTCCATACCCCCCATTGCGTTTGCGCCTGTTCGCGCGCGCATTCTTGCCGCACACCGACACGGTTCCGCTTGCGCGGCCCTCGCGTCCGTGCGCTTCCACCGCCCGTGCTGCCCAAGGCGAGGGTGACCGAACACGAACCGAACACCCGAACATTGGAACGGGAAGGCTGGAAAGGGACCTCAATCGCCGTGCATGCGCTTGTGGATATCGAAAATCCGATGATTTTCCCCGGCGCGGCAAATCCCAAGGTCGCACGATGGTCGACAAGGCAATATCCACCGGGCACAGAGCACATGTCCGCGTTCGTCATCGGC
>JAYVYQ010000016.1:0-14740 GCA_043784125.1 Afipia sp.
GCCACCATCGATCGCGTTCTCAACGGCCTGACGCGCCCCTTCTTCGGCTGGATCTCCGACATGATCGGCCGCGAGAACACCATGTTCATTGCCTTCGGCCTTGAGGGCATCGGCATCTATCTTCTCTACCTCTACGGCCACGATCCGGTTTGGTTCGTGCTTCTGTCGGGCGCTGTGTTTTTTGCGTGGGGCGAAATCTATTCGCTCTTCCCATCGACCTGCACCGACACATTCGGCGCAAAGTTCGCGACAACGAATGCGGGACTCCTTTACACCGCAAAGGGAACGGCCGCGTTGCTCGTTCCCGCCGCGAACTATTTGCAGCAGTCGACCGGCACGTGGGACACTGTGTTCATCGTGGCAGCCGGCGCGAATATTCTCGCCTCGCTGCTCGCAATTGTCGTGCTTAAGCCGTGGCGAAAGTCGGTGGTTGCGAAAGCGGCAGCTTCATAAAGCAAAGCGCAGTTCGTCTAACCGAACTGCTTCCAGATAGACGCGCTCGATCCTCGGATCGGGCGCGTTTTGATTTGAATGGGACTCGATTTTCAGTCGCCCAATCTCGTTGCCGAAGGCAGGTTCTTGCTGCGCCGCACAACCAATTCGGTTCGAAGGATTTTGCTGGAACAGCGCCGTGAGTGCTTGCATCGTGGAATATAATATACCAGTCTCCCGCGACGCTTGCGACAATACGTCACATATAATGCGACGATATGCCACAAATGACGAGCGCATTGGGAGAGAACATGAGCAAAGCTTCTACGACTGCGGCTCCGTCCAACGGCTTCCGCTGGACCCAGTTGATCATCGGCGTGATCTGCATGGCGATGATCGCCAATCTTCAATATGGCTGGACCTATTTCGTCGCGCCCATGGCGAAAGCAAATTCGTGGGATGTCGCCGGCATTCAGGTCGCATTCGCTATCTTCGTCGCGCTCGAAACATGGCTGACGCCGCTCGAAGGCTGGATCGTCGATACACTCGGTCCGCGCGGGCCGAAACTCGCCGTCGCGGCCGGCGGCATTCTCGTCGCGCTTGGCTGGTTCATCAATTCAAAGGCAGCGTCGCTTGAAATGCTGTATGTCGGCGCGGCTGTCTCCGGTGTCGGCGCGGGCGCGATCTATGCAACTTGCGTTGGCAACGCCGTGAAGTGGTTCCCCGATCGCCGCGGTCTGGCTGTCGGTTTGACCGCCGCAGGCTTCGGCGCAGGCGCTGCCGTCACCGTCATTCCGATTCAGAAGATGATCGAAGCGATCGGATATGCCGACACGTTTTTCTGGTTTGCGTTGGGGCAGGGCGCGGTCATTTTCGTGCTTGCGTGGATTCTGCGTCCGCCAATGGCCGGTGAAGTCCCGTCGGGTTCGGCCGTCAAGGTTCTGCAATCGAAGACCAGCAGCACGCCCGGCCAGATGCTGAAATCGCCGGTGTTCTGGCTGCTCTACGTAATGTTCGTTCTGGTCTCGGCCAGCGGCCTCATGGTGACGGCGCAGATCGCTCTGATTGCCAAGGATTACGGCGTTGCCTCGACCGTCGTTATGTTCGGCGCAACGACGCTGATCGTATCGGGCGTGATTGACAATCTGGCGAACGGCAGCGCACGGCCGTTCTTCGGCTGGGTGTCGGACCAGATCGGTCGCGAATTCACGATGGCCATTGCGTTCGCCGCAGGCGGCGTCGCCTATTGGCTACTCGGAAGTTTCGGCACGACGCCTTGGACGTTCGTGATCTGCGCAGCACTCATCTTCTTTACGTGGGGTGAGATTTTCAGCCTGTTTCCGTCGACTTGCACGGATATGTTCGGGCCGAAATTTGCGACCACCAACACAAGCCTGCTTTATACAGCAAAGGGATTGTCGGCCTTCGCCGTTCCGCTTGCGAACATCCTGAAGAACTATACCGGCAGCTGGCATGCAGTGTTCATTGTAGCGGCCGTTATGAATTTCGCAGTGGTTGCGATGGCGTTGTTCGTGGTGCGGCCGATGCGCATTTCGATCAGCCAGGAAGAAAACAAGGGAGCGATCGGACAACCGGCTGAATAGACCTCGTCGCCAAGCGGCGGACAGAAGGGCGCACTTTGGTGCGCCCTTTTTCTTTGCGCAGGAAATTCTCGATTTGTCCGATTTCTGTCATTGGCCACTGGCATAATGCATACCAGCATCCTTTAGTCAAAAGTGGTACGTCCAAAAGGGAGGCTTCGATGAATGTAGGAGACATCCTGCGCACCAAGTCCACGCGCATTCCCACCGTTCGGATGAACGAGACCGTCGCTATCGCGGCGGAAATTACTCCGCGCCGAGAACACCAGCGCGCTTGTCGTGAAAGATGTGTGTCGCACCGAGGGAAATGTCGTGGTCGGAATGTTTACCGAGCGCGATGTTGTGCGCGCTATGGCCGACCACGGACCGAAAGGCGCGGACCTGAAAATTTCGTCGCTGATCTCGGTTCAGAAGCTGATCTCCTGTTCGGAATCGGACAGCATCGAGCATGTCAGCCAGCTGATGACAACGAACCATATTCATCATCTTCCTGTTCTCGAGGATGGTCGGCTGATTGGCGTCATCAGCATCCGCGACGTTGTGGCAGCTCACGAGAGTAACACTGGAGCGAGTGTCGGCGCTGTCATTGGAAATTTGGCCGACAGTCGTTCCACTTCGGCGAAGCCACTCTAGCATTTAACCGCACGAATCTTTTGATCCTTGACGAACCGTGAAAACGGCGCGGCGATGGCACTCGACCAATTGAAAGAAGAACGTCGATGAAGATTTGCATTTATGGCGCAGGAGCCATCGGAGGCTATCTCGGCGTCCAACTGGCTCTGGCCGGTGCGGATGTTAGCCTTGTTGCACGCGGCGCGCATCTCGCCGCCATGAAAGCCAACGGCCTTAAACTCCTGATCGGGGATGAGGAACGCGTCGTCCATCTGAACTGCACCGACGATCCGTCCGATCTCGGCATTCAGGACGTTGTTATAATCTGCCTGAAAGCGCATTCGATCTCGGGCGTCATCGAACAGATGAAGCCGTTGCTCGGATCGCACACCCGCATCGTCACCGCCGTCAACGGCATTCCGTATTGGTATTTCTACAAGCACGGCGGCAACGAATACGAGGGCAAGACGCTGGAGAGCATCGACCCCGGCGCGCGGCAGTGGAACGAACTCGGCGCCGAACGCGCGATCGGCTGCATCGTCTATCCGGCGACCGAGATTGAAGCACCCGGCGTCATCAAGCATGTGTATGGCGACCGCTTTCCGCTCGGTGAGCCGTCGGGTGAGAAATCGTCCGATGTGGAAAATCTCTCCGCGATGTTCACCAAGGCAGGGCTTCAGTCGCCGGTACTCGACCGCGTGCGCGACGAGATCTGGCTCAAGCTCTGGGGCAATGTTTCTTTCAACCCGATCAGCGCGCTCACCCACGCCACGCTCGACGTTCTGTGCAGCGACCCCGGCACCAAAGCGGTGACGCGGGCCATCATGGTCGAAGCGCAGCAGATTGCGGAGACCTTCGGGGTGAAATTCCGCGTCGATGTGCATCGGCGCATCGAAGGCGGCCGCAAGGTCGGCGCGCACAAGACCTCGATGCTGCAGGATTTGGAGCGCGGACGGCCGATGGAAATCGATCCGCTGGTCACTGTTGTGCAGGAAATGGGGCGGATGGCGAGGATTCCGACGCCCACCATCGACACCGTGCTCGCTTTGACCATGCAGCGCGCCCGTGTTGCGGGCCTGTATTGAGATGACATCGTGGGTTCGTTATCGTCATCGCGGCTTCATCGGTTTCGGCACATTGGACAACGGCGAGATCAGCGTTCATTCCGGCGACATGTTCGATGCCCCGAAGCCTGCCGGCACGCACCTCGTGCTCGGCGAGGTCGAATTGCTGGCACCTACGCAGCCGTCGAAGATCGTGGCGCTGTGGAATAATTTTCACGCACTCGCGGCGAAACTCAACGTCGCCGAACCGGCCGAGCCTCTGTTATCTGCTGAAAGCGCCAACATCCGTCACGGACCCCGGTGCCGTCGTTCTGCGTCCGAAGTCCTATGACGGCAAGGTGGTGTATGAGGGCGAGCTTGGTATCGTGATCGGCCGCATTTGCAGCGGCGTTTCCGCAGCGAAAGCCGACGATTTCATTTTCGGCTACACCTGCGCCAACGACATCACGGCCGGCGACATCATCGGCAAGGACGCGACCTTCGCGCAATGGGCGCGCGCCAAGGGCTTCGATTCATTCTGTCCGTTCGCGGCGGCCATCGTCGCGGGTGTCGATCCGTCGACGCTCACGGTCAAAACCATTCTCAATGGCGCGGAGCGTCAATCCTATCCGATAGCCGACATGATCTTCACGGCGCAGGAATTGGTCAGCAAGATTTCGCACGACATGACGCTGCTGCCGGGCGATCTGATCTGCTGCGGCACATCGGTGGGCGTAGGCGTAATGAAGGAGCCGGTGAATTCGGTGACGGTGTCGATCAAAGGCGTCGGCGAACTGACGAACGAATTTCGCAACGAGCATTCGGCCTAGTTGCCGCTCGAAGCAACCTCGTTTCCGGAGAACATTTCCGTCATGACCGAACCGAGCCCTGCCATGCTGGCGATCATCAGAACGGTCGATTTTTGATCGTCGCTAAGCTGCGTCATCAACGGCAGGGCTGCGGCCTTGAGCTGTTCGACCTGGGCCGCTTCTGCATTAAATTTGCTATCGTTGGATTTTTTCAAATTCTTGCGGTATTCGACGACGCGCTCGCTCAACCCGCGCAATGCTTTCTCGACAGCCGGCCAATAACGTTCCTGCGCGGAAGTGAGAGACAGACGCTGCTTGATTCCGGAAATCTGGTAATCGCTCAATAACGCACGGCCGATTTTTTCGATCTTCGCCATTGCCTTCGGCTTGGGAGCGGGCGGAGACGGCGCAACGTCAATGCTTGCCAGCTGCAATGCTGGTGTCGCCGCTGGCTGTGACTCGGTGGCGACCGGCTGCGGCTCAGGTTCCATTCGCGCAAAGGCGAGAACAGTTAAATCTGTATCCGCAGGCTTGGCTGCAACGACATCGCGGTCGCGCTTTGCGTCGCGATTGGACATCTGCGCGGTGCTGTTTATTAAGGGGCTCGATTTGGCGAACGCCGCCTCTGCACTGCGGAGAAACAGTTCATCGCCGATTTTCCAGCCCGAAAAGGCCGCAAGGCCGCCGGCGCAACAAATCAGCAAGATGGTGGTTGTTTTGGTCGCCAAGCCGGTGTCTCGACTGTCGGGGGTCCGCAACGCCGTAACTTTATGCTGGGCGAATGTGGCGTCCCAAGTTCGGGAATATGTCAGGACTTAGCCCAGAGATACGAATATAGGGTAAATGAAATCTTAATGACCCGCCCAGCGAGGAAACCGACATGAGCGATCCAAAGGCACGAACGGCGCATGGTCAGGCTCAGTTCGAGAAGAAGCAGATTGCGGCGCGCGAAGGCGAAAAGGCGATGGCGCATTACGATGCACAGGGCCGCGCCGCGCGCACCAATATGGAAAAGCTGAAGGCGCTGCGCCTCGCCAAGGAAGCCGCGGACGCTCTCAATCCGCCAGTCCCCCAGCCGGTTAAGACAAAGAAGAAGGCTGCGAAGGCCGAGACTGCGTCCAAGAAAGCGTCCAAGACCGCGCCCAAGCTTGCCGAGTGGCTCGAAGGCCAGAAAAAGGGCGGTCACGGGACCTGAGCGGCGATACTTTCTTTCGACGGAGCAAAACATTTGACGACGGTTTTCGACTTTTCCGCGACGTCGCTCGACGGACGTGACGTGCCGCTCAAGCAGTTTGACGGGCAGGCGCTGCTGATCGTCAACACCGCGAGCGCGTGCGGCTTCACCCCGCAATACGAAGCGCTCGAACAGCTCTACAAAAAATATTCCGCGCGCGGATTTTCGGTGCTGGGATTCCCCTGCAATCAGTTCGGCGGTCAGGAGCCGGGAGACGCGCGCACCATCGCGAACTTCTGCTCGCAGAATTACGATGTGACGTTCCCATTGTTCGCCAAGATCGACGTCAATGGCGATCACGCCCATCCGCTCTACGATTATCTCAAGACCGAAAAACCGGGCTTCCTCGGCTCGAAACCGATCAAATGGAACTTTACAAAGTTCATCGTTGACCGCTACGGAAAGGTCGTCGCGCGGCATGGCCCCACGACCAAACCCGAAGCGCTGACGCGCGAGATCGAAAGCCTGCTGAAGCCGGAATAATCAGGATACCAATGCGATGACCGATCCCACGACCGACACGCTGCCCGATCGTCTCTCCAGCGATCCGCGAAGCCCGTTCTACAACGCCGAAATTCTCGCGCGCGATGTTGGCATTCGTTTCAAGGGCGTCGAGAAGAACAATGTCGAGGAATATTGCGTCAGTGAAGGATGGGTCCGCGTCACCGCAGGCTCATCGAAGGACCGCTTCGGCAATCCGCTCACCATCAAACTGACGGGGCAGGTCGAGCCGTATTTCCGCGAAGCGAAGTAGCGTGCCTAGCGCGTCACGATCAGATAGCCGCCGACCACGAGAATCGCTGCCAGCGTGATGATGATGCCCAGCACGGCGGCGATAATCGCGCCCAGTCCATGCGTGTCGAGCCAGTTCTGAATCGAATTGCCAATTCTCATGAGGTTACTTTAACCGAGGTGATGAACTCGCGCAAACAGACCGCTATTTCCGATCATCCCCGCGCGAGCGGGGATCCGGTAATACTTTCGATGATGATCTGGATTACCGCTTGCGCGGGAATGAGCGGTTTAAACGCCGCATCCAGCCGCCGCAAAATCAGGACTTATCGACCACTTCGGTCGTTGGACGGTCGGAACCGCGCGCGGTCTCCTCGTGCCACTTGCCCTTGCCGTCCTCGAACTGGATTTCTTCGGTCTTGCCGGGGACGCGCTGTTCGGCGGCGGCTTTCTCGGCGGCCGCTTTGGCTGCGGCATGTGTCGGATACGGCTCCGAAAACACATTGTTGAATTTGTACGCCCAGCCGCCGTCGTGTTCGACGATTTCATAAACGACTTTTGTCATGGATGGATTCCTTTGCGTCGATAACGCGGGCCTGCGGGACTTCGTTCCACGCACCTTACAGGCTTGGTCAGGTGATGTCTTGTCAGGAAATGTCTTGCAAGACCTTGGCGATAATCTTGCGCTCCTCGGTCGCGAGCGAGGCTTGCGGCGCGATCGGGTCGCCGACGCCGTAGCCCTGGATTTCAAGTCCGGCCTTGATGCAGGCGGCGAGGTTGAATCGCGCGAACACTTCATTGACGCGCCATAATTTGCGCTGAAGCGCCATTGCCTCATCCCAGCGCTTGGCCTTGCAAAGCTCGTAAAGCCTCACGCTTTCGCGCGGCACGATGCAGGCCGGTCCCGCCATCCAGCCGACGCCGCCGATCAGCATGACGGCAGCGGGAATGTGCGCGGAAGCGGAGAAGATTTTCAGCTTGTCGCCGCAGCGGTTGGCAATCGACAGCAGCCGTCCGGTATTGTTCGACGCATCTTGATGTATTCGACGCGCGGATGTTCGGCGAGCCGCGCGATCACGTCGAGTGTCAGATCCGATTTCTGGAATTGCGGATTGGTGTAGATCACCACCGGAATATCGACGGCGTCGGCGATCGCGCGAAAATAGGATTCGATCTGCGCGTCCTTGACCGGGAAATAGGATTCCAGAATCGCCAGAATTCCGTCGGCGCCGAGTTGCTGATAGGATTTCGCCTGTGCGACCGCGTCCGCAGTCGATGTCGATGCGACGCCCGCGATCACCGGCACGCGCCGCGCCGTCGCCTCGATGGTGGCTTTGACGACCGATGTGCGTTGCGCGCGGTCGAGATAGGCAAATTCGCCGGTCGAGCCCAATGGCGTCAGCCCATGCACGCCCGCCGCGATCAGATCGCCGCACAATCTACCGAGCACATCGGTTTTGATCTGGCCATCCGCTGAAATCGGTGAGACGAGGTAGGGGAAGACACCGTGGAAGTCCGACATTGTTCAGTTCATTCGTGTTGTGACGCCGATTAACGATTGAAGCATGTTTCGCGAAGCTTTGGAAATTCCTGTCGCTTCATCTGGACGGAGGCGGGATATGCAGCACAAGATGTCGAGGCGAACGAAGCCGGTCGTGATATGAATCGCTGATTCGGGCGCGTTTCGTTCCACTCACGTTCCAAAGCTTAAGAATGTCTCGCGCGCGTGTCGCAGCCCGTCGCGTTTTGAAACACTTCGACAACAGGAGCCCGCCTTGAAATCGATTGTGGCCCTTTCATTGACGCTGCTGTTCGCCGCACCTGCTGTCGCACAGGATGTGCCGGGCATCGAAATCTGCACCGTCGAGAAAACGATGGAGCGGCGCACATCATGTCTGCAAAGCAATATCGATTTTCTGAAAAAGACCATCACCAAGGCCTCACTCGACAGCCAGCAGCGGATTGACGCCGCCAACCGTCAGGCCGATGCGTTGAAGGCCACGGTCGCGGGGCTGCAGAAGACGGTCGAGGATTTGAAGACCCAGGTTCAGACGCTGGAGAAAAAGCCGGCAGCGAAGTGATGCGAGCAGCGTAGAATCGGCGCGACATGAGCAGCTTCGTCTACGTCCTCGGAAGTTTTCACAAGGGTCGCCACATCTCCTATGTGGGCTGGACCAATGACGTCGCCACGCGCTTTGCCAAGCACAATGCCGGAACGGGCGCGCGCTCGACCAAGGGCCGTGTCTGGGCATTGCTGCATACCGAGGAATTCGAGACACGAAACGAGGCGATGAGCCGGGAATGGCATCTCAAGCGCGACCGCGCATTCCGCAAGCAGCTTCTCGCCCGCATGAAATCGCGGGCCGCCAAAGCCAAGCGCTAGCCACGCGGTATTTCTCCCGATAGGTTTCGCGCAACCAAAACGGCGGCAAGCGCCGGATAAAACGGGAGCCGACAATGTCCAACATGCGCGTCATCGCGACCGACCTGCAATTTCCCGAAGGCCCGGTGGTGATGCCGGACGGCTCCGTCGTGCTGGTCGAAATCCGCCGCCAGACGCTGACGCGCGTCTATCCGGATGGCCGCAAGGAGATCGTCGCAAAAATTCCCGGCGGCCCGAATGGCGCGGCGCTCGGTCCCGACGGGAAAATGTATCTCTGCAACAATGGCGGCTTCTCATGGACACCGTCGAAGATCGGAATCATTCCCGGTGCGCCAGCCTCGCATGAATATATCGGCGGCTCGATTCAGCGCGTCGATCTGCAATCGGGGAAGATCGAGACTCTGTTCACGCATTGCGGCGAGCATCCGCTGAAGGGGCCGAACGATCTGGTGTTCGACAAGAACGGCGGACTCTGGTTCAGCGATCTCGGCAAGCGCCGCGCGCGCGACATGGATGTCGGCGCGTTTTATTATGTGAAGCCCGGCTTCAAAGAAATCGTCGAAGGTCATCACGGCATGCTGCCCGCCAACGGCATCGGCCTCTCGCCGGATGAAAAGACGGTCTACGTCGCTGAAACCCCGACCGCGCGGCTCTGGGCTTTTTCGGTCACTGCGGGTGAGGTGAAGCCTTCCGAAGTGATCTATCGCGGTGAGCGCGGCAAACCGATTTGCGGCCTCGGCGGTTATCAGATGTTCGATTCACTCGCGGTCGAGGCGTCGGGAAATATCTGCGTCGCCACACTGATCAGCGGCAACATTTCGGTAATCGCGCCGGACGGAAAACTCATCGAGCAAATTCCGACCGGCGATCCGGTCACGACCAACATCGCGTTCGGCGGACCAGAATTGAAGACCGCGTACGTCACACTGTCAGGCAAGGGCGAGTTGGTGGCGATGGATTGGCCGCGCGGCGGCCTGCCGCTGAATTTTTTGAATAAGTGAGTTGGCGCTATCTAAGTGTCGTCCCTGCGAAAGCGGGGACCCATAACCACCTGCGCTCATGTTGAGGCGCGATGCTTGCATCGGCTATTTCGGCGGCGGGTGTTGAACGGCAACTCAGGGAGTATGGGTCCCCGCCTTCGCGGGGAGGACCGGTTGAGAGTGTCCTCACACTTCCCGTCGGCTGAGAAACGCCAGCCGCTCGAACAGATGCACGTCCTGCTCGTTCTTGAGCAGCGCGCCGTGCAGCGGCGGGATAAGCTTGCGCGGATCGCGTTCGCGCAATTGCTCCGGCGTCATTTCCTCGTTGAGCAGAAGTTTCAGCCAGTCGAGCAATTCGGAGGTCGAAGGTTTTTTCTTCAGGCCCGGCACGTCGCGCACCTCGAAGAAAATCTTCATCGCTTCCTGCACCAGCCGCTTTTTGATGCCGGGGAAATGCACATCGACAATCGCGTTCATGGTGTCGATGTCGGGAAACTTGATGTAGTGGAAGAAACAGCGGCGCAGGAATGCGTCCGGCAATTCCTTCTCGTTGTTCGACGTAATCATGATGATGGGGCGCTGCTTCGCCTTGATGGTCTCGCCGGTCTCGTAGACGTAGAATTCCATGCGATCGAGTTCGAGCAGCAGATCGTTCGGGAATTCGATGTCGGCCTTGTCGACTTCGTCGATCAGCAGTACCGGACGCTTTTCGCTGATGAAGGCGTCCCACAATTTGCCGCGCTTGATGTAATTGGAAATATCCGACACGCGCGGATCGCCAAGCTGGCTGTCGCGCAGCCGCGACACCGCGTCATATTCGTAGAGGCCCTGCTGCGCTTTCGTCGTCGACTTGATGTGCCAGGTCAGCAGCGGCGCATTGAGCGCTTTAGCGACTTCCTCGGCCAGTACTGTCTTGCCGGTGCCGGGTTCGCCCTTCACCAGCAGCGGACGCTCGAGAACGATGGCGGCGTTGACTGCAATTTTGAGGTCGTCGGTGGCGACGTAATTCTTGGTGCCTGTAAATTTCATCGCAAAGTTTGCCTTTAAGTTTCTTGCCGGAGTCGCCGCTGTTTAAAACAAGAAACGACCGCCGACTTAGGCGGTCGCCTCCAAAACTCATTTAGTTGGTCACGCCCGCCGGATCAACGAGAGAATGACCAACACCACGATGCCGCCGATGGCTGCGTTGATGATCGCACGCACGATGCCGGTACCGAGATTGACGCCGAGCTGCGGCAGCAGCCAGCCGGCCACGGCGGCGCCGATAATGCCGATGATGATGTTGCCGAGCAGGCCGAAACCCGCGCCTTTGACAATCAGGCCGGCAAGCCAGCCCGCGATTGCGCCAACGATGAGCCAGACGATAATTGAGTCGATACCCATTGAGATCTCCCCGGTTTGAACGCGGCCTGCGTCGCAATTGACCACGCCGCGTATTCTGCTTTGACGCGGCTGAACCGGATGTCTGGGCAGTTCGGACGCTGTCAAACAACAGTTTAAATGAATCGGCAGGCCGGTCTAGGCTGCGGGAGTGCTGTTTTCGGGCCGCGCGGCAGCATTGCCAGGCCTGCATTGCAATGCGTCAGCCGGGCAGATGTGCGGTCCCGGACCTTGACGGCGGCGCACCCAGAGGCGATCTAGATTTCATGTTTCTGCAATTTTTCACATCGCTGCGCGACGCGCAGGTGCCGGTCACGCTGCGCGAGTACCTCACATTGATGGAGGCGCTCAACGCCAACTTGGCGGATCAGACGGTGGAGAATTTCTACTATCTGTCGCGCGCGTCCTTGGTGAAGGACGAGCGCAATCTCGACAAGTTCGACCGCGTGTTCGGTACGGTTTTCAAGGGGCTGGAGAGCCTGCTCGACGCGATGGAGAAGGCGGAGATTCCCGCCGAGTGGCTGCGCAAGGCGGCCGAAAAATATCTTACCGAGGAAGAGAAAAAGCAGATCGAGGCCACGGGCTGGGACAAGCTCATGGAGACTTTGAAGAAGCGCCTCGAAGAACAGAAGAAGCGCCACGAAGGCGGCAACAAGTGGATCGGCACCGGGGGCACGTCGCCGTTCGGAGCGAACGGTTACAATCCCGAAGGCATCCGCATCGGGCAGGACAAGAACCGCAATTTCTCCGCCGTGAAGGTGTGGGATCGCCGCGAGTTCAAGGATCTCGACGGCAATGTCGAGTTAGGCATTCGCAATATCAAGGTCGCGCTGCGACGCTTGAGAAAATTCGCCCGCACTGGCGCGCCGGATGAACTCGATCTCGATACCACGATCAAGGAAACCGCGAACCACGGCTACCTCGACGTTCATATGCGGCCCGAGCGGCGCAACGCCGTGAAGGTTCTGATCTTCTTCGACATCGGCGGCTCGATGGACGGTCACATCGCGCAGGTCGAGGAATTGTTTTCGGCGGCGAAAACCGAATTCAAGCACATGGAATATTTCTACTTCCACAACTGCCTTTATGAAGGCGTGTGGAAACAGAACCGGCGGCGCTTCTCCGATCGCACACCGACCTGGGACATCCTGCATAAATATCCGCACGACTATAAAGTCGTGTTCGTCGGCGATGCGTCGATGTCACCTTACGAGATCGTCGTGCCGGGCGGCTCGGTCGAGCACGTCAACGAAGAACCGGGCTCAGTGTGGCTGGAGCGCGTGACACGCACCTATCCGCATTCAATCTGGCTCAATCCGGTCGCGCGCAAGCATTGGGACTACTCGGAATCCACGACGATCATCCGCCGCCTGTTCAACGAGCGCATGTTCCCGCTGACGCTTGAGGGCCTCGACGGCGCGATGAAGGAACTGACGCGGTAAGTATTTTTCTTCCGTCATGCCCGGGCTTGTCCCGGGTATCCACGTCTTTATGGTTGCCGCAACAAGACGTAGATGGCCGGAACAAGTCCGGCCATGACAAAATAAGAATCGGATCAATCATGCCCCAGAACATCACACGCAGCGTCAAGTCGATGCTGGATGAAGCCAACGCGCAGATCGAGACCATGAGCGCGGCTGAGGTCATCGCCGCGTCGAAAGCCGGCAACGTGGTGATCGTCGACATTCGCGATCCGCGCGAGATCGAGCGCGACGGACGTATCCCCGGCGCGTTTCCTTGCACCAGAGGAATGCTCGAATTCTGGATCGACCCGCAATCGTCTTACGCCAAGCCCGTGTTTCAGGAAGACAAGAAATTCATCTTCCATTGTGCGGGCGGCTTGCGTTCCGCACTCGCGGCGAAAACCGCGCAGGACATGGGATTGAAACCCGTCGCGCATCTCGGCGGCGGCTTTGCCGCGTGGCGCGATGCGGGCGGCGAGGTTCAGGCCTTTACACCGAAGGACAAGAAATGACCGATCCGCTCGTCTCCACCCAATGGCTCGCCGACCACATCAAGGATGCAAATGTTCGCGTGCTCGACGCGACGTTCAAACTGCCGGGCATGCTGCCGCTGCCGAAGGATGATTTTCTGAACGCGCACATTCCGGGCGCGGTGTTCTTCGATGTCGACGCGGTGTCGGATCATACAAGTTCGTTGCCGCACATGTTTCCAAGCGCGGACCAATTCGGCCGCGACGTCGGCAACCTCGGCATCGGCAACGACGATACCGTTGTGATCTATGACGCGGGCGGCTGGGTCGCAGCCCCGCGCGCATGGTGGATGTTCCTGTCGTTCGGTCACAAGAATATCCGCGTGCTCGATGGCGGGTTGAAAAAGTGGCTCGCAGAAAATCGCCCGGCCGAGAAGGGCGAGACGAAGCCTACGCTGAAAACATATCGGGCGACATTCGACGCCAAGCGCGTGCGCTCGATGCAGCAGATGATCGGCAACCTCGAATCGAAAGCCGAACAGGTGATCGATGCGCGCCCATCAGGACGCTTCGACGGCAGCGTGCCGGAGCCGCGCGCGGGTTTGCGTGGCGGCCATATTCCCGGCAGCCGCAGCGTGCCTTACGCGGGATTGTTCGATCCGAATACAGGTGCGATGAAATCGTCCGATGAATTGCGCGCGGCGTTTTCGGGCGCGGGCGTCGATCTGAAAAAACCCATCGTCACCAGTTGCGGGTCCGGCGTGTCGGCCGGCGTGCTGACGCTGGCACTTTATCGGCTCGGCATTGCCGACACCGCTCTCTACGATGGCTCGTGGTCAGAATGGGGTGTTGGTGGCGGTCCGCCGGTTGCGACCGGTCCCGCTTGAGGCCGTCGGGTCCGTCGTCTCAAAGCTGGTGAAGGCCGAATTGGTCACCGTCGTTTGCTGAATCGTGCGCGGCGCACGCCAATGCCGGAGTGTTTTGACGGTGCGGGTGCGTTTCGCCCGCCGTACGCGCGGCTTGCTCACTTTTTCAGTCACAGGCTTTTCGGCGGTCACGATTTTGTCCGTCGCCTGCGTGTCGAGGCTCACAGTCTTCACATCGTCAGGTTTTGCAGCTTCGACTCGCTCGGCTCTCCGCGGTTCAACGCGCAGCAGCGCCAATGACGGCCGGCCTGCATCCACGGCGGGCATCAGCGGCTGTTGCGCCGCGCGCCAGGATGGAATGCCGACGAATTCTTCGTGTGCGGACCGCAGCAGAGCGGCTGCTCCAAGCCCGAAGATCAGGATCGAAAACGACAGCACGACTGCTGCAAAAAGAATCCGAAATCCGGGAAGCATGTTTGTGTCTTCTTGTGTCCGGCTTCGCGGGGCGAAGCTGTGGGGTCCTGAACGCGATGAGGACGATACGCTTGGACGCTCACGGAACACTGCCGGCCGGCGGCTTGCCGCGCGGCGAATCAGGCAAAAATAAGAATACTCGAAACCGCCAAAGACGCTCGTAAAAAGTGTGGAGGATCAAATACCTCGCCGCAGCGCCAAAAGGCCGGCCGGGAACAAGAATTCTCGCGAAAATGTCACGTCCGGAAGCCGGTTTTTTCG
>JAYVYQ010000017.1:0-7082 GCA_043784125.1 Afipia sp.
CGCGGACAAAACCGGCCCCTCGGCGTCGGTTTCCAGGATGCGTAATTTTACAAAATCCTCAGGCGGCGTGACGCGGAAATAATACCGCATCGCCATTTCAATAAAGGGGGAAACGTAGAACAGCTTGTTTTGTTCCTGCCGGACTCCGGCTTGCGACAATTCGCCGGCCTTCACCGGAAGCGCATAAGCGTGAATGTCGCCGAACGTGTTGCGGACCTCGTAGATCAGCATCGCCAGCGCGCCGTCAGCGCGGCTGCAGAAATAGACCGACAAGGGATTGAAGGTGTAGCCGAACAGGCGCGGGTAACAGAGCAACTGGATTTGGCCGCCTGCGAGGTCGATGCCTTTTTCTTTTGCACGACGGTTCGCATAGGCGCGCAACGAGGATCCGTCGCGCTCGCCGTGATCGCGTTCGTGGAAGCTATAAAGGGCGGCGCGGTTGACGCCGAACAAGGGCGACATCCGGTTCGCATCGTCAAGCCGGTCGAGATCGATCAGCAGGCTGAACACGCGGTAGCTGAACCGATGGCCCATTGGTTTGAGCCGGGCATGCATCACGTTGCCAAAGTAAAGCGCGGCCGGGGCAGAGGCTCCGGCTGTTCGCGCTTTTTCTTCAGTTGCGTGGTGCGCCATGACTTACTCCGCAGCCTCCGCGAGTTCGGGGACAGCTTCGTTCCACGGCACGGTTGCGCCGAGGGCTTCAGCGACCGCCAAGCCGGAGCGCAGTCCGTCTTCGTGAAATCCGTATCCGGTCCAAGCGCCGCAGAACCAAGTATGGCGCTGGCCCTGAATTTCGCCAAGACGCTTTTGCGCAGCGAAGGCCGCCACGTTGTATTGCGGGTGATCGAAGACGTAGCGGCCAAACGTCAGTTCAGGGTCGGGATCGAACGGCGGATTGAGGCTGACGAACAGCGGCTTGTCGGCGTCGATATTCTGAAGCGCGTTCATCCAGTAGGTGATGGCGACGTTATTGACCACAGTATCCTTGCGCTTCCAGCGCAGGAAATTCCAGGACGCCCAAGCGTGTTTGCGTTTGGGCATCAAACGCGGATCGCGATGCAGATAGACGATGTTCGGCGAGTATTGGATGTCGCCGAGAATTTGCTGTTCGTCGGCGCTGGCGTCCGTCAACATTTCCAGCGCTTGATCGCTGTGAGCGGCGATCACGACATGGTCGTAGGTCTCTGAATGGCCGAGACTGTCGGTAATGACGACGCCATGCTCGTTTCGCTCGATGCCCGTCACCGCGCAACCGGCGCGAATGCGGTCACGAAACGAAGCCGTGAGCTTATCGACGTAGTTGCGGCTGCCGCCCTTGACCGTGCGCCAGATCGGCCGATCGTATTGAAGCAGCCGATGATTGGCGAAAAATGCCACGAAGTTCTCGGCCGGAAAATCGAGAATTTCGTTTGCAGGCGATGACCAGATCGCTGATCCCATCGGTGCCAGATAGTCGGAGAGCAGCCGCGGCGCGAATCCACGCATCTTGAAATATTGGCCGAGCGAAAGGCCTTCGAGTTTTCCGGCAGCGTGATCCTCAACGCTTTTGTCGTTGAAGGTGAGAATATCGCGGAGCATCCACAGGAACGACGGCGACAACAAATTGCGCGGCTGGGCGAATAGCCCCTTGGCGGTGTTCCACCAGGTGCTGCCGCCGCCTTTCCATTCAAACCGTCCGCGATCTGCGGTGACGGCGAACGTCATATCGCTTTCCACGCTTTCGACGCCGAGATGCGCGAACAGCTTTGTCAGTTCGGGATAGTTGAGTTCGTTATAGACGATGAAGCCGATGTCGACGGCGACCGGGGTTCCGTCGTAATCGATGGTGACGGTGTGGCTGTGTCCGCCGGGTCTTAGCTCGCGATCGTAGACCGTGACCGGGTAGCGCTGCGACAAAGCCCACGCGGCGGCATTGCCGGCGATTCCCGTTCCAATAACTGCGATCCGCATTCCTAGCCCCTGTTTTCAACCGGCTCTCGAGATACGGGGAATTCCTGTTGAAGTTTCAGGAGGGTAGGCGCGCACGTCGAATCGTGCTGGCAGCTTGCAATCCTCACAGGTCGACGCGCCGCACATGAAATCTTCGTAAGGATTGTGGCCTTTCCGGATGCCGTCAATACGCGGAAAGCCGGTATCAACGGCCAATCTCTTGGGGGCGTTTTGGGGCCTTTGAAGATTTGAACGGGATTGCGCTTGTGTCGGCTGGTGTGACTTGGGATGACTGTCCGCCGTCCGGTCACTCCGGTAGAATGTCCGCGTCTCAGAGAGTAGATCGCCCGGTGTTGCTTCCCCGTGTCCAGTTCCTTAGCCAACCCGCGCCGGGCGTGCGGCGCCTTGTGGCTATGGGATTTGTGTTCGCGGTCGCCGCCAGTTCGGCCGGGTGCATCATTACGGCGGACGTCCCGAATGCGGCATTGGACGTCCCGGATGTCTACAAATCGGCCGCCATGTCGGCGGCTTTGGACCCCGACGAAGCGCCGCCCTCGCTCGACTGGTGGCGCGGCTTTCGCTCGCCCGAACTCACCGTGCTGATGGAAGAAGCCCAGCGCGTGAACCTCGACATCGCTGCCGCGACCGCGCGCATCGTTCAGGCGGATGCGCTCGCGCACGAGGCGGGTGCTGCATTGTTGCCGAGCGTCACAGGCGGCTTTTCCGGATCGCGCTCCCGATCATCCAGCAATATGGGCGTGGTCACAGCCGGCAGTTCGATTGGCGGCCGCGGTGAAGTCACGAACCATGTTGCACAGCTGAACGCGAGCTACGAGATCGACTTCTGGGGCAAGAACCGCGATCTCTTGCTGGCAGCGGAGGAAACGGCGAATTCAAATCGATTCGACCGCGACGTTGTTGCGCTGACAACACTCGCCAGCGTCGCCAACGCTTATTTTCAGGTGATTGCGGCGCAGGACCGGCTGCGGATCGCGAACAACAATATCGCAAGCGCGCAGCGGATCTATAACGCCATCAAGGCGCGGGTCGATGTCGGCACCGGTTCGGATCTCGACCTCGCGCAGCAGGAGAGCATTCTGAACAATCAGAAGGCTCTCGTCCCGCCGCTGAAGCAGGCGCTCGATCAGAACGCGAATATTCTTGCAGTGCTCGTCGCGCGGCCACCCGAGCGGGTGCGGCTGACCGGGGCTTCGATGAACAACATCGCCATCCCGCGCGTGACGCCGGGACTGCCGTCGGAATTGCTGATTCAGCGCCCGGACATTCGCCGGCAGGAAAACCAGCTTGCGTCCGCAACCGCCAATGTCGGCAGCGCGCGCGCCCAGTTCTTTCCGAGCGTCCAGTTGACCGGGCAGGGCGGTTATCAAAGCGCGACGTTGATGGCTCTGTTCACACCGCAATCGGCGTTTTTCAATGTGGCGGCGGGGCTGACGCAGCCGATCTTCGATGCAGGCCGTATTCAGGCCAACTTCGATTATAACAAAGCCAAGCAAGACGAACTGCTGCAGACCTATCGGAAGACCGTCATTCAGGCGTTCTCCGATGTCGATACCGCGCTCGTTGCCATCCGGCAGACCACCGAAAAGCTCCGGCTCCAGCGAAATGTGGTGACGTCGTCGCGCCGGGCTTTTGAACTTTCCGAGAGGCAGCTTCGGGCAGGCACCGCAGACATCGTGACTGTGCTAAACACGCAATTGACGTTATTCCAAGCTGAAGATTCGCTGGCGCAGGCACAGCTTGCCCGCCTGCAGGCGATTGTCAGCCTCTACCAGGCGCTGGGTGGCGGCTGGTGACCAAGGACAGTGGAAGCGGTCGATGCTCTTTAAGCCCGATCTGAACGAGAAGGCGAAAGCGGCCAGCGAAGGCTTCGCGCGCCTTGCATCGTCTGCCAAGCGCAGCACGGTGTCGATTGCCGTCGCGGCTCTGATCGTCGTGGGTGTCGCCTACATCGTCTGGTCGCTGTTCAATCAAACTGCATCCTCAACCCGACCGCAGGGCGGATTGACCGTGCCGGTTTTGGCAGCGTCGCCGCGGATCGAGGATGTGCCGGTTTATCTCGACGGCGTCGGAACGGTTCGCGCGCTTAATAATGTCACCGTGCGCGCGCAAGTGGACGGCAAACTGCTGTCGGTGAACTTCAAGGAAGGTCAGGACGTCAAGGCGGGCGACGTTCTCGCCGAGATCGATCCCGTCATTTACAAAGCGCAATACGATCAGGCGGTCGCCAAGAAGGCGCAGGACGAGGCGACGCTCGCCAACGCGCGGATCGATCTGGTGCGCTACCAGCAACTGGCCGCAGCAAAAGCGGGCTCAGCCCAGCAGGCCGATACGCAGCGCGCAACCGTCGCCAATCTCGAAGCCCTTGTGAAATCCGATCAGGCCGCCATCGACAACGCGCAGGCGATGCTTGGCTACACTAAAATCATCGCACCGTTGTCGGGCCGCGCAGGTTTGCGTCAGGTCGACTCTGGCAACATCATTCACGCCTCCGATGCCACGGGCGTCGTCGTCATCACGCAGCTTCAGCCGATCGGCGTCTGGTTCAGTCTGCCGCAGCAGCAGATCGTGCGCGTCAATACCGCGTCGGGCATCGGCACGCTTGCGGTCGATGTGTTTGCCAATGACGGCAAGACCGTCGCGGATACCGGCACGCTCACCGCCGTTGATAATCAGGTCGATCAGACGACCGGCACCGTCAAACTGAAAGCGGAATTTCCGAACGGCAACTTTCAGCTTTGGCCGGGGCAGTTCGTCAATGTACGGCTGAAGGTGCAGACGCTTGAGAAGGCGACCGTGGTGCCGACCGCATCGGTCCAGCGCGGACCGGCAGGTACATTCGTTTATGTGATCGGAGAGGGCGACATCGCCACTGCGCGCGTCGTGACCGTCGTGCAGCAGAATGAAAAAGACGCGGTGATCTCGTCCGGCGTCACGACGAGCGACCGCATCGTCACGACGGGCTTCGCAAATCTGGCGGAAGGATCGAAAGTCACGATCAGCCAGAATTATCAGGAGACGACGCCCGATCTCGCGCCGCGCGCGAAGGGCGGCCAGAAGGGCGAGAAACGCGGTCAGAAGAAGCAGGACGGCGCGGCATCAGGGGCTCAGAAAACGGACAGTGGCGCGAAAGCGCCGCAGTGAACCTGTGAGCGGGGACATTAGCGCATGAGCGTCTCCGAACCATTCATCCATCGGCCGATTGCAACGTCGTTGCTGGGCATCGCTCTTCTGATCGGCGGCGGACTTGGCTATTGGGCGCTTCCTGTGTCGGCATTGCCGCAGGTCGATTTCCCCACCGTGCAAGTCACGACGCAATTGCCGGGCGCAAGTCCCGATGTCACGGCATCATTGGTGACGGCTCCGCTTGAGCGGCAGCTTGGGCAAATTCCATCGATGACCTCGATGACGTCGGTGAGTTCGTTCGGCGTCAGCCAGATTTCGCTTCAGTTCGATCTTAACCGCGACATCGACGGCGCGACGCAGGACGTGCAGGCGGCGATCAACGCCGCTGCAGGTGTGTTGCCGAAAAATCTTCCCTATCCGCCGACCTACGCCAAGGTGAATCCGGCCGACGCGCCGGTCATCACATTGGCGATGACGTCGGAGACGATTTCGGTGCGCGCAATGAGCGACATCGCCGACACCTTGATGGCGCAGCGCCTCGCGCAGATTTCGGGCGTCGGGCGTGTGTCGGTGTTGGGTGGATTGAAGCCGGCCGTGCGCGTGCAGGCCGATCTCTCCCGGCTCGCCGCCTACGGCATCGCGATGGAAGATTTGCGCGCGGCGATTGCGGGCGCCAACGTGTCCGGTCCAAAAGGTTCGCTCGACGGCGCGCAGCAATCCTACACCATCGCGGCCAATGATCAGATCGTCGCGGCCGACGCCTACAAGCCGATCATCATTGCGTATCGCAACGGCGGACCGGTCACCATCGGCGACGTCGCGCAGATCGTCGATGGACTCGAAAACAACAAGACGGGCGCCTGGTACCAAGGCACGTCCGCCGTCGTTCTCGAAATTCAGCGGCAGCCCGGCGCCAACGTCATTGAAGTGGTGCGGCAAATCCGCGAGGAAATTCCAAGACTGCAAAAGGCGATCCCCGCCGGCGTCAGGCTTGCCATCGTCAGCGACAGGACAGTCACGATCCGCGCCTCGGTGCAGGACGTGCAATTCACGCTGGTGCTGAGTGTCATCCTTGTCACGCTCGTCGTTTTGATTTTCCTGCGCTCATTGCGCGCGACGCTGATCGCGGGCGTTGCGCTGCCGCTGTCGCTCATTACCAGCTTCGGCGTGATGTATTTTGCGGGCTTCAGCCTCGATAATCTGTCGCTGATGGCGCTGACGATCGGCACGGGGTTCGTGGTCGATGACGCCATCGTGATGATCGAGAACATCGTGCGCCACATGGAGAATGGCGAGTCTGCGATGGAAGCCTCGCTGCGCGGCGCTAAGGAAATCGGCTTCACCGTCATATCGCTGACCGTGTCGCTTATCGCGGTCTTTATCCCATTGCTCTTTATGTCTGGCCTTGTGGGCCGCATGTTCCGCGAGTTTGCGCTGACGCTGACGATTGCGGTTGTGACATCCGCCATCGTCTCGCTGACGCTGACGCCGATGATGTGTTCGCGGCTGTTGAAACGTCACGGCGACGAATTCGCCGTTCCCGGATTGGCGACGATCAGCGGCTGGATCGACCGGATGGTCGATTTCTATCACCGCACATTGCTCTGGGTGTTGCAGCGCCAGCGCGCGACCCTCATCGTGACGTTCGCGACCATCGTGGCGACGCTGCTGCTTTACGTCGTCGCGCCGAAGGGTTTCTTGCCGCTGCAGGATACGGCGTCAATCACGGCGCTGACGGAAGCCGGACCGGAAGTTTCGTTTTCGGACATGCAGGCGCGGCAGATGCAAACGGCCGAAGCCATCAAGGCCGATCCCGATGTAGTCGGCGTCGTGTCCGTCATCGGCGCAGGTTCGGTCAATCCGACCACCAATGTGGGCCGGCTTGTGATGACGCTGAAGCCGCGCGGAGAACGCAAGTCCGACATCACCGCCGTCGTCGCTCGTCTCAAATCGCGCGTCGCTAACATTCCCGGCATGATCGTTTATTTCCAGCCGGTGCAGGATATCCA
>JAYVYQ010000018.1:0-2150 GCA_043784125.1 Afipia sp.
ATAGTGAATGACGTCGTCCCAGTTCTCGTAGCGCAGCTTGGTGACGTCCATCCGGAACGCGACCAGCACGTCGAGCGCGTGGCGCGGCGGCATCGCGCGTTCGGCCAGCGCGCGGCGCAGGTTGACGGCTTCCGGCTGGGTATCGCCCTTGCCGAGCAGTTCCGCTTCCATCAAATCGAGATAGCGCAGCTTTTCGTCCGCAGCCAACGTCGCGTGGTCGGCGATGTCGTCGGCGGTCCTGACGAAATTGTAGAAGCTGAGAATGAGCGCCCGGTGACGCGGATGAATGATCCACGACGCGACTGGAAAATTCTCGTCGCGGTGGGTCTTTCCCGATCGCAGTTCGCTCGCGCTGGTCATCAAGAACTGGCTACATTCGTCTGGCTTGGCGGCATGCACCGACGCTTGGCGCATGCGTTTGGATCGCGCCCCCATATAGGGGAATACGCCGCCAAAACCAATGCTATCTGGGCTGAAAAGCCCTATCAGCCGCGCCTGCAATCCGGCCGAAATTGGCCTGATGCAACGGTTAACGGGCGTGAGGGGCCGCTTATTGCCCGTGGTTTTTGAGCACCAGATCGCAGGCCGGGGTGATCTTGGGACGATTCTGCTGCAGGCAGGCCAAAATGGTGAAATCGCCCTGGTCGATTACCGGGCGGCAGAAACGCTGCACGTCGCGGGCACATGCCTTCTGCTCATCTGCCGTTCCGCTGCGTTGCTGCTGGGCGAAGGCGTTCGACGAAGCAGCTATCGACAACAAGGCGAGTGCCAGTGGAAATTTACGCATCGTATTCCTTCATTTCGGCAGCAAAAAATCCTGTTCCCGAATTGTGTGTCGGCATCGCCGGGGAGGATTTTGTGGGATGGCAGGCGCCGCGTAGCGCAGCAACGAACAAAGGACAAGCACTGGCAAATGCGGCCAAATTTACGACGACGCCGACGCTTTTCATAACCAACTGAAATCTAAAGTGTATTTTCGCCTTAGCTTTCTTTGCAATTGGCTGTTGCGGACACGCGCGGCGCGTAGCTAGATGCGGCCGGCGCGGCGAGGCCGGGATGTTTTTCGATTCCGTCCGATGAAAATGCCGTTTGCCCTGCGGTAATCGCCGGCAGCGGCGGTTTTATCAATTGAACCTAACATTCCGCGGGAACACTAAACCTTCGATGCGGCGATACGTGTCCTCCAGGGAACGTCTATTTTGATGGGAAAATTCACGATGAAACTGTTCGGTTCCAGCTTGTTCGGTCAGGCACTTACGGCTGCTGGCGTGGGCGCCGCGCTCATGTTGTCGGTCAGCGCAAGCCACGCCCAGGCGGGCGGCCCCTTTGCCGGTTTTGACGGCAATTGGAGCGGCGCGGGCACGGTCGCGCTTTCCAACGGCACCACCGAGAACATCCGCTGCAAGGCCGACTACAAGGTCAATGCGTCCGGCCTCGGCCTGAGGCAGAACCTGCACTGCGCCAGCGACAGCTACAAGTTCGATCTCTCCAGCGACGTTACCAGCCAGGGCGACCGTATCTCCGGCAACTGGAGCGAGAAGAGCCGCAACATCTTCGGCAATCTGCAGGGCACCGCGGGCGGCGGCCAGATCGACGTGTTCGTCGAGGCTTCCGGCTTCGCCGCCAACCTGAATTTGCGGACCAACGGCAACAAGCAGGTGGTCCAGATCGACTCCAAGGGCGAAATCCGCGGCGTCAAGATCACGATGACGAAGACCTGACGCGGCGCGCTTGCGCCTTCCAGACCGCTTACAGCAAAGCGCCCTCGGATTTGATCCGAGGGCGTTTTCGTTTGAGGCGTTTTCGTTTGGCGATCCGATTTGGAAAGCTACTCCGCCGGCTTCGCCTGACGCGCGGTGCCACGAATCTTTTCCGACAGGTTGATCAGGAACATCGACGTCGGCCGCAAAATGAAGAGATCAGCGACCAGGGCGGCGACCATCGAGAACGCGCTGAGCCAGCCGAACAGACGCAGCGACGGCAGTTCGGAGAACACCGTCACCACCAGGCCGCAGGCCAGCACCACCGTGGTCAGGATCAGCGCCGGACCCACCAGCACGGTCGCGCGCTCCACCGCCAGTTCCGGGCTGATGCCCGGCTTTTGCTCGAGCCGCAGCCGGTTGAGGAAGTGGATCGTCGCGGAAAGGCCG
>JAYVYQ010000019.1:0-5423 GCA_043784125.1 Afipia sp.
AGCCGTTGAGGACGCCATGAGCATGACAAATACCGTCGATTTGCGCGAGACGACCAATCAGGCGATCTTGAAGATCGAGGCTCTTGCCGGGCTGGCGACCGACGAGGATGCCGCCAAGCTTCGCCAGCAGGGTGTAGAGTTGCAGAAACTCGCCGCCGCCCGTGAAATCCTGATCAATGCGCAAATGCGTGAGGATACCGCGCGGGCCGCAGTTGCCACCTCGCCGAATGACAGTTCGGAGTCTTCCCGCGGGGCCGAAAGAGTTTTGTCGCGCGAGGCCGACGCGCTGCGCCAGGCAGCAATCGAGACCGGGCGGGTTGCGGCTGAGAATGATCCGGCGCTTGGCGCTTCATCGCCAGATGCAACCGACCGGCAAATTCACAAGATTGCCGAGGCCGAGCGTGCTGCGGCACTGCATGCGCTTGAGCAGGCGGAGCGTGATGGTGCCTCAAAAGACAGGATTGCCGAACTGGAGGCGTCGCTGGGGCGGGCGGTGCGCAAGCCCGAAGCCGAGCGGGATGAGGAGCGGGAGATTTGACTGGTCATCGCATTGGCCACAATATTTAAGCATCAGGCAAAATCCGCCCGTCCTCCATTGTGACGACCCGGTCTGCCAGTTCGAGGATGCGGTTGTCATGGGTCACCATTAATGTCGTCGTGTTGCGCTTCTGGCCGAGGTGTTTCAGCATGACGACAACTTCGTAGCCGCTATCCTTGTCCAGCGCCGCTGTTGGTTCGTCGGCCAGGATCAGGTCCGGATTGCCTATCAGCGCGCGCGCCACTGCGACGCGCTGCTTTTCGCCACCCGACAGATTGGCTGGCAAGGCATCCAGGCGATGGCCAAGACCCAGCGAAGTGAGAAGATGCGCGGCGGCTTCCTTCCAATTGGCCATGGCCTTGGGGCCATGCACTTCAAGGCCCATCCGTACATTCTGCATGGCACTGAGGCTCTCGTGCAGGTTATGGGCCTGAAAGATAAAACCAAGGCGGCGGCGGCATTGCACCAGCGTCGTTTCAGGCGCGCCGTTCAATTCGGTGCCCAGCAAGTTGATGCTTCCGTCCTCGACACCGCGCAGGCAGCCAATCAACGTCAGCAGCGTGGTCTTGCCAGAGCCGGATGCGCCCATCAACATAACAAGCTTGCTGCGCTGGATGGTCAGGTTGTTGTTGAACAAGGCCTGCTTGCGCGCTTCACCTGCACCAAACCAATGGTTGATCCCTCGCAGGATAACGGCGTTTTGCGGTGGTGCCGGTTCTGTCGGAAAAACGCTTTTGGTGGCACGGACATCCAATTGGTCGCTCCCTAAAACAAGTCAGCAGGATTGGCAGCAGCAAGACGGCGCGTGGCGATGGCACCCGACAGAGCGCACATGACCATCGTGCCGCCCAGGACAAGGAACGGACGCGAAGCAGACATCGCCACTGGCAGGCCGGTGACGGTTGCAATCAACTTGTAGAGTGCCAGCGACGCCAGGATGCCCGGAACGAAGCCGAATACTGCCAGAATGGTCGCCTCCTCGAAGACAACGCTCAGGAAAAATCGCTGACGATAGCCAATAGCTTTGAAGGTGGCATATTCACGGATGTGGTCGGCGACGTCGGTTGCGAGCACCTGATACGCAATGATAATTCCGACCAGAACGCCAATGAAGACACCAAAGCCAAAAATGACACCCACTGGTTTTTGAGTTGTCTGAAAATTTTGATCCCGGCTTGCTGCGTCTACGACAGAGCGCACCAGTGTATCGGAGACTGGAAGGACCACGCGCAGACGTTCAATCACCGCTTTTACATTCGCGCCCGGTTGCACCTTGACTAAAATGTGGTTGGGTGCCCCGGACGATCTTTGCGGAAACAGTTTCAGGAATGTTTGGTCGGAGATGACAAGGTAGCCATCCGCCGAAAAGCCACCGCCGATCTCGAAAGTACCAATCACCGTCAATGTCTTGTTGTTGGCTTCAAACACATAGGGCTTTTCGGTGCTGATCGAAGCAAACAGGTTTTTGGGCGCGTTGCGTGTCTTGCGGTCGATCAGAGCTACATTCGACAGTTGCAATTGCTGGCGCGCAGCATTTATGTCTGTCGAGCGGAATACGGATGCGGCGGGGTCGATGCCAAACACGTCTAGCGTGCGGATGGTCCCGTCTGGCTGTTTCAAGTCGAGCTTGGCGAAAGAGATGGCTGTGGCGGTCGCAACACCAGGGATCGCGAGAGCCTCGAACATGCGCTGCCGCGGCAGTGGATCGCCGTCAGCCAAAGTGTTGGCATCGGCAGCAGAAATCAGAATGTCGGCTTCCATAAGATTGTAGGGCAGCGCGACGGTCTCCAGCAATGCTCCAAGAAATCCAAGCTGCATAAAAATCAGAATGTTGGAAAAGGCGACCCCTGCCAGCGCCGCAGCCAGCCGGGCAGGGTTATGGGTCAGTTGCAGCCAGCCGATCGGCAAGCGTCCAAGGATCAGTGTCAGCAGGGCGGTCATGGCCCCAGCTTTCGCGCGATGCGGGCCGTCACTTGCAAATTAGTATATCGCCGTGCGATTTCGACCGAGGCTGGCTCCAGCGTGACATAGACTTTTACGGTGCGTGCATCCGTATTTGCAGCGGGACTAGTGTCAGTAACGGTCTGTCTGGCCACTTCCAGTCCAATGCGCGTGACGCTACCGTTCAGCGGCGCGGACAGCGCATCGGCCGAAACTGAAACAGCCGCGCCGATATCGACAAAACCGATCTGCGATTGGTAGATTTCAATCTCAGCCGTCATCACGTCAATATTGCCGAAATTCATAATGCCTACGGAACCAGGTTTTTCCCCTGCACGCAGGTGGATGGTCAGCACTGTCCCTGATGATGGGGCCAGCACATAAGCCTTGTCGAGATCAGCCTTGGCGCGTTCAAGATCGGCATTGGCTGAATCAAGCGTGCGGGCCGCGACCTGAACGTCCGGCTGCTTGTCGATGCTCTCAAACTCATAGCGCTGCAAGGTTGCCCTGGCTTTTGCGACGTCCTGAACTGCCTGATCGAAGGCGGCAAGTTTCGGGTCATATGTTGCGTCAGCCGCAAAGCCCTTGGCCCGCAATTCCCGCACCCGGTCAAGATCGCGCCTGGCACTCACCACAGCTGATTCCGCCCGCGCCAGCGTTGCGCGTGCTTCATCCCGGCTCGCCAGCGTCGATGCACGCATCTGGCGCAAGCTTGCCTCTCGTGCAGCCGCATTTGCCCGGGCGGCTTCGACAGCCGACAACAGCCCGCGTTCATTGTCGAGCACAGCCAGAACCGCACCTTTCTCGACCCGGTCACCTTCCTTCACCTTAAAGGTCGTGATCCGTGCATCGCCGGCACCAAACGGCGGCGCAATGTTTGTCACATCGCCTTCCGGCAGCAATTTGCCAAGACCAACAATTATGCCAGGAGAAGCGGGTGCAAACGGCTCTTGTTGATCTAACCGGGCAGCTTTTTTGTTGTTTGAGGCAGACTCATCGCGCCCCACCGGAACCGCGATCGGATGGCTTGTTCCCCCGCCGGGCTCAAGGTGCAGCAGCAGCATCAATTTTTGCAGTCCGGGCGGCTGGAAATAAAGGCCGATAAATCCGCCTGTCGCAACAATCAGCATGACTAGAGGAACAAATGACACGATGCGCCATACACGCCTCCAGATTGGGTCCTGACCTTTCCGGGAGATCGCCTCGCTTTGACGTTGAACAATTTCAAGCGGAAGCTTGGCATCGTCCGCTTCGGACATGTCTACGTGCGGGTTGGCACCATCGGCTTTTGCGGGGGTCTGGCCGCCCGTCGCTGGAGGTGTGGCTGGTGCCATGGCAAATAGCCTGAATTTTGTGGCATAATAGCCAATTGCCAATTAATGACCAATAGGTCATTATCAGAACCAGAATAATTAGGCAAGCGCGATGGATGGTCTCAAAATCCCACCCCAAGAGCGGCCTGCCCGCCGCCGACGCAAAGAAGCGCGGCCAGGCGAGATTATCGACGCTGGCATGCTGGAATTTGCCGAGCACGGATTTGCGGCCACCCGACTGGAGGATGTTGCACAGCGCGCTGGCATTGCGAAAGGCACGATCTACCGCTATTTCGCCAGCAAAGAAGCACTGTTTGAAGCGGCGATTCGTTCACGCATCACGCCAATGTTCGATCAGATCGAGGGATTGGCGGATGCATATCCCGGCTCGATGACAGACCTGCTCAAAATGGTGTTTCCGAAAATCTATCGCGAGCTGATTCAGTCCGACCTGCATGTGTTGATTCGCATCATCATCACCGAAGGAAGCCGCTTTCCCGCGATTTGCGAGCTTTATCACCGTGAATCGATTGCCAAAGGCCGCAGTATTTTGACGAAAATTGTGGAACGCGGCGTTAAGCGCGGCGAATTCCGGCGCGGCCCCGCAACAGACCTACCGATCATCATCGTTGCGCCGGCAATCATGGCAGCGGTGTGGAAGATGACTTTCGAACCCTTCGATCCGATCCCTGTCGAGAGGTTTTTCGCGGCCCACGTCGATTTGGTGCTCAATGGCATCTGCATGAACCCATAGGCAATTCTGGGGAGGTTTGCAAAAAAACTTGTTGTGGCTGTTCACTGCAACCTGCTTGACCAGCCCGAGCGCATGGACAAGCGGCAGGGGCATGCGCTCCTCGCCAATCTTGAAATTCTCCAGCGACCGCTGTGTCTGTGCTCCCCAATAATGCTCCGCCGGCACTGCAATGGGGCCGAAACTGTCGGTTTCGATGCGGGTTAACGAGTGTGCGCACATGGGGATCTCCGATTGTTTTCAGGCAGGCATCGGCAAAGCCATCAGCGATCCGGCTCACCGCCGACCGCGAAGTCAGGGATGGCTTTTCTTGGCCTGCCACCCGCTCGACCGTTGGTTCTGGAGGCATTTGCCCTGGCAACGGCGATTTTCATGATGGTCGAGCCAAGATGATCCGCCAGCAGGCTGGGAACCGAAATATCAGCGTCCAAACTTGCGACATGCAGGCCATAACCGCCGCTCTCGACCTCGATCTTGCGCAAATCCTCTGGTTTGGCCTGTTCCAGCCCCGGAAGGAAAGAAAGCGGAAATTCCACCACTGCGCCATTGTTCAGGGTGATCATCACGCGCTCGCTGCGCCGGTCGTAACGGGCATTGACGGCGAGAAGCTGGTGCTGCATCCGCCGGGTCGTCCGCCGTGTGATCGCGTCGAATTGCTGTTGCGCCGGAGCTTTGAATTCAGCCCTAAAATGCTCTCCATTTTGCGCAGGCCGAGGAAAGTATTATGGAACATAAACCATCTTTATTGCGCCTCGACATGAAATTGGGCAGCGCATCCGGGCAAAATCAACTCGCAGAACCGAAAAACCGGCTACGATTCCAGGGCGGGCAACGCATAGCGCGTCATGGTGGCGATATCGGCTGCGAGGTCGATTTCGAT
>JAYVYQ010000020.1:0-16788 GCA_043784125.1 Afipia sp.
GCCATGCGGAAGCAGTACGACGAATCGAAGAAGGGCCTTGAACAGCGCTTCCTCGACAAGGTCGAGAAGCTGCAGCGTGGCGATGAATTACCGCCCGGCGTGATGAAGATGGTCAAGGTCTTCGTTGCGGTGAAGCGTAAGATTCAGCCCGGCGACAAGATGGCCGGACGTCACGGCAACAAGGGCGTGGTGTCGAAGATCGTGCCGATCGAAGACATGCCGTTCCTCGAAGACGGAACGCATGCAGACATCGTGCTCAATCCGCTCGGCGTGCCATCGCGCATGAACGTCGGCCAGATTCTCGAAACGCATCTGGGCTGGGCGTGTGCCGGTCTCGGCAAGCGGATCGGGCAGGCGGTCGATGCTTACTACAGCGCCGGCAAGTCCGACGTGAAGCCGCTCAAGGCGACGTTGAAAGAAGTCTATGGTGACGACGAGGTCATCAAGACGCTCGACGATGCAGAACTGATGGAGCTTGGCCGTAACCTGCGTGCCGGCGTGCCGATTGCAACGCCTGTATTCGACGGTGCCAAGGAGAAGGACATCGAGGACATGCTTGAATTGGCTGGTCTGAACAAATCAGGTCAGTCGACGGTGTACGACGGCCGCACGGGCGATCAGTTCGATCGTAACGTGACGGTGGGTTACATCTACATGCTCAAGCTGCACCATCTGGTGGACGACAAGATCCACGCGCGTTCGATCGGTCCTTACTCGCTCGTCACCCAGCAGCCGCTGGGCGGCAAGGCGCAGTTCGGCGGACAGCGTTTCGGCGAAATGGAAGTGTGGGCGCTGGAGGCTTATGGCGCAGCGTACACGCTCCAGGAAATGCTGACCGTGAAGTCGGACGACGTGGCCGGACGTACCAAAGTGTACGAAGCCATCGTGCGCGGCGACGACACGTTTGAAGCGGGTATCCCGGAATCGTTCAACGTGCTGGTCAAGGAAATGCGTTCGCTCGGCCTCAACGTCGATCTGCACAATTCCAAGCTGGCTGCGGGCACCGGCACCGCCGAGGCGGCTGAGTAAAATTGAGTTCATGCCCGGCTTGCGAGCCGGGCATCCACGCTTGTCTTTGTTGAGATGAAGCGTCGCGACCAAATAGAATTTCGAATTCGCTGCCGGTGACGATCGGTACGCAAGGAGAAGACGATGAACCAAGAAATTATGAATCTTTTCAATCCGACGACGCCGGCTCAGGTCTTCGACCAGATCCGCATCTCGATTGCGTCGCCGGAGAAGATTCTGTCGTGGTCCTACGGCGAAATCAAAAAGCCGGAAACCATCAATTACCGCACGTTCAAGCCGGAGCGTGACGGCCTGTTCTGCGCGCGCATCTTTGGACCGATCAAGGACTACGAATGTCTTTGCGGTAAATACAAGCGCATGAAGTATAAGGGCATCATCTGCGAAAAGTGCTCGGTCGAAGTGACGCTGTCGCGCGTTCGGCGCGAGCGCATGGGCCATATCGAACTGGCCGCTCCCGTTGCGCACATCTGGTTCCTGAAGTCGTTGCCGAGCCGCATTGGTCTGTTGCTCGACATGACGTTGAAGGATCTCGAGCGGATTCTGTATTTTGAATATTACGTCGTTCTTGAGCCCGGTCTCACCGCGCTCAAGGATCGTCAGCTGCTGTCCGAAGATGAATATCTGAAGGCGCAGGACGAATACGGTCAGGACAGTTTCACCGCCATGATCGGCGCTGAGGCGATCCGCGAATTGCTTAAAGGTCTGGAGCTTGAAAAGCTCGAGGCTCAGCTCCGCGTCGACATGACGGAGACCGAGTCCGAGATCAAACACAAGAAATACGCCAAGCGCCTAAAGATCGTCGAAGCGTTCCGTTATTCCGGCAACAAGCCGGAGTGGATGATTATGACAGTCGTGCCGGTGATTCCGCCGGACTTGCGTCCGCTGGTGCCGCTAGACGGCGGCCGCTTTGCCACGTCTGATTTGAACGATCTGTATCGCCGCGTCATCAACCGCAACAACCGCTTGAAGCGTTTGATGGAGTTGCGCGCGCCGGACATCATCATCCGCAACGAAAAGCGCATGCTGCAGGAAGCTGTGGACGCGCTGTTCGACAACGGCCGCCGTGGCCGCGTCATCACCGGCGCGAACAAGCGTCCGCTGAAGTCGCTCGCCGACATGCTCAAGGGCAAGCAGGGTCGTTTCCGTCAGAACCTGCTCGGCAAGCGCGTCGACTATTCGGGCCGCTCGGTCATCGTCGTCGGTCCTGAACTGCGTCTGCATCAGTGCGGCCTGCCGAAGAAGATGGCGCTCGAACTGTTCAAGCCGTTCATCTATTCGCGGCTCGACGCCAAGGGTCTGTCCACCACCGTGAAGCAGGCGAAGAAGCTCGTTGAAAAAGAGCGTCCCGAAGTCTGGGACATTCTCGACGAAGTCATTCGCGAGCATCCGGTGCTGCTGAACCGCGCGCCGACGCTGCATCGTCTCGGCATTCAGGCGTTCGAGCCTGTGCTGATCGAAGGCAAGGCGATCCAGCTGCATCCGCTGGTCTGCGCCGCGTTCAACGCCGACTTTGACGGCGACCAGATGGCCGTGCACGTCCCGCTGTCGCTTGAAGCGCAGTTGGAAGCGCGCGTCCTGATGATGTCGACCAACAACATCCTGCATCCCGCGAACGGCCAGCCGATCATCGTGCCGTCGCAGGACATCGTGCTTGGTCTTTATTACCTCTCGGTGTTGCGTGAGGGCCTGAGCGGCGAAGGCAAGATCTACGGCGAAATGGCCGAGATCGAGCATGCGCTGCACTCGAAGGTCATCCACCTTCACACCAAGATCAAATATCGCTGGGAAGGTCTCGACGAGAACAGCAAGCCCGTCACCCGTTGGTACGAAACCACGGCGGGCCGCGTCATGCTCGGTCAGGTTCTTCCGAAGTCGCCGAAGATGCCGTTCGACGTCGTCAACAAGCTGATGACCAAGCGCGAAATCTCCAGCGTCATCGATCAGGTCTATCGTCACTGCGGTCAGAAAGAGACCGTGATCTTCTGCGATCGCATTATGGCGCTCGGTTTCCACAACGCCTTCAAGGCGGGCATTTCGTTCGGCAAGGACGACATGGTCGTGCCCGGCGGTAAGTGGAAAATTGTCGACGATACCCGCGTACTCGCGAAGGATTTCGAGCAGCAGTACAATGACGGCCTGATTACTCAGGGCGAGAAGTACAACAAGGTTGTCGATGCCTGGGCGAAAGCCTCGGAGAAGATCGCCGAGCAGATGATGAAGGAAATTTCGTCCGTCAAGAAAAACTCTAAGGGCGAAGATTCCCAGATCAACTCGATCTACATGATGGCTCATTCGGGTGCGCGTGGTTCGCCTGCCCAGATGCGTCAGCTTGCCGGCATGCGCGGCCTGATGGCCAAGCCGTCGGGTGAGATCATCGAGACGCCGATCATCTCGAACTTCAAAGAAGGCCTGTCGGTTCTCGAATACTTCAACTCGACCCACGGCGCCCGCAAGGGTCTCGCCGATACCGCGTTGAAGACCGCGAACTCCGGTTATCTCACGCGTCGTCTGGTGGACGTGGCGCAGGACTGCATCATCACGCAGGACGATTGCGGCACCAAGCTCGGCATCAAGATGCGCGCGATCATCGACGCCGGCACCGTCGTTGCCTCGCTGGCATCGCGCATTCTCGGCCGCACCGCGGGCGAGGATCTGCGGGATGCGGCGACCAACAAGGTCGTCGTCAAGCGCGGTACGCTGATGGAGGAATCGCATCTTGAAGCGATCCAGCAGGCCGGTATCCAGGAAGTGAAGATCCGCTCGGCGCTGACCTGCGAACTGGTCAACGGCATTTGCGGCAAGTGCTATGGGCGCGATCTTGCCCGCGGCACGCCGGTCAATCACGGCGAAGCTGTCGGCGTTATCGCCGCGCAGTCGATCGGTGAACCCGGCACGCAGCTGACGATGCGCACGTTCCATATCGGCGGCGCAGCGCAGATCAACGAGCAGTCGTTCATCGAGTCGAACTTCGACGGCAAGATCGTCATCAAGAACAAGGCCATCGCCAAGAACGGCGAAGGCGTGACGGTCGCCATGGTGCGTAATATGGTGGTCGCGGTGGTCGATGCCGACGGCACCGAACGCGCGACGCATCGTATTCAGTATGGCGCGCGTGTGCGCGTCGATGAAGGCGATACCATCAAGCGCGGCCAGCGCATCGCGGAGTGGGATCCTTACTCACGTCCTATTCTGACCGAAGTGGAAGGCATCGTCGCGTTCGAGGATCTGGTCGAAGGTCAGTCGATCTCGGAGACGCTCGACGAATCGACCGGCATTGCCAAGCGCGTGGTCATCGACTGGCGTTCAGGCTCGGCGCGCGGTCAGCAGGATTTGCGTCCTGCGATCGTCGTCAAGGGCAAGGACGGCAAGGTGCTGAAGCTGGCACGCGGCGGCGATGCCCGTTACATGCTCTCGGTTGACGCCATTCTGTCCGTCGATGCCGGAGCCAAGGTCAAGGCGGGCGACATTCTCGCGCGTATCTCGACCGAGGGCGCCAAGACGCGCGACATTACCGGCGGTCTGCCGCGTGTTGCCGAACTGTTCGAGGCTCGCAAGCCGAAGGATGCCGCCATCATCGCGGAAATCGCCGGCACGATCCGCTTCGGACGCGACTACAAGAACAAGCGCCGCATCTCGATCGAGCCTGTCGACAAGAACGAGGAGACTCGCGAGTACCTCATTCCGAAGGGCAAGCACATCCATCTGCAGGATGGTGACATCGTGGAGAAGGGCGACTTCATCGTCGAAGGCAATCCTGCGCCGCACGACATTCTGGCGATCAAGGGCATCGAAGAACTCGCTGCCTATCTGGTCAACGAAATCCAGGAAGTCTATCGGCTCCAGGGCGTGCTCATCAACGACAAGCACATCGAAGTGATTGTCCGTCAGATGCTGCAGAAGGTTGAGATCACCGATCAGGGTGAGACCGACATGATCTCGGGCGAACAGATCGACAAGATCGAGTTCGACGTGCTCAACGCCAAGGCCAAGGAAGAAGGAAAGAAGATCGCCACGGGAACGCCGGTGTTGCTCGGCATTACCAAGGCGAGCTTGCAGACCCGTTCGTTCTTCTCGGCGGCATCGTTCCAGGAGACCACACGCGTCCTCACCGAAGCCGCGGTCAACGGCAAGGTCGATCCGCTCGAAGGCCTCAAGGAAAACGTCATTGTCGGCCGCTTGATCCCGGCAGGTACGGGCGCCTCGATGGCCAAGATCCGCGAAGTCGCAACCAAGCGCGACAAGCTGATCCTCGATGAGCGCGAAAAGCAGGCGGCCATCGTGACGTCGGCTCCGGAAGCCGAGCCTTTGGCTCTGCCGCCTGCCGAATAAAGCGGCAGCCGTTTACGCTGTTATTGAAAAGGCCGCCCAAGGGCGGCCTTTTTGCCGTTCGGCGTCCTATTTGACGGCGGATTGTGCTTTGTTCATCTTCCCTTCAGCCGGGAAAGGCTTTTGATTAGGGTGACTTAGCGGCGCGCGGATTACGACAGAGCGACGCAGGCGGGGACGGACGACGACGAATGCTTGATCTTGCGATCATCGGTGGTGGACCGGGTGGGCTGATGAGTGCCTGGTACCTCAAGAAGAAACTGGGGCCGCTTTGCCGCGTCACCATCTATGAGGCATCCGATCGTGTCGGCGGCAAAATCCTCACCAAGACGTTCGATACCGCGCCCGCGATGTATGAAGCCGGCGTCGCCGAAATCTACGACTACTCCATGACCGGCCCCGATCCGTTGCGCGAACTCGTGCAGCATTTCGGCTTGCAGACTATTCCGATGGACGCCGAACAGGTTCAGCTCGACGGCGAGTTGCTCGACGACGTTGCCGGCATGCGCCGCAAATACGGCCTGCAGACCGCGAAGGCGATCGAAGATTTCCGCAAGAAGTGCGCAAGCATGGTCACGCCGGTCGAATATTACGAAGGCGTCGGCGCTCACGACAACGAGCATCCATGGGCCTATATCAGCGCCGAAGAATTGCTGGATCGCGAAGTCGCCGATCCGGTCGCCAAGCGCTTCCTGAAAGTGATGGCGCGATCCGACATCGCTACCGAATCCCACAACACAAATGGCCTCAACGCGCTCAAGAATTTCGTGATGGATGTCGAGGGCTATATCGGCCTTTACTCAATTCAGAACGGCAATGAGCAACTCATTCACGGTCTCAAGAGCGAGATCGACGCCGACGTTCAATTGAATCATCGCGTGCTGAAGGTCGGCAAGGCGGATTCGGGTCGCTATGCCATCAACATGATGAACGGCAAGGGGCCGGTCACCAAAGAGCACGATCTCGTCGTGATGTGCTTGCCGCATTCATGGCTGACCACGATGCGCTGGGACGGCGAGTTGCTGCGTCACTCGATGGTCAAGCACATCGCCTATTTCGATCGCCCGGCGCATTATCTGCGTGTGTCGCTGCTGTTTGATTCACCGTTCTGGGGCAACAAGGTGCCCGGCGCGTGGTGGATGTCGGAAGCGTTTGGCGGTTGCTGCGTTTATGTCGAGGGCGCGCGTCACGATGTCGGCAAGCTCGGCGTGCTGAATTTCCTGATCGCCGGCTCGGACGCCTTGGCGTTTGCGAATCTGAACGACAAGGAACTGATCGACGCTGCGATCAAATCGCTGCCGGCCTCATTCGGCAATGCGCGTTCTCATTTTATGGAAGGCAAGATCCACCGCTGGCTGTCGTCGGTAAACTGCATTCCCGGCGGGTTGCCGGCGCGCGACGTGATGACCAACCATCACCCGGAGCCGCATGAGCATCCCGGCTTTGTCGTCGTCGGCGATTATCTTTTCGACTCGACACTGAATGGACTGCTCGACTCGTCCGACGCCGCCACCGACATTATTCTCACGCAGATGATGAAGCTGCGCTACGAGCGCGGCGAGGGCGGTAACGTTCCCTCCGACAAGATCGATCGCGCCTATTTCGACAATTACCGCAACGTCGGGCCCTATGGTGAAGTCTGGAGCCAGTTCACCGATCCGGCGTATCTGACGAAACTCATCAAGATCGTCTGGAGCAGGGCGAAGGGCTACAAGCTCTTGGTCGCTGGTTCGGCGAGCGGCGAACTGGTCGGTGCGTTGCGCGATCTCGGCATCGATGCCTGGGGCATCGAGAGCAATCGCTACATTCACGGCAAGACGCCGAAGGCGCTGCGCAAATACAACAAGCTCGGCTCTGTCACGAAACTGCCATTTAAGACGGGCGAGTTCGATTTCGTGTTCGAGACCAGCCTGTGTCACTTGTCCGAAAAGCAGGTTTTGCGCGCGGTGCGCGAACTCAATCGCGTCGTCAAAACCGGATTTGTGTTCGGGTCGATCACCAGCGACATGGCGCCGGCGCTGATCGATAAATACGATCTGCTGCGCGGCGTGAAAAAACTCGGAACGTGGTGGGAATGGTCCGAAATGTTCTTCGGCAACGGTTTCGATCTGTCGATGCACCGCCGCGACTGCACCGACGAGGTTTGGGCGGCTACGCTCGCCGCCAACAAGGGTCCGGGCAACTGGTACGCCGACGCCGACAGTCTGCGCTATTCGTTCTTTGACAAGATCGCTGCCGACGATTAATCGCTTAAGAGATACGCGGTCATTCCGGCCACGCAGCAACGGTTTGTTTGATGCCGACCAGGCAACCTCCATCCGACAGCGACAAACCGACGCAGCCGCCTCTCGATGACGAGGCAGCACGGCTAGCTGCGGCTGCGGAAGAATTGCCGCCGCCCGATCCGGACGACATCGATGACGATGACGACGATGAAGATCTCGTCGTTTATACGGCCGGTCAGGCGGCCGGCGCGTTCGCAACGATCTGGCGGTTTACCTGGCCGCACATGCGGCAATACAAGACGTGGCTGATTTTCGTCGGCATCGGCCTGTTCGTCGAGACGTTGTTCAACGTCATCATGCCGCTCAGCCTGAAATATCTGATCGACGACGCGCTCGGCGAGGAAGACTTTCAGGCGCTCTATACCATTCTCTCGGTGCTGGCCGTTGCCGGCATCATCACATCGATCGTCGCGGTCTGGTACGAGCGCTGGGACGCGCGTCTCGCTGCGGCAACGATCTCGGATGTGCGCGCAAGGCTGTTCGACCACGTCCAGAATTTGCCGGCAGCTTTTTTCGGGCGAACCAAGCGCGGCGAAATTCTCGCGCGCTTTTCCGTCGACATGGCGGGCTACGAATCCTCGGTCAAGACGTTCGCCAACAGCGCGCTGCTTCCGTTCCTCGAACTGATCGCCGGTATCGGCCTGATGATCTGGCTGAACTGGCAGCTCGCCGCAGTCGCGCTTCTGGTTTTCCCGATCACGCTGATCGGCCCGCGGCTTCTCACGCCGAAGGCCGTGCAGGCGAATTACGAGCAGAAGGTCAATGAATCCGCCATTCTCGGCGTGGTTCAGGAAAACATCGGCGCCCAGATGGTGGTGAAGGCGTTCGGCCTGCAGCGAAAGGCGCTGGGCTGGTTCACCTTTCGCAATCAGGCCGCGCGCCGCTCGATGGCGGATGCGACATTCCTTTCCACCATGGTAGAGCGCACCGTCACCATTTCGGTGTTGCTGCTGCATCTCGTCGTGCTCGCCATCGGTGCTTATCTGGCCACCATCGGAAAAATCTCGATTGGCACGTTCGTCACCTTTGAGAGCGCGTTCTGGGAGATTTCCTACAACATCGCGCATCTGATGCACTTCATCCCGATTGCCATTCAGGCGTCTGCCGCTGTGCGCCACATGGAAGAACTGCTCGACGAGCCGACACGCGGCGGCGATCGGCCCGGCGCGCCCGACATGCCGCGCATCACCAACAACATCACCTTCGACCGCGTCAGCTTCAAGTATGAAGGCAGCGACGCGCAGGTGCTGGATAGCCTGACGCTGAAGCTCGATGTCGGGAAGCGCATCGCCATCGTCGGCCCGAGCGGTTCAGGCAAAAGTACGCTGCTGAATCTCATCCTGCGGCTTTATATTCCGACCGACGGCAAGGTGACGATCGACGGCGTCGATATTCGTCGCGTCACGCGGGATTCGTTGCGCAACAGCATGGCCGTGGTGTTTCAGGAGAACATGCTGTTCAATCTGTCGTTGCGCGAAAATATTCGTCTCGGCCTGGAAGGCGCGACCGACAAGGAGGTCGAGGACGCAGCGAAGAAGGCCGAGATCCACCGCTTCATCATGACGTTGCCGAACAAATACGACACGGTGGTGGGTGAGCGTGGCGATTCTCTGTCGGGCGGCCAGCGTCAGCGCATCGCGATTGCGCGTGCGATCATCCGCAATCCGTCGGTGCTTCTGTTAGATGAGGCAACATCCGCGCTCGATCAGACAACCGAAGCAGCACTCAACGCAACGCTGTTGAAGGTCGCCAAAGGCCGCACCCTGATTTCATCGACACATCGCCTCACATCCGTTGTCGAAATGGACGAGATCATCGTCATCAGCGGCGGTAAGGCGATCGAGCGTGGCACCCACGCCGAACTGCTTGCCAAAAAAGGCATGTACGCGCAATTGTGGGCCGACCAGATTCACAAGAAGCATGAGCCGGTCGATGCGGACGACGATGAGGACGAAGACGACTAATGCGCTGCGTTACGTGGTGGTGCCAATGACGCGACTAGAGCAGGTTCGTCGGGGATTTCGTCTCGACGCTTGGCGTCGCGCGCGCTGTCGATAGCGAGATAGGTTGCTTTTCTTTCGTCAGCATACGCGCCACGACCCGCATCAGTGTCATCGGCAATTCCACCAGAGCGGGCAACGGATCGTCCGACGAAAATACGGCGTAAGTCAGCTTCTGCCGATAACCCTTGAGCCATGCACCAATATTCATCTGACCGCGCGCCAGCAGATGCAGCGTGGCAATGGCGTCGCGCGGCACATGGACCCACGCATGACCAGACGCGGCATGTTGCACCGGCTTGACGTTGCCGCTGAGAATTTCCGTGTACGACGCAGCGAAGTCGAAGCCGCCAGCCTCGCAGAGCGAGAGCCATGACCATGCGCGAGGATTAACGTCGAGAATCTTGTAGGTTCCGGTGCGGTCGTCTCGTTTGAATTCGACCTCGACGAGGCCTTCGAATCCAATCGACGACAACAGCTTCCGGCTCATTTCCATGACCGTATCGTTTTCGACGATCTCGACGAAGGTGCTGGTGTATCCGAAATCGACAGGGTATTGCCGCGTCCGCCGTGCTGCGAGTTCAGCGACCGGCGCGTTGCGAAACCAAAGGGCCGCGTAAGAGAATTGCGCCTCGCCGCCGCCAGGGATGTATTCCTGAACGACGACACCGTCGTTGCCCTGCACGGTCGCGGCCTTGCGGTAAAGGTCGATCAGTTCATCCCGGTTATCGGCGCGCCACGCTTTCGCGGTCGTGAGCGCATTGCGCGACATCCGCATTGCCGGCTTGAGAATGACGGGGAATTCCATCCCGATGCGCGTCGCGTCCTCGACGGAATTGACATCGTAGCGTTTGGGAACGGCGATGCCGGCCTTCTCCGCCGCCTGCGCGAGCAATTGCTTGTTGCACAGATGTTGCAAATCTTCCCAATCGTTTCCGAGGATTTGAAAGCCCTTGCGAAGTAGGGTGCCGTTCTCCGCGACGAGCTTGACCTCAAGATCGGCGCAGGCCAGCAGGAGCCAGTTCTGCAAGCCCTTCCGTTCGGCAAGATCCAATAGCCATTTGGCAGCGTCAGCAGATGTCGCTCCGGGCCACGCGAAGTAGCGACCGACATAGCGCGAGTATTTCGGCAACGGGTGGTCGTCGGTCACAAGTGCAACCGGAATGCCTTTGCGCCCGAAACTGCGCGCCAGCGCCAGCGCATTGTGTGCGCCGCCAAGAATGACGACACCGGGAAGTGAGGATCGGGACGTCGCGGCTGGGCGGGATGCGCTCATGGAGGCTATAGCCCGCTCGAATCCGGGATTTTGTCTGGATCAATCGCGCGGATACGCTGGCTCCAGAACGGGCTGCGTGTCGCAAGCACGTTGTAGCCCCAATTTGTCGATGTTTTGATGCGGTCGAGCGACGACACGTCTTCGAGATGTTCAAAACGCCGCGTCTGCGGATCGAAGCAGAACAGGTTGAGGGACGTGTGTTCAAGGATATAGCGCGAGATGGTGTGATTGCGGTCGTTGCCGTGATCTTCGCAGATCAACACGCAGTCTGTTTCAAGCAGATGCTGGCCGCCGCGCAGCGCTTCAATCTCCACGCCCTCGACATCGAGCTTGATGACGAAGCGGCCGTTCAGATCGAGTTGCGGGCCAATCAGACTGTCGAGCGTGATGACGGACACGTCTTCGCCGCCGTCGGCTTGGGAGCCGGCGATCGTCATGGCTTCATGCTTGTTTCCGGATAGGCGCGCGGTACCAGCCTTGGAGCCGATTGCGTTCTGGAGCGGCTGGAATCGGCTGCCATTCAGGCTGGCATTGTTGGAAAGGATTTTGAAATTTCGCGAAGAGGGCTCGATGGCCACCGATCGGTGCCCGCCGTAGAGTCGGCTGGTGACGAGTGTGGACCAGTAGCCGAAATTCGCGCCGCAATCGACGAGCGTGTAATCGGCGTCGGCGATCCCGAGAAACAGCAGATTGATATCGCGCTCGTAGCGGTAGTGGGGATCGAGCAGCAAGCTCCAGTAACCGTCGGCAAACGGGAACGAGAAGACCGCATCAGGTGCGAGTTGGACCTGAATGGCGCGGTCCGGCGCGACCGTCTTCAGAAGCCGGCAGCCGGCGGCGAAGCCACGGTAGGAGAGGGCGGATGTCATGCGCGCGCCCGCCCGCATAAGCCGTACAAGGACACCCTCCAGCAGGGAGGCGCCTGTGAGCACGCCCGTAGCCGGGTCGAAAACCAGCGGCTCCGGTGCCGTCATTCGCGCTGTCTGGGAGATCGTTAGACCCATTTCAGAATGCTCATTGAAATCATAGGGAAATCGAGAAAATCGGGACTATTCGGAGCTGACTCTACCTTGGGCCAGCTCATATTTAAGAAACCCCACCGACACCGCCGGATGCCGCCCTAAGTTACTTTTTCCCATACATATACTTAACTCTTTGTATTAAAACGTTATTCCACAGGCTTTCGGGCGCGGATCTTGGCCATCGGGCGCGAAACCGTGAAATTGGATGCCGTCAGGCCTTCGTTCAGGGCCGAAGACGACGTCCGGTTGCTTTGCAAACCGATTCTCTCAACGTCATAAAACTCGCCATGCAACATGCACGCGGGAGTGCCAGAAGTGGCTCTCTCGCATGGGCTTTTCGCATGTCGTTTAGTCTTGACTTGGCATGGGTCGGCTACTACAACCCGGCTACTTCACGACAGGCGGTGAGCTTCTTCACGTCGGAACGGATCACCCTTTCTTCCTTTGGGACGAAACGGGCACCAACCTCGACGAATGTCGCTCAAACGCTGTCGGCACTAAGCCAGGCAATGCCAGGACGATGTTGGTCTCTCGGGCGAAGCTCTTGAGATTGGTTTCGGATGCATGACCTCGGTGAGCCGTAAGGCGATCCGCGGTCCTCTGTGGCGGTCAAGCGCTTTCCATTCAGCGATGAATGGTTGGCGCGATTTCGCTTTGCGCGGTCGAAAACGCGCTGACGGAAAGACCGGCGAGAGCAGGGCGGTTCGGAAGTTGAGATTTTGAAGTGGGACGATTGTCCCGAACGATTTTGCGAAGCCAGTTGCGGTTTCGCGCGAACAAGGGTGAACGATGCCGACGATCAACCAGCTGATCGCTAAGCCACGCGAATCGCAGAAGGCACGCAAGAAGGTGCCGGCTCTGCAGCAGTCGCCGCAGAAGCGTGGCGTTTGCACGCGCGTCTATACGACGACCCCGAAGAAGCCGAACTCGGCGCTTCGTAAGGTCGCCAAGGTGCGCCTGACCAACGGCTTTGAAGTCATCGGCTACATTCCGGGTGAGGGTCACAACCTTCAGGAACATTCCGTGGTCATGATCCGCGGCGGCCGCGTCAAGGATTTGCCCGGCGTTCGTTACCACATTCTCCGCGGCGTCCTCGATACGCAGGGCGTCAAGAACCGTAAGCAGCGCCGTTCCAAGTACGGCGCGAAGCGTCCGAAGTAATCGGGGATCATCGATGTCTCGTCGCCATTCTGCTGAAAAGCGTGAAGTGAACCCGGACCCGAAGTTCGGGAACATTATCATCACGAAGTTCATGAACTCGGTCATGTACGACGGCAAAAAGTCTGCCGCCGAAACCATCGTTTATGGTGCGCTCGAAATGATCGAGAGCAAAACCAAGCAGGGTCCATTGCCGGTGTTCGAGCAGGCGCTGGAAAACGTCATGCCGACGATCGAAGTGCGTTCGCGTCGCGTCGGTGGCGCAACATACCAAGTGCCGGTCGAAGTGCGCTCGGTTCGCCGTCAGGCGCTGGGCATTCGCTGGATCATCTCCGCTGCGCGCGAGCGCAACGAAAAGACAATGACGGAGCGGCTCTCGGCTGAGTTGCTCGATGCGTCGAATGGCCGTGGTAACGCCGTCAAGAAGCGCGAAGACGTGCATCGGATGGCGGAAGCCAACCGCGCCTTCTCGCACTATCGCTGGTAACGGCGAAACGAACGGATCAAAGGAACACACCATGGCGCGCCAACATCCAATCGCTGATTACCGCAATTTCGGTATCATGGCGCATATTGACGCCGGCAAAACGACGACCACCGAGCGCATCCTTTATTATACCGGCAAGAGCCACAAAATCGGCGAAGTGCACGAAGGTGCCGCGACGATGGATTGGATGGAGCAGGAGCAGGAGCGCGGCATTACCATTACGTCGGCTGCGACGACCGCTTACTGGAACGAGAAGCGCCTCAACATCATCGATACCCCCGGCCACGTCGACTTCACCATTGAAGTCGAGCGTTCGCTGCGCGTGCTTGACGGCGCCGTTGTCGTTCTCGACGGCAACCAGGGCGTTGAGCCGCAGACCGAAACCGTCTGGCGTCAGGGCGACAAGTACAAGGTTCCGCGCATCGTTTTCGCTAACAAGATGGATAAGACCGGCGCCGACTTCTACAAGTGCCTCGATGACATCGTGAAGCGTCTCGGCGCAAAGCCGATTGCGATCCAGCTTCCGATCGGCGAAGAAAGCAACTTCGTCGGCATGGTCGATCTCGTTCTGATGAAGGCTTACATCTGGAACAACGAAGCGCTCGGCGCCAAGTTCGAGACCATCGATATCCCGGCCGACCTCGTCGACAAGGCGAAGGAATATCGCGAGAAGCTGCTGGAAGTCGCCGTCGAACTCGACGACGAAGTTCTGGCTGCTTATCTCGATGGCAAGGAGCCCGACGTCGCGACTTTGAAGCGCATGATCCGCAAGGCGGTTCTGACTGGCGCTTTCTATCCCGTGCTGTGCGGTTCGGCCTTCAAGAACAAGGGCGTGCAGCCTCTGCTCGACGCGGTTGTCGATTATCTTCCGTCGCCACTCGACGTGCCTGCGATCAAGGGTCTCAACCCTGACAAGGAAGGCGAAGAGATCATCCGCGAGCCGAAGGACGACGCGCCGATGTCGCTGCTCGCCTTCAAGATCATGGACGATCCGTTCGTCGGCACCATCACCTTCTGCCGCATCTATTCGGGCACGCTTATCAGCGGCACCGGCGCGATCAACTCGACCAAGGAGCGCAAAGAGCGCATCGGCCGCATGTTGTTGATGCATGCGAATAACCGCGAAGACATCAAGGAAGCATTCGCTGGCGACATCGTGGCGCTTGCTGGTTTGAAGGAAACTCGCACCGGCGATACGCTGTGCGATCCCGACCATCCGGTCATCCTTGAAAAGATGGAATTCCCGGAGCCGGTTATCGAAATCGCCATCGAGCCGAAGTCGAAGGCCGATCAGGAAAAGCTCGGTGTCGCGCTTGCGAAGTTGGCTGCGGAAGATCCGTCTTTCCGCGTGTCGACCGATCAGGAATCCGGCCAGACCATTCTCAAGGGCATGGGCGAACTCCATCTCGACATCAAGGTCGATATTCTGCGCCGCACCTACAAGGTGGACGCAAACATCGGCGCTCCGCAGGTGGCCTTCCGTGAGAAGATCACGAAGAAGGCTGAAGTCAAATACACCCACAAGAAGCAGACCGGCGGTACGGGCCAGTTCGCCGAAGTGTCGATCATCGTGGAGCCGAACGAGCCGGGTGCCGGTTACGTGTTCGAGTCCAAGGTCGTCGGCGGTTCGGTGCCGAAGGAATACATCCCCGGCGTCGAAAAGGGCCTCAACAGCGTCATGGGTTCAGGCGTCGTCGCGGGCTTCCCGGTCGTGGACGTGAAAGTCTCGCTGGTGGACGGCAAATACCACGACGTCGACTCGTCGGCTCTCGCCTTCGAAATCGCTGCACGTGCTGCTTTCCGCGAAGCTTTGCAAAAGGGCAAGTCGGTCCTGCTCGAGCCGATCATGAAGGTCGAGTGCGTGACACCTGAGGATTACACGGGTTCTGTGATCGGCGACTTGAATTCACGTCGCGGTCAGATTCAGGGCCAGGACATGCGCGGCAACGCCAACGTCATCAACGCGATGGTGCCGCTCATGAACATGTTCGGTTACGTGAACAACCTGCGCTCGATGAGCCAGGGCCGCGCGACCTTCACCATGCAGTTCGATCATTACGCAGAAGCGCCGGCAAACGTGTCGGCAGAAGTCCAAAAGAAATTCGCTTGAATTCTTTGACGTAAGTCAAAGTTGAACGGAGACCATCATGGCTAAAGCTAAATTTGAACGTAACAAGCCACACTGCAACATCGGCACCATCGGTCACGTCGATCATGGCAAGACATCGCTGACCGCAGCGATCACCAAAGTTTTGGCTGAATCGGGCGGAGCGACGTTCACAGCCTATGACCAGATCGACAAGGCGCCTGAAGAAAAGGCTCGCGGCATCACGATCTCGACCGCTCACGTTGAGTACGAGACCAAGAACCGCCATTACGCCCACGTCGATTGCCCAGGTCACGCCGACTACGTGAAGAACATGATCACGGGTGCCGCGCAGATGGACGGCGCGATTCTCGTGGTGAGCGCCGTTGACGGCCCGATGCCGCAGACGCGCGAGCACATCATTCTGGCCCGCCAGGTGAACGTGCCAAATATCGTCGTGTTCCTGAACAAGTGCGATCTCGTGGAAGACGCCGAACTCCTCGACTTGGTCGAGCTCGAAGTCCGTGAGCTCCTCTCCAAGTACGAGTACGACGGCGACAACGTCCCGGTGATCCGCGGCGCTGCCATTCGGGCGATCGAAGGCGATCCGGTGTGGGTGGCGAAGATGGTTGAACTCATGGACGCGCTCGACTCGTCCATCCCGGAGCCGGTTCGCGAAATCGACAAGCCGTTCCTGATGCCGGTCGAAGACGTGTTCTCGATCACCGGCCGCGGCACGGTTGCCACGGGTCGTATCGAACGTGGCGTCATCAAGGTCGGCGAAGAAATCGCCCTCGTGGGTTTCGGATCCGACAAGAAGTCGGTGGTCACGAGCGTCGAAGCGTTCCGTAAGGTGCTGGACGAAGGGCGCGCCGGCGACAACGCGGCACTGCTCCTCCGCGGCATCGACAAGAAGGACATCGAGCGCGGCATGGTCCTGGCGAAGCCGGGTTCGATTCCGCCGCACACGAAGTTCGAAGCCGAAGTGTACGTGCTCACCAAGGACGAGGGCGGCCGTCACACGCCGTTCTTCAAGGGCTATCGCCCGCAGTTCTACTTCCGTACCACGGACGTGACAGGCTCGATCGAGCTGCCGGCCGGCACGGAGATGGTGATGCC
>JAYVYQ010000021.1:0-5691 GCA_043784125.1 Afipia sp.
GCCCGGAGCGTACACCGGAATCGCTGGCCGCTCTGGTGAAGAGCGAGATCGCAAAATGGACGCCTGTGCTGAAGCCAGTTACCAACTGATCTAATTTCAACTGAAAATCAAAAAGGCGGGACTAAGTGTCCCGCCTTTCTTTTTGGGCCCCAAGTCGGACGCCACAAGAAAAGCGATCCTGACTGCGCTGGAGCGGTACCGGTGCGATTCTATTCCGGCTTGATGTTGGCGAATTGAGCCACCTTGCCCCACTTCTCGGTCTCGGCGAGCACGAATTTTTGCATTTCTTCCGGCGTGCCGCCGATAGGCTCTCCGCCAAGCTTTCTGATGCGCTCGACGCCATCAGTGGATTTGATGTATTTGATCACGCTGGCGTTGAGCTTCATGACGATGTCTTTCGATACCTTCGCCGGAGCTGCGACGGTGAACCACGCCGCCGCGTCGTAGCCCGCCACTCCGGATTCCGCGATGGTTGGGAGTTCTGGCAGCAAGGGCCAACGCGTCGCGGTACTGATCGCTAGTGCGCGCACATTCTTGTTTTCTGCGAAAGGAAGGACGGCTGGAAGATTGTCGATCATGACTTGCACACGACCTGCTACAAGGTCAGTCAAAGCTGGCGCGCTGCCTTTGTAAGGAACGTGAACGATATCGATGCCGGTCATGGATTTGAACAGTTCGGTCGACAGGTGCGCGGTGCTGCCGAGTCCCGGCGTGCCGTAAAACAATTGACCCGGCTTCGATTTTGCGAGCGCAATAAATTCGGCGACAGAATTTGCCTGCACGTCCGGGTTGACTGACATCAGGTTAGGCACTCGCGCAATGATCGTCACAGGTTGGATGTCGTTGATCGGATCGTAAGGCATGTTCTTTTGAACATACTTGTTGATCGCATGCGTGCCGGGTGTACCGACGATGAACGTGTAACCGTCCGGATCAGCTTTTGCGACGAAGTCAGCCGCAATATTGCCGCCGGCGCCGGGCTTATTTTCAATGATGAATTGCTGGCCGTATTCTTCCGATAATTTCGCCGCGACCAAGCGTCCAAGAATATCGGTGGTGCCGCCGGCCGCGAAGGGGACGACAAATTTAACCGGCCGTGTCGGCCATGCCTCGGCCGCGTGAACCCACGGTGCATGAATTGAAAATGCACCGAGTGCAGCCGCGCCGCCAACGATGACGGAGCGGCGGTTCAGGCGCGAACCGGATGCCATCCGGTCAGATTCTGATTTCTTGGACATCGTGTAACAGTCTCCCTCCGTAAATTTAAAATTGTGTCGGCCAGTTGGCGGTTGCCGCCGATGCCAGACGTCAGGGATCGACTGTCCGGCACGGCTTACTTTGATTTATCTATAGCCTAGGCAGGAGTTTGATCCATTATACTACGCTGGATCGTCCGTGATACGGTGCGCTTGATTTTCCGATTGCGGCGCGAAACCGGCTGTGGACTGGCAAACCAGCAATCGCGCCATTGACGGTATTTGCACGGCTTCCGCACCGCAGCATACTAAATGAGACGAATTGGTAAGTTGTAAGAACCTGCGGTATCGCCGGTCTCATTGGCATTTCCGAGAATTCCCTCCAGCGCGTCGGCAAGAACGCAAATCTCGGGAGGAAAAGAAACGATGCCAACGCCGGCATTTTTTGATCTTGCAAGCTCGCGACCCGCGCCGCTCATCGCTGCGTGTATTACAAGCTCCAGTCGCCGCCGGCAAAGTTACGGGCGTCGCGGCCGGCTTTTTTCTTCCTGTCGGCGCGACGGCTGGTAGTGCGCCGAAGCCACCCGCATCACAATGAAATCATCAACCAGAACTGCGAAGCGCAGTCGACATTCACCCTGAGGAGACGAAGCCATGTTGAGGACATCCGTCGTATTGGCGAGCCTGCTTGCCACCACAGTATTTACTGCTCCGGCGGTTGCTGCCGATCCGATCAAGATCGGCGTCGTCACACCGCTCTCCGGCACCTACACGCCGATTGGCCAGCAGGTTCGCTGGGGGCTTGAGCTTGCCACCAAGGAAGTCAACGCTGCCGGCGGCATCATGGGCCGCCAGATTGAGCTTGTTTTCGAAGACGAGGAAGCAAACCCTTCGGTGGCCGTGCAAAAGGCCGAGAAGCTGTTCGAGGTGCAGAAGGTCGACTTCCTCACCGGTACGGTCAATTCCGGTTCGACTCTTGCCGTCGGTCAAACCGCCGAGCGTGCCGGCAAGTTGATTGCGACCACGGTGTCGTTTGCGGATTCCATCACCGGCGACAAATGTTCGCCGAACGTTTTCCGCGTCAATGCGCGCGCGGGCCAGCAATCCACCGCGCTTGCTGCCTGGGTGGTAAAGCAGAAACCGAAAGCTAAAGTTTATTTCCTCGGACCGGATTACGAAATGGGCCGCTCAACGGTGGCAACCTTCAAGAAAACGGTGGAAGCGCTCGGTGCCACTTCGGCGGGCGAAGTTTTCGCGCCTCTCGACAGCAAGGACTATACGCAATATTTCGGCCAGCTGCGTCAGGCGAAGCCTGAAGTGCTTTATACATCCGTTGCGGGCAACGACACCGTGCGCCTGCTCACTCAGATGCAGGACTTCGGCTTGCTCGGAAATATGCTCGTTGTGGGCGCTTCCGGCACCGTGACGTCGCAGAACATCGCGGCGATCGGAGCTGCGGCGGACGGCTTCGGCACTGGTGTCGGCTATTCGACTCAGATCGACAGTCCTGAAAACAAGAAATTTGTCGATGCCTTCAAGGCGGCCAACAAGGCTGATCCCGATCTTTACGGCGCCGACAGTTACGGACTGATCTATTTTTACAAGGCGGCCGTCGAAAAAGCCAAGTCAACCGAGACCGATAAGGTGCGCGAGGCGATGCGCGGGCTGGACTGGATGACTCCGCAAGGCAAGAAGACGATGCGAGCAGGCGATCATCAGGCCGTTCAGCCGATGTATGTCGTGCGCGTGAACGGCGGTCAGTTCAAGATTGTCGGAAGTGTGAGCGGCGAAGAAGCAATCGGCGCCGACAACTGCACGCGGTTTTGAGGTTTTAAGACGCCTCATCGCTTTGTAAAAAGGAATGGCGGAGCGCAACATGTGACGTTGCGCTCCGTTTCACAATTTGCCGACGCAAGTTTCCGGATTCCGCAACAGTAGTCTCTCATGACCGACGTTCTTGAATATATCCAGTTTGTGCTGGCACCGCAGATGATCACGGGGCTCGCACTGGGCGTTGCTGTGGTTTTGGTCGCGCTTGGCCTGACGATCATCTTCGGGCTTCTGGATGTCATCAACATGGCGCATGGCGAATTCTATGCCGTCGGTGCCTATATCGCCTTGGCGCTTGGCGTGTCGGGGATCAGTTTCTGGCTGCTTCTGATTATCGTGCCGCTGCTCATGCTTCCGATCGGCTACATCGTCGAACGCGGTCTGATCCAGCGCGTATTCAACATGCCGGATCGTCACGTCACGACGTTGCTTCTCACCTTCGGTCTCGGTCTTGTGATTGAAGAGGGGTTGAAGGTCGTGTTCGGCGCGAATACGCAGCGGCCGCCAACCCCAATTGCCGGTGCAATCGAAGTCATGGGAATTATCCTGCCGAAATATCGTTTATTCCTGATCGTGATCGGCTTCGCCATTGTTGCGGCAGTCGCCATTGTGGTCAACAAAACCAGGCTTGGCGCGCTCGTCAGAGCGGCTGCGTTCGACCGCAACATGGCGGCGTCGCTTGGCGTTCCGGTCTCTTTGGTGTTTGCCGGAACGTTCGCATTCGGCGTTGCGTTGGCAGGATTGGCCGGTGTGCTGTTGGCGCCGATCTATTCGGTGTTTCCGACGATGGGTCGCGACTTCATCTTTCTTGCTTTTACCGTCGTCATCGTCGGCGGTATGGGATCGATTGCGGGCGCCGTTGTTGCGGGATTGTTGATTACGCAGGTTCAGGCGATTTCGAGCCTGATCGTGTCGCCGGTGTGGAGCGATCCCATCGTTTTCGGCATCATGGTCCTTGTTCTTGTCATTCGTCCGCAAGGGTTGTTCGGACGGCTTGGTCATGCGTGACGCCGCAGTCGCTATCGGACGAGTGAAGGTCATCGACCGTCTCGCGCTAGCCATGCGCGCAAGCCACGTTCTTGTGGCTATTTTTGTTGTGGCGGCATTGGTGTTCGCGGCTGCCGGTGTCGCCATGGACGACAAGTTCTTCCTCCGTCTTGCAACTGAAGCGCTGATCTTTGCGGGTCTTGCGCTGTCGGTCGATATTCTTCTCGGCTATTCCGGATTGCTGTCGCTGGGGCAGGCGCTTTACTTCGGTCTTGGCGCATATGTGTCTGCCGTGGTTCTCAAGGAAATCCCTTCGTTCTGGGTCGCAATGGGCGCGGCGCTGGGAACGGCGCTTGTCGTTTCCGTCGCAGCCGGATTGATCGCAAACCGCGTGCGGGGCGTTTATTTCGCGCTGGTCACATTCGGACTTGCGCAAGTCGCTGCGAAGGCCGTTTACAACACGCGGGCGCTCGGCGCGTCCGATGGTTTGATCGGCGTGCCGATCGTTCCGATCAATCTCGGTGCCGCGACGATCATGTCGGATTCGCCGGCCGGATTTTTTCTCTTTACGCTCGCATTTATTGTCTTGTTGTACGCGATCAGCGGCTATCTGCTGGATACGTCATTCGGCCGCGTTCTTTTGGCGATGCGCGCTAATGAACGCCGTGTTCCGTTTCTTGGCTATTCAACGCGTGCTGTGCGGCTCGCGGCTTACGTGTTGGCTGCAGTTGTGGCTGCACTGTCGGGCGCTCTCTATCCCATGTTGCGCGGCTTTGTATCTCCGGACTTGCTGTTCTTCGCGACGTCTGGAAATGCCGTGATCACGGTTGTGACAGGCGGCGTCGGGACACTTGTCGGCGCGCTTTACGGCGGTGTGATCCTGACCGTGCTGAAATCCGTTGTCGGATCGTTGACCCCGCATCATCTGATCGTGATCGGCCTTCTGTTCATGGCGACAGTGATCTTTTTACCAAAAGGGTTGATGGGCTTCATCCGCCCGCGCATCGAGCAACTGATGAGCGGAGAACAGAAATGACGACTGTTCTTGAAGTTCACGATCTTGGCGTTGCCTTCGGCGGAATTTGTGCTGTCGACGGCGTGTCGTTTTCTACCGAGTCTAACGCTATCACGACAATCATCGGCCCCAACGGCGCAGGAAAATCGACGCTCTTCAATCTTATCAGCGGTCTGATTCGTCCCAATGCCGGCCGTGTCGTGCTTGGAGGCGTCGACCTGACAGGAGAGCCGCCGCATTTGATGCAGCGCGCAGGATTGGGACGTTCATTCCAGATCACCAATCTGTTCTTCGAGCTGACGGTGTTCGAGAATTTACGATTGGCGGCGCAGCGCCTCGAGGCGCCGTCGCGTTTTCTGCTGCCTGTTGGCTATAGCCGCGTCGCGCTGGCGCGCGTCGATGAATTGATCGAACGGTTTTCACTTGCGAGCAAGGCCGACGAGCTTGCCGGCGCATTGTCTCACGGTGAGCAGCGCCGTCTCGAAATTGCGGTTTCGCTTGCGGCAAAGCCGTCGATCTTGTTGCTCGACGAGCCGACGCAGGGAATGAGCCATGCCGACACCGCCGATACATCGAAACTGATCCGCGATCTGGCGCGGGACGTTACCATCTTGCTCATCGAGCACGACATCGGCGTCGTCATGGATATTTCCGACCATATCG
>JAYVYQ010000022.1:0-2324 GCA_043784125.1 Afipia sp.
CAGGAAGACGAACAAGCCAGTCTGATGCCAGCCGCGCCCCGGTCCGGAGGCAATGATTGCGCGCCTGAGTCTTTGCGGAGCAAGCACTGCTCTTTGGAATTCACGGGACCATTAACTGAACAAAGGAGACCAGAACCATGCCGAACAAACGCGTAATGGCCTTTTACATGCACGAGACAGAACGGAACACGGCACAAAGGATGATGCCGCAAGCGCTGAGCACCGACAGCTTCGCTTTGGGGGAAGCGGATGACGCTGCCATTGCCGAGATGAGGAATAGCGGGCTGATCGTTCAGGAGATGCCAGGCGTGCAAGCGCCGCCGACCGTTGAGGCGATTAATGGACAGGTCCGGGCGCGAGCGCTTCGGGAAACGATAGGCGCGGCGAACGCCGTGGACGACGTCCTGCCCAATCTCAGTCAGCCGCAGTTTTATCTTGTGTGGCTCAATGGGCCGTTGCTGGAGTCGTGGAAGGAACAGCTGGCGCAGGCGGGTGTGAAGTTGCTCGAATCCTTGCCGACCGGGGCCTATAAAGTGCGCCTCGAACCCGGCCAGGCGGAGCAGTTGCGTCAACTGTCTTTTGTATCAGAACTGCGGCTTTACGATGCCGAATCGACCGGACCCGATTTGATCACCCACGCGAACGCACGGGCGGCGCCGCCCACGGGAGTATCCAGGGCAATGCTGACTTTCGATGTGCGCCTGCATCGCGCAGATGCGACTGACATGCAACGTGTGCGTGACTGGTTGAAAACGCGCAATATCGCGATCGCCGGTACGAGCTCGCGAAAGATTCGCATCTATCTGCTGCAAGGCGCGCGGGAGCTGTCTGAAATTCCCGCGTTACCCGAAGTCGCAACGTTCGAGGAATATGTTCCACCAAAATTTCTCAACGACGTTGCCCGCCGCCTGCTGCGTATCGACAGCGGGAACCCGGTGGTCACGCTCCCGTTTACCGGCGCAGGGCAAATCGTGGCAGTGGCGGACACCGGCCTCGACAGCAATCATCCGGATTTCCAGGGCCGCATCCTCAGCGTCGTTGCGCTTGGCCGGCCCAACGATTCTTCCGACCCGGCTGGCCACGGGACTCACGTCGCGGGCTCGGTGCTGGGCGACGGCTCGGCGTCGAACGGCCATATCCGCGGCGCCGCGCCGGGCGCCCAATTGTTTTTTCAGTCCATCCTGGATGCAACCGGCGGGCTGGGTGGCCTGCCAGTGGATCTGAACGACCTCTTCGACGAGGCCTACCAAACCGGCGCGCGCATTCACAACAATAGCTGGGGCGCGGCGACGGCCTCGCGCTACACCGGCAACTCGGTCGAGGTAGACGAATTTGTCGCCGATCACCGCGATATGCTGATCGTGATCTCCGCGGGCAACGAAGGCATCGCCGCGGCGCCACGCACCAACTCAGATACCGGCTTCGTCGACTGGCTTTCGATCGGCTCGCCGGCTTCGTGCAAAAACGCACTTACGGTCGGCGCGAGCCGGTCGGATCGATCAAGCGGCGGCTATTCGAAGATGACTTACGGCGCCGCGTGGCCGGGCGATTTTCCCGACCCGCCAATCTCCGGTCAACTCATTTCCGGCGACCCTGAATGCCTTGCCGCGTTCAGCAGCCGCGGCCCGTGCGATGACCGGCGCATCAAGCCTGACGTGGTGGGACCGGGCACCGACATTGCCTCGACGAAGTCTTCCCTCGCGCCGCTGCGTAACTTTTGGGGCGCTTATCCCAACAATGCGCGTTACGCTTTCGACGGGGGAACGAGTATGTCGGCGCCGCTTATCGCCGGTTGCGCGGCGCTCGTGCGCGAGTTTTATGAAAGCACGCGCAATCACGCCCCAAGCGCGGCTTTGGTGAAAGCGACGCTTATCAACGGCACCCGCTGGCTTACCGGCGCCGATTCCATTGCACCCTCGCCCGGCACACCGAATTTCCACCAGGGCTTCGGCTGCGTGAATATGGCGACTTCGGTTCCGAATCCAGGCAATGCGAAGCTGCAGCTTGAGTTTGTCGATTCGTGGCAGAACGCCGCCATGCAATTCACGACAACCGGCCAGCGGTTTCGACCGGCCGCAAGATCATCGTCGACACCTACGGCGGCGCCTGCCCGCACGGCGGCGGCGCGTTCTCTGGCAAAGACCCCAGCAAGGTGGATCGCTCGGCCGCTTACGCCGCGCGTTATGTGGCCAAGAACATCGTGGCGGCGGGTTTGGCGACCAAGTGTGAGATTCAGGTGGCTTACGCGATTGGTGTGGCACAGCCCATGAACATCACGGTCAACACGCAAGGCACGGGCGTGATCTCGGACGAGAAAATCGCCG
>JAYVYQ010000023.1:0-3577 GCA_043784125.1 Afipia sp.
CATGACGCCCAACGAAGCGCGCCGCTCGGAAGGCTGGGCGGACGTCGAGGGCGGCGACAAGCTTTATCAACCGACCAACGTGGCGCCGCTCGGGTTTGAGCCGGCTGGCAAGGAAACTGGACCCGGCAGTGACGTGACCGGGGCTGCTGCTGAGGGCGGTGCTGGTGACGGTGCTGCTGTGCCGCATGATGCTGGCCCAAAAGACTGAGCAAGGATGACCAAATGAAAAAAGCCTTTCCTGGCTCCGGGCCCGTGGTCTGGGACATGTACGAACGCGCCGGCAAGTGGCTGCTCGCGTCGATCTATGACCGCAAGGACGCGCGCGACTGGTGCGACCGCAAGGGCATCACGTTTACGAAAGCGGCGTCCGAGGGCATCGGCTCCGGCGGCGGTTTCCTTGTGCCGACCGAACTCCAAAACGCGATCCTCGATCTGCGCGATGCGTTCGGCGCGTTTCGGCGCCGGGCCTGCGTCTGGCCGATGGGTTCGGATAGTTCGGTTTTCCCGCGCCGCACTGGCACCGCGCAGGCATTCTTCATCGGTGAAGGCGCGACGGTCGGTGTCACGAACACCAACATGGACGGCGTCAACCTGACCGCCAAGAAGCTCGGCGCGCTGGTGCTGCTGTCGAGCGAACTCGACGAAGACGCGATCGTCGGCATGGTCGACTATATCGCAAACGAAGTCGCGTGGGCGCTGGCCGTCAAGGAAGACGATTGCGCGTTCAACGGCGACGGTACTTCGAACTTCGGCGGCATTCGCGGCATCGGGCCGATCGCGCTTGATGGCGCGCACAACATCGCCAAGGTCACCGCGGCGTCGGGCCACAACACGTTTTTGCTTTTGGACACGACCGATCTCGCCAAGCTGATGGGCGGCGTGCGTGCCAGCGCCATGCCGCGCGCCGCATGGTACGTCAGCGCGCAGGGCTTTTCGCAGACCTTCAGCCGCATCGCAGCGGCGACGGGCAGTACGCTCGACCAGTCGACGGTCGATGGCATCACGACATGGTCTTACAACGGCTTCCCGGTTATCCTGACGCCGAAGCTTCCGCAGATCACGACGACGCTCACCGGCCAGATGATGCTGGCATTCGGCGACATGTACGGCGCGGCGGTGCTCGGCCAACGGCGCGGGCTGACGATCAAGCGCAGCGACGAACGATATTTCGACAGCGATCAGATCGCGGTCCTGGCGACCGAGCGGTTCGACGCTGTGCTGCATGATGTCGGCGATAATCTTGTGGCGGGCAGCCTTGCCGCGCTCATCGCGCCATAAGGTTTAGGCCATTGATTTATTCAATTTCGATCATTGCCTCCATTTCATCCGCGAGATCGCGCAGTGCAGCAATAAATTCGGGGGCAAATTCAGCATCTGCCAAAGCAATCTTTTGATCCGAACTGACTTGTCTGCAATCCAGCATTTGCATCGCCGCATCTCGGAATGAGCATGAGACGTAAAACTTTGCATTTTCGTCATCTGTATTTGAAAAAGGTAATGTAACATAGACTGCCAGGGGATCTGATACGCCTGTGCCCCAAATCCCGTCCGATTTGGGACCGAATTCGAACGGAAGATAAAGATCAGGCGACTCACAGGCCAATGCGTCCATAATAATGGTGCCCACATCTTTCAGAATGTGTGGCGCAAAGCTTCCCCATTCATCGCCCATATCAAGGTATGAAAAGTCAATTGGTGAAGACGAGGCAACAACTTCCATCTTTGCCATGTTATTTCCCTTCGGTGTAAATTGAAATTTCGGCAAGGCAGTGGGGACAGGTAATTGTTCGGACAAGTTCCACTTCTTTTGCCTTGCCCATTTCTATGTCTTTTTTGATCGTGGGCGGCGAAACGCCAAAACGCCTCGCTATCGACGCCATATTTTCGCCTTCACGATGACGGGCAAGCGCCAGTTTCTGGCGTTCAGTTAATCCAAGTCGTTTGACCAATTTAGCAAACGCTGTCTTCGGCGAATCCCACTTTTCCACTTTGGCATCTCCCGTGATGTAATCCCTAAACGGTTTACCATTTATCGGCGGAAAAGGAAACAGTTTGTGACAATGAAGCTCTTGAGCGCGGACCAGTTTCGCGACGCGGCGAAGCACGGCCAAACGCCGGACGCGGTTGTTTATCGCTTTGCCACCGCTGAACCGGAAGGTGTCGAAGGTGCCGTTCGCACGAAGCGTTTTATTTTCAGCGATGCCACCGTCGACCACGCCGGCGACACCATCGACGCCAAGGGATGGGATCTCAGCGTCTTCAACAAGAACCCGGTCGCACTCTGGTCGCACGACAGCGCAGCACCGCCTATTGGCCGCGCGCTCAACGTGGGCGTCGAGAAGGGCAAGCTGATTGGCGATATCGAATTCGCACCGCCGGAAGTCTCGGAATTCGCAGATTCGATCTATCGGCTTGTGGACGGTGGTTATTTGAAAGCCGTCAGCGTCGGGTTCCGCCCGAAGGACTGGTCGTTTTCAAAAGACAAGGATCGGCCCTACGGGATCGACTTTAAGTCTCAGATTTTGCTCGAAATTTCTGTATGCTCGGTTCCTTGCAATCCGTCAGCTTTGCAGGAAGCCCGCAGCGCGGGGATCGACACCGCCCCCTTGCGCGAATGGGCCGAACACATTCTCGACACCGGCGACACCGTGTTTCTGCCGCGCAAGGAACTCGAAACGCTGCGCGGTCAGGCTGGGGCACCAGTTCGGCGCCACTACATGCAGGTCAGCGGTACGGTTTCCGCCGACGTCGCTCAAGCCGCACGCGATACTGTCAAGGCATGGGAAAACGATCCCGCCGAAGTTCTGGCGCTCCCCGAAGGCGTCACGCTACGCACGATCGGCGACCCCGACGGCGGCACGCAGGTTATCACCACCGAACCCGTCATCGAACCCAAAGCCGGCCGCCGCGTCTCGGCAAAGACCCGCGCGAAGCTGATGGAAGCCGTCGCCATGCACGGTTCCGCGACCAAGATGGTCATGGAAGCTATGGATGGCGAAGACCCAGAAGAGCCCGAAGACGGCGAAAACGACGAACCCGATGGCAGCGTCGTGCTCGAAGCGGCGCCGATCGAAGTGACACTGACCCCGACCGAACAGCGGATCAAAGAGGCCCGCGAACTACGCGCCGCGCTTCCCGTCAACGACTGAAATTCTCCGGATCCGACAACCGAGAAACCGGGCTTCACGGCCCAGCCTAAAAACGCGCTTAGGCAACGCGCCTCCAATGGAGAACCCAGATGGCAAAGAAGCATGAACTCCGTCAGGCGCTGAGCAAAGCGGTTGACGAACTGGAACTGATGGCCGGCAAGTCCGAGGCCGAGGGCTTCAAGCCCGACGTCTATGACGCGCTCAAGGAAAAGATCGCTGATCTGCGCGCCCAGCTCGGCCGCGTCGAAGAGGCCGAAAAGGTCGCGGCATCGCTCGCAACGCCTGTCCCCGGTCAGGATCGCCTGACCCCGTCGGCACCGCCCAGCGCGCACAAGCTGTTCGGCAGCCTGAAGAACTTCAAGTCGCAAGAGATCGGCGGCCATCAGGTTCGCGCGGTCGATCAGGCCTACACCGCTGGCATGTGGTTC
>JAYVYQ010000024.1:0-7870 GCA_043784125.1 Afipia sp.
AGCGCCGCGCGCCAACTGCCGAAGTTTCGGCGTGATGTGTTTGCGCCGGGCGCGGATGTGTTCGGTCCGGCGCAGGGCCACGAAGTCGTCCTGTTCGCCGATACGTTCAACCGCGCCTATGAGCGTGAAAATCTCGACGCCGCGTTACGCGTGCTCGTCGATGGCGGCTATCGCGTCCATGTTCCTCGCCCCGCCGATGGCGGCAGGCCATTGTGCTGCGGACGCACGTTCCTCGCGGCGGGGCTGGTGGACAACGCGAAGGCCGAACTCGCGCGCGTGGTCGCGACACTCATGCCATTCGCCGCACGCGGCGTTCCAATTGTCGGACTTGAACCAAGCTGCCTGCTGACGCTGCGCGATGAACTGCTGTCGCTGCGTTCGGACGATGAGGCGAAAACAATAAGCGCCCATGCGCTGCTGTTCGAGGAGTTTCTGGTGCGCGAGGCTGAAGCGGGCCGCCTGCAACTCAAGCTCGGCGCCATCGACAAGGCCGCGCATGTTCACGGCCATTGTCATCAGAAATCGTTCGGTGCCTTCGCGCCGGTCGAGAAAATACTGCGCCTCATTCCGGGCCTCAAGGTCGAAACGATTCAGTCGAGTTGCTGCGGCATGGCGGGCGCATTCGGTTACGGCGCAGAGACATACGATGTGTCGATGGAGATGGCGGAATTGTCGTTGCTGCCTGCGGTTCGCAAAGCGGCGGCCGACGCACTGATCGTTGCCGACGGCACCTCCTGCCGCCACCAGATCAAGGACGGATCGGGACGAAACGCGTTGCACGTCGCCCGCGTCCTTGCCATAAGCCTCGACAACAATGCAGCACTTCAATAACCGACAAAGGATATTCCGATGACCGATCTCACGCTTGCCGTCGCCCGCAAGATTTGCGACACCGCTCTCGCCAAATGCCGCGACATGAAATTGAAGCCGATGGCGATTACGGTTCTCGACGCACGCGGCTGCGTCAAAGCATCCGTTGCGGAAGACGGCACCAGCCTGATGCGCAACGAAATCGCTTTCGGTAAAGCCTACGGCGCATTGTCGCTCGGCATGGGATCGCGCGCGATTTTCAAGCGAGCCAATGAACAGCCGTATTTCATCGATGCTATCAGCACCATGACGAAGGGCGCGATGATCCCCGTCCCCGGCGGCGTGCTGATTCAGGACAAGGGCGGCGCGTTGCTCGGCGCGATCGGCATCAGCGGCGACACGTCCGACAATGACGAGACGGCCTGCGTTGCCGGAATCGAAGCTGCCGGACTGACCGCAAGCACCGGCTAGGCCCATGTCGTTTCCACGCGCGTCGAAAGCTCTCGAGCGTTTCACGGTACTGGATCTCACGCGCGTCCGCGCCGGCCCAACGGCCGTGCGGCAATTGTCGGACTGGGGCGCGAATGTCATCAAAATCGAAGCGCTGTCCGATCTTGCCAACCCCGACCAACTTGGCGGCCCGCGTCAGGGAGGAGACTTTCAGAATCTCCATCGCAACAAGCGAGCGATGACACTCAACCTGAAAGATCCGAAAGGCCTTGAGGTTTTCAAACGGCTCGCTGCCAAAGCCGATGTCGTCGTCGAGAATTTTCGACCCGATGTGAAGTTCAAGCTCAAGATCGATTACGAGAGCCTGCGCGCAATCAATCCGCGTCTGGTCTATGCCAGCATTTCCGGCTTCGGCCAGGACGGTCCCTATTCCAAGCGTCCCGGCTTCGATCAGATCGCGCAAGGCATGGGCGGGTTGATGTCGATTACGGGCAAGCCCGGCGAAGGCCCGATGCGCGCGGGCATAGCGGTCGCGGACACGTCGGCCGGTCTTTTCTGTGCGCTTGGGATTCTCACCGCATTGCTGGAGCGCGACGTGTCCGGCGAAGGACAATGGGTGCAGACCTCATTGTTGCAGGCACAGATTTTCATGCTCGACTTTCAGGCCGCACGCTGGCTCGTCGATGGCGAGGTGCCCAAGCAGACCGGCAACAACCATCCGATGAGCATTCCGACAGGCATATTCGCGACAAGTGACGGCGTCATCAACATCGCCACAACGGGCGGCGCGATCTGGAAACGTTTTGCCGAAGCCATCGGCGCGGCGGAGTTGCTGCAACATCCGGATTACACGACAGCCGCGCTGCGCTCGAAGAACCGCGACGCGCTCAATGCGGCCATCGGCAAACATCTAACAAAGCGCACCACTTCGCAATGGGTCGAGATTCTCAGCGCCGCCGGTGTGCCGTGCGGACAAATCTACGCCATCGATGAGATGTTCGAAGATGAGCAAGTGAAGCATCTTGGCATCGCGCGGCCCGTGCCGAATTCCGACAAACCGCTCCTCGGCCAACCGTTCACGCTGTCACGCACGCCGAGCCGGATGGCGGCGCGCCCTCCTCTCGTCGGCGAACAGACCGACGACGTGCTGGCGGAGTTCGGTTTCGACGCAAGAGAAATTGCCGCGCTCAAAGAGAGCAAGATCATCTAGCCGTTGGCTCCTAAAGGACATCCGATCATGACGCAGACCGATAAGGTACTCTCCCGCAAGGACGGAAACGTCGGCTATGTGATTTTCAACAATCCCAAACGCCGCAACGCGATGTCGCTGGAAATGTGGCAAGCCTGCACGCGGCAGATGGCGATCTACGCCAAGGACGCGGAGGTGCGCGTCGTCGTGCTGGCAGGTGCGGGCGACAAGGCCTTCATCGCTGGCGCGGATATTTCAAAATTCGGCGAAGAGCGCGCCTCGGAAGCGGGTGTGAAGCATTACAACGAAGCGGTCGAGCTGGCCTATGCGAGCGTTCATGAATTTCCCAAGCCGACCATTGCGATGATCCGAGGCTTCTGCGTCGGCGGCGGCATGGGGCTTGCGAGTTGCTGCGACCTGCGCATCTGTTCGGAAGATGCCAAATTCGCCGTGCCTGCGGCGAAACTCGGTCTTGGCTATGGCTTTCCCGGCGTGAAGCGGCTGATGGATGTGGTCGGCCCATCGTTCACCAAGGAAATTTTCTACACGGCGCGGCTGTTCGACGCCGCGGAGGCGCGCACCATGGGCCTCGCCAACCGCGTCGTCGGAAATGATGAGCTGGAAAGATACGTGAAGGATTACGCTGCGATGATCGCAGCGAACGCGCCGCTCACGGTGGACTCCATCAGCTTCATCGTCGGTGAAGCGCTAAAGGATGAGAGCAAGCGCGACATGAAGCGCTGCGACGATCTGGTGACACAATGCTTCAAGAGCGCGGACTATGAAGAAGGCCGCGCGGCGTTCATGGAAAAACGCAAGCCGGTGTTCAAGGGGCGATAGACTTAAATACGCACACCCCCGCGCACATCGTCGCTCGCGCGTAAGGCCGTTCGCACATCGGCAACCGACGCGGGCTCACCACCTGCGCTGCGTACCAGCCGCACCGCGTTCTTCACCAGCGTCTCGTTGCTCAGGCCGCATCCCCATCGCGCGTCTTCAAGACCGACGCGCACATGACCACCGCGCGCAACGGCATCCGCAATCAGCGGGTCGATATCGACGCCGAGACCGGCAATCATCCATGGCGCGCCCGGCGCAACATCGCCGAGCAACGCTAGATGTGCGTCGAGATGTTTGGCGCGGGGCGGAAATCCCCACGCGAATTCGTCCGAAAACATGAAGCGATAGATCGGCGTCGGCGATACCGGCGCAATATCCGCAAGCGCTGCACCCAGACGCGTGAAACCGGGTTCGTAGATCGCATAACTCGGATGGACATTGTGAGCGCGCGAAATTCGCATGCCCTCCAGAATGTCGGCATGCGGATTGAGATAGACCGAGCCCTGCCCCAAATCATCGAACCGCGTGAAATGCACCGAACCCGGATCGATGACGGCCCATTCGATCAGACCGCGCTTTGCAAGTTCCGCCGTGTGGCCGAAGCGCTGCGCGGTATCGGCCTGCCCCAGCGCGGGACTAGGGATCGTCGGGTAGACGATGACATCGACCTTGGCGCGAATACCTTCGATGATGCGCGCGTAGATTTCCCAATCGTCTTTCTGACGGCCCGTCGTGACATCATAGGCATGGGCATGAACGATTGCAGCGCCAGCCGCCGCAGCAGCGATACCGTCCGCCACAATGTCTTCGACGGCGACGGGAATGCCCGGCTGACGTTCGCGCGTCCACGGACCATTCAATGCGGCTTCGATCCATACTTTTGTCATCGCGCAGGCCTAACCATCTCGGCGCGTCATTTCCCGGTCCATACCGGTTTGCGCTTCTCGACGAACGCCGCCATGCCCTCTTTGGCATCCTGCGTCATGGACAATGTGGCAATCTGCGCCTCTGCATAGGCAAGCGCCTGATCGAACGACATCGAGGCCAGCATGCGAGTTGCATATTTGCCGCGACGGATTGCGGTCGGCGATTTGTCGATGATGCGCGCTATCAGCCATTCGACCTTGGCGTCGAGGTCTGCCGGCGGCACGACGTAATTCAGAAGTCCGGCCTCCTTCGCCTCCGCCGCACTGAACGGCTCGCCCGTGATGCACCATTCGCGAACGACACGCGGCGGCGCCATCGTCTGCAGCAGACTCAGAACCTGCATCGGATAAACGCCGACTTTCACTTCAGGCAGTCCGAATACCGCATCGTTCGCCGCCACCGCCATATCCGCCATGCAAAGCAATCCCATGCCGCCCGCCATGCAAACGCCGTTGATACGCGCGATCGTTGGCTTGGTCGCATTTTGCGCCAAACGCAGAAGATCCGCGAAATCGAGATTGGGCCGCGACAGGTCATAGGCAAAGCCGCCGCCGGGCTGCAGATCCATGCCCGCACAGAACGCTTTCGGTCCCGCACCCGTCAGAACGATGACGCGCACGTCGTCATCAGCCTGCGCGCGCCGGAAGCCGTCGGCGATACCTGCAATCACCGTGGCGTTCAGCGCATTGCGCTTGTCGGGACGGTTGACGGTGATCCAGAATGCGTGTCCGCGTTTTTCGTGAAGGACAAGCTTTTCGTCGGACATGACACACCCTCATGTGAAATTCGATATTGCAGGACGCATTTGTAGCTGCTGAATTGACGATAACGCAATTCATCAATCTGCCCGCAACGCAGCACAATCGGGGACACACATGGCTTACGAATTCGCCAAGGTCGAGCGCAAGGGGCCGGTAACGATCGTCACACTCAATCGTCCGGACGTAATGAACGCGATGCATTCGCCGGCACATTTCGAGCTTCATCAGGTGTTCGACGAATTCGCAGCCGACCCCGCGCAATGGATCGCCATCGTCACCGGCGCAGGCGACCGTGCGTTTTCGGCGGGCAACGATCTGAAATGGCAGGCGGCGGGCGGCAAGCGCGGTTTCGATACCAGCGGATTTGCCGGCCTCACATCGCGCTTCGATTGCGACAAGCCGATCATCGCCGCCGTCAATGGCGTGGCGATGGGCGGCGGATTTGAAATCGCGCTGGCCTGCGATCTCATCATTGCATCGGACAATGCAACCTTCGCGCTGCCTGAACCGCGCGTCGGTCTTGCGGCGCTGGCCGGCGGTCTGCATCGCCTGCCCCGCCAGATCGGCATGAAGCGCGCGATGGGCATGATCCTGACCGGACGTCATGTGTCTGCGCGTGAGGGATTCGAGCTTGGCTTTGTCAACGAGGTGGTGCCGAAAGGCGAAGCGCTGGCAGGAGCGGAGCGCTGGGCCGCAATGATTGTGCAAAACAGCCCGATGTCGATTCGCGCCTCGAAGCAGACGATCAACAAGGGCATGGCGACATCGCTCGAACAGGCCATCGCCGAACAGCGCGACTATCCGGCCGTCCGCGCGCTTGCAGCTTCGGAGGACTACATCGAAGGCCCGAAAGCGTTTTCCGAAAAGCGCCCGCCGCAGTGGAAAGGACGCTAGAGGTTCCATCTTAGGGGTTCGGCCGATTCGACCTTCTACAACAGTTCCAGCAACTTAAGCCTGCTGGCAGCCGCGACGATATTGCGCTATTCAGTCACATGCAGCGCGCACCCATTTCTTAAATCCGCCCGTATCTGCGTCGATCCTCGGTACTGAAGCGGTCACCCAAAAGATAAAATGACAGAGATCGACATCCGCGGCATCGCTGCGCAAAACATAGCCCTTCCGCAACCCGAGACGGCGCAGGCCCAACGGATCGACTGGCCTGCGGCCATCGGCGTCGTCACGGTACATTTGCTCGCCCTGCTCGCGCTCAACCCGTGGTTCTTCAGCTGGACCGGCGTCGCACTTGTGTTCATCGGAAATTACATTTTCTGCTCGCTTGGAATCGGCGCAGGCTATCACCGTTGTCTCACGCACAAATCGTTTCGCACCTCGAAAACGTTCGAGCATTTTCTGGCGCTGCTGGGGTTGTGTTCATTGCAGGATTCGCCGCTGCGATGGGTCGCGATTCACCGCGCGCATCACGTGCATGCGGATACGCAGCCCGACCCTCATTCGCCGCTGGTTACCCTATTCTGGGGGCACATGGGATGGGTGATGACGGAAAACACCCAGTTCAATCGCATCGCCAGCTACGAGATGTTCGTGCGCGACCTGCTGCAGGATAAATTCTACCGTGCGTTGGAACGCAACGGATTATGGGCGTGGATTTACGTCATTCACGCCGCGCTGTTTTATCTGGCCGGATTCGCCGCCGGATTTCTGTGGACCGGAAGCGCCGCTGACGGAGTCCAGTTCGGTCTGAGCGTTCTGGTGTGGGGCGTGTTCGTGCGCACGGTTTACACATGGCACATCACCTGGGGCGTTAATTCGATTGCGCATCGATGGGGCTATCGCAATTACGACACAGGCGAAAATAGCCGCAACAACTGGGTCATTGCATTGGCCACAAATGGCGATGGATGGCACAACAATCATCACGGCCAGCCGCGAAGCGCGGCTCACGGATTCCACCGCTGGTGGGAACTGGACATCACCTATCTGACGATTCTGCTGTGGGCGCAGATGGGTCTGGTCTGGAAAGTCATCCCGCCACGAGAGCGAACGCGCGCCAGCCGAATTCGGCCGATCTAATGCGTTATCTGCTTTGCGCCGCTGACTGCAACGCGCACATAGGCCGCCGAGCTTTCGTCGGCATAAATTTTCTGCCAGCCACTTAAGCCGTCGAGCAATTGCGCCGCCGGCGTCGTGGGATTGAACAACGCCGCGTCAATCTTGTAGTCATTCAGCAAGCGAAACAGGCTATCCACATCCTGCAGCGACACCGCGCGATGGTGATCCATCACGAATTTTTCGCCATAGAGTTCGGCGCGCCCGTCGATAAATGGCGCCACGCCCTGCGCGATCATGTAGCCGCCGAATTCATAGCCGTTGAGAATGTGCTGAGATTTCCGCTCTTTCAGAGCCGCAAGCGCCTTTGCCGGCACCTGCGACGGAATCACCGCATAGGGACGATACAGCGCGAACAGGGCTGTCCCTGCGATCACGACCACCACGGCAACCGCAGCCATGAACGCGCGCGGCATGGACGGCATTGCCCGCGAGGCGACAGGCGGTTTGATCTCGTGCGCGAGCGGATTCACCAGCGCGATGGGAATCAGCAACGCGAACGCCTCGATGCTGCGCACATGAGTGAGAGCCAGATGGATCAGCCCCAGCAAAAGAAGTATGCGCGGCCATGACAGCGTGACGCGGCGATAGAGCGCGACAAACATCATTGCCAGCAGACACGCCTCGAAAATTCCAAACCTGCTGAAATTGGCGGGCTGCCATTCCGACAGGATCGTCAGAACTTCGCCAAGGTCGAGAATGTCGCGCGCGGCCAGCAGCGTGTTCCAGCCGAAAGGCGTGCAGAACGTCGCGAGCAAAGCCATGAACGCGAACGCTATCCACCGCAGCGCGAGCGATGTGCGGTCGCGGGCGTGAGATTCCCACA
>JAYVYQ010000025.1:0-3064 GCA_043784125.1 Afipia sp.
AGAGTGTCGGGGGCAACGACATGGCTCGCCCTGCACGCCAATCATCCGCGTGAACTGACGGACAACGCGCGGGCGGCATGCGCGCGCCTGATCGATGCCGGAATTCCGATGGTCAGTCAGTCGGTTCTGCTGCGCGGCGTCAATGACGATGCAGCGACGTTCGAAGCGTTGATGCGCAGCTTTGTCGAATGTCGGATCAAGCCCTACTACCTACACCACGGAGATCTTGCTCCGGGCACCGCGCATCTGCGCACGACTTTGGCAGAAGGCCAGACGTTGATGCAGGCGCTGCGCGGACGCGTATCCGGTTTGTGCCAGCCGGACTACGTTCTCGATATTCCCGGTGGCCACGGCAAGGTTCCGGTGGGACCGCAATATCTCTCACATGAGCGTGAATCGCGCGATGACGCGCATTATCGTATCGTCGATTACTGCGGCGACGTTCACCTTTATCCGCCAGTCGAAACCAGCGCCAAGTGATGACCGAGACCGAACCGCCGGATGAAGAAGGCAGCCGCACCGTCGAAAACGCCGTGATGCTGGGCTTTTTCATCGTGCTGGTGGCAGCCGGCGTCTGGCTGCTCGGATCGATGGCCGACATACGCAAGACCCAGGATTGCGCGGCGCAGGGCAGGCGCAATTGCGGCACGATGGAAATCCCGTCACCATCGCGCTAGAGTTGGTCCAAGGATGCTGATTCAGACCGGAGGTGCGAGATGCGGAATTTTATCGCAACCACAATCGCTTTCTCACTTGCTGCCGCGACAGCGGCGTTGGCACAGGGCACTGGCGCCGCTCCCGCGGCAAAATCCCCGACGCCGTCGGCAACCGCAAGAACGGCCGGAACGGCTCCGGTCGGCCATCGTCAGCCGACGGCGGCTGACGTTGGAAGCGAGAAGAACGCAACCGATCTGTCGGCGGAAGACAAGACGCTTGACCGCAAGATCAAGGGCATTTGCCGAGGTTGCTGATTGCGCGCAGCTTGGTGGTTGTCAGCCCTTGCGGGCGGCCAGTGCCATGCCGATCAGCGACGTGCCGCCGAACACCAGATTGATTCCGACAAGCAATCCGATTGCCCACGCGGCTGATCCCGGCAGGCCGGTCACGATGGCGGCAGCGACCAGCAGATCGAGAATGCCTGACGCCAGCAGCCATCCCGATCGGCCCGACAATTCCTTGCGATGTTCCAGCGCGTACATGATGGTCGCGATACCTTCGGCGATGAAGTAGGCGCCGACCACAATCGTCAGAGTGAGGGTGCCTGCGATTGGCTGCAGCAGAAGGATCAGGCCGGCTGCAATCGCAAGCAGCGCTGAGATCAGAGACCACCAGAAGCCCGGCATGCCGCGCGTCGAGAAGGTCAGATACAGCCCGACCGCGCCGCTGATGAGAAACATCCAGCCCAGAAAGATCGCGATGGCGATTCCGGCCAGTTGCGGAATGGCAATCGCGGCCATGCCCAGAATGACGAGAACGATGCCTTCGATCAGGAAAGCCTTCCAATTGGCCTTCACCGCATCCTGCATCCGTGACTGAAGGCGCGCAATATCGTGAGGCATCGTCATGGTTATTCTCCAAATTGCCGCGAGCGGGTAACGGGGACTCTAGTCGTTCAAAGATCGCAGCGTAACAATTTTCCGTATCAATTCACGCATCAAGGATTGCCACGGCGCGCGTCCAGCCCGCCGATGCCCGCTCGATCTTGACCGGAAAACAAGACACCATGAAGCCGGATGACGGCAATTGTTCCAGATTGTGCAGCTTCTCCAAATGACAATAGCCGATGTGGCGCCCGGCCTTGTGGCCTTCCCAGATCAGGCTTGCGTCCTTTGTCGCGGCATATTTTTTCGCGGTGTGGACGAAGGGCGCGTCCCAGCTCCAACCGTCGATGCCGGTGAGGCGCACGCCGCGCTCCAACAAATACATCGTGGCCTCATATCCCATCCCGCAGCCCGAGGTGACGTAGTCCTGCTGACCGTACTTCATTCCTGCGCTCGTGTTGACCACAACGATCTCCAGCGGCTTCAGCGTGTGGCCGATCCGTTTCAGTTCGGTCTCGACATCGGCGGCAGCAGCGACATAGCCGTCGGGCAGGTGGCGGAAATCGAGTTTGACGCCCGGCTGGAAGCACCAGTCGAGCGGGACCTCGTCGATCGTCCACGCGCGTCCGCCGCGATTCATCGTCGGATGGAAATGATAGGGCGCGTCGAGATGCGTGCCATTGTGCGTCGAGAGATTGACGCTTTCCACGGCCCAACCCTGACCGTCCGGCAAGTCCTCCTTCTTCAGGCCATCGAAAAATTGCAGCATGCGCGGCAATCCCTGCTGATGATCGATGTATTGGATCGTCGGGTGGTTGCCCGGGGGATCGGCAGGCACATCGTTCTGCAGCGGTACCGAAATATCGACCAATCTGCGCGCCATCATTTCCACTCCAGCTTCATGTTCAGGATGACACTGACCTGGATGTCATTTGAAGCATAAGCGAGCCGTGCCGCCAGATGGCTTGCCGCTGCGGGGAAACCTCATTATACGTTCCGGCGCGCCGGTCGGACTCGTCTTGCGATTCCGGCCAGCTTTCACAAAATCGTGTTAAGTATATGATTTTGTGGTATAAAAATATATGCCGAAAGCGAAATGAGGCAACCTTCCGTGGACAGCCGGGAGACCCGTTTCCAGAGTTTCGCTCCCTTCGTCTATCGGTTAGGACGCCACCCTTTCACGGTGGAGAGAGCGGTTCGATTCCGCTAGGGAGCGCCAGTTATATCAATGGCTTAGCTCCGCGCCTGTGCCCCGTGTCCAATAGGTGTCCAATATATGCTGGTAGACGGCGGTGGACAAACGCTTGCGAACACGGTCTGAAGGCTCATGTCGAGCAACTCAATTTGGCGCGAAAAAGTCCGTCGGCTCCGCGAAACTGTGCGTGCAAAAATCGTCTCGATCCATGCTGTAACCACCGGTGCGACGGCGACCTTTGATAATTCCGCCGATGAGGTCGCAGGCTAATGACGGAAACACAGGTGCTTGCTTGGGTCTTGGAAACGCTCATCGCTACCGGCGTCGC
>JAYVYQ010000026.1:0-32067 GCA_043784125.1 Afipia sp.
TCATCGTCGCCGGAGCGCTCGAACGACCAATCGTTCGAGGACGCGATGTCCTCGACGACGCTCAGCGGGTTGGTCCGCGAATCCGTAATGATGTCCAAGTGGGACATGCTGCGTCTACCCTTATGATGTGTGGATGCGAACGCTGAACCGAACGCCGGTACGGCAACTGGCGTGTTCAGATTGATCTGTGATTTGCGCAACCTCCGCAACGCCACGCTGAATCCCGTCCACAGGTGATCGGGCAAATTACTGATTCATCAACAACTAAGCGCTGGTCGTGGATGTGTGCGGGCCGCAAGGCGCAATTCGTGAGTCAGCGCATGGGTTTAGGATGGCGGTATTCCCGCAAAGGCATGAGAAGCGCGAGAACAAACCGGAATCGGATTCGCGGATCGCGAGTCGGGGGAGGAAATTGCGCGGGAAAAGAGTCCCGAGCCTCATCCTGATGAGGCGCTCTTGCGCCGTCTCGAAGGATGAGCGGCAAATATCGCATGGTTCGAGACGCCCGCTGCGCGGGCTCCTCACCATGAGGGCGTGCGGAGGGAAGAAAAGAACTCAGTCGAACAGGCTCGACACCGATTCTTCGGATGCGGTGCGGCCGATCGCGTCGCCGATCAGGGACGCTATGGGCAGCACGCGGATGTTCGGTGCCTTGCGCATCGCCTCGGTCGGCTGGATCGAGTCGGTGATGACCAGTTCCTTGAGCTTCGAGCCGCTGATGCGCGGCACCGCGCCGCCCGAGAGAACGCCGTGGGTGATGTAGGCGTAAACATCCTTCGCGCCGTTGGCGAGCAGCGCGTCGGCGGCGTTCACCAGCGTGCCGCCGGAATCCACGATGTCGTCGACCAGGATGCAGGTGTAACCGGCGACCTCGCCGATAACGTTCATGACTTCGGATTCACCGGCACGTTCGCGGCGCTTGTCGATGATGGCGAGCGGAGCGTTGATGCGCTTCGCAAGTCCACGCGCGCGAATCACGCCGCCGACATCCGGCGACACCACCATCACTTTCGACAGGTCGAAGCGCTCCTTGATGTCGCGGACCATGACGGGCGCGGCGAAGAGGTTATCGACCGGGATATCGAAGAAGCCTTGAATCTGCGCGGCATGCAGATCGAGCGTCATGACGCGATCGGCGCCCGCATGCGTGATGAGGTTGGCCACGAGCTTGGCGGAAATCGGCGCGCGCGAACCGACTTTACGATCCTGCCGGGCGTAGCCGAAATAGGGGATCACGGCGGTGATGCGGCGAGCCGAAGCGCGGCGCAGCGCGTCGGTGATGATGAGCAATTCCATCAGATGGTCGTTGGCCGGGAACGATGTCGATTGGATCACAAACACGTCCGAGCCGCGGACGTTTTCCAGCACCTCGACGAAGATTTCGTTGTCGGCGAAGCGGCGCACGCTGGCCTTTGTCAGCGGCACATCGAGCCACGCCGAAATCGCTGCGGCCAATTCCGGATTTGAATTGCCGGCGACGAGTTTGATGGAGCCGTTTTTCGCCGAAATCGCAGCCTCTCCTCGCGGATTGGGGGACACGCTTTTCAACATATCATCGGCCTTAAGCAACGGGTGTTATCGGCTGTCTTGTACGTGCGGGGGTGTACCAAGGACCGCTTGCGGCTGGCAATACAACGCCTGTCGTTTTCCTGCAAAAACAGGCGTTTCACAGGCTTGGCGTGCTTAATGTGCGCTGAAGGCCACAGCGGTGATTTGATCCGGGCGAGAATCCGCAGGATTTTCATCGCTCATCGCCACAGCGTGTCCGGTTCGCGGCGACTCGGGAGCCTGATCGTCCTGCGCGGGCGCTGTTCCATTGATCATGCTGGAGACGCCGCCCAGCCCGGCCTGGGCGATTCGGCGCATCACCTGATCGTCGGCGGTGGCCCAGGCATCGCGGTCGGCCTTGCCGCCGGCTTCTTCACCGCTCAGGCGCATCGCGCGGCGCTGGTCGCGGTCGTAGACATCCCACACCCACACGATGCTGGTTTTGCCCCGGCGGACCTGCGCCGAAAGATAACTGCGGATGCGATAGGCGGCGGGTGCTTCGCGCGACACGATGGTGAAGCTCTTTGCGGCGGATTCGGTCTCGAGTGCACGCACCAGCCGGTCGAACACCTGCGGCGGCGGGCCATCGACGGATTCGAATGCGACGGTCGGGCCGAAACTTTGTCCGGGCGAGAGTGCGATCTGTCCGGAGGATGCGCAGCCGGACACCGGCGTGAGCAATGCAAGCAGCGACATGCGCCGCGCATTGCGCAACATCACGCTCGAAATGATGTGCCCTTGAAAACTCAACTCAACGCCGCCCGTTCATTTTCAGCGGGTTTGGCCCGCCTTGCAGGTCAGGTCGAGCGATATCGTTAAAATGCGTTAACGTCTAGTGTGGTGGTTCAGAAGTTCGCTTCATTGGTTTCTGCAAACCCCTCAAGCGAACTTCTGAACCAAAACCACACTAGAATCATAAATTTGCTAGTGTCCTTCGAATCCGAAGTTCGCTACGGAACGCGCGGCATAACGAGGCGAACTTCGGATTCGGGACACAAGGGCAGGCGGCGTATAGTGCAGCCGGAGCGGGACCGTTTTCCCGCTGTCATATTTGATTGATTTCAGATCGTTGCAGGAGATTTTCATGCGTGCGTATCAGTTCACCGGCTATGGCCCAGTGGCGTCGAATGTCACGCTCGCGGACATTCCCGACCCCGTCGCGCGGCGCGGCGAAGTTCTGATTGAAATCCACGCGGCCAGCCTCAACCCCATCGACTACAAGATCGTGCGTGGCGACCTCAAGCGCGTGTCGTTCTACACGCTGCCGCACCGGTTCGGCTACGATCTCAGCGGCATCGTGATGGCGGTCGGCGAGGGTGTCTCGCGCTTCAAGCCGGGCGATGCCGTCTTTGCACGCACGTCGGGCGACAGCATCGGCAGCTTCGCCGAAAAGATCGTGCTCGATCAGGATTGCGTGGCGATCAAGCCAGCGCAGGTGTCGGATGCGGAAGCTGCGTCGCTGGCGCTGGTGGCGCTGACGACGGTGCAGGGACTGGTGGATCGCGTCCATGCCAAAGCCGGGCAGAGCATTCTCATTCACGCGGGCTCCGGCGGTGTCGGCACATTCGCCGTGCAGTATTGCAGGCATCTCGGATTGAACGTCACGGCGACGACAAGTTCGCGCAACGCCGATTTCGTCAAATCGCTCGGCGCGGATCGCGTCATTGCCTACGACAAGGAGAACTATCTCGACGGCGGTGCGAGCTACGACATTGTCTACGACACGCTCGGCGGCGCGGTGACAGTGGATTCATTCAAGGTGGTGAAGCGTGGCGGCGTCGTGCTCTCGCTCAGCGGGCCGCCGGACCGCGATTTTCCGCGCCGGATCGGCGCCGGGTTCGCCGTCCGCATGGCGGTCTGGTTCATGAGCCGAAAAGTCTATGCGGCCGCGGGAAAAGCCGGCGCGTCCTATTGCTGGTATCTGACCGAGCCGAACGGTCGCCAGCTCACCGACATCGCAAAGCTGGTGGAGTCCGGCACGATCAAGCCGGTCATCGACCGCGAATTTCCGTTCGACAAACTGATCGACGCATTGACCTATCTTCAGGCGGGCCGGGCGCGCGGCAAAGTTGTCCTCAAGGTGCGATAGCTCACCTAATCTCTCGCCAGCGGTTCAGTTGAGAATCATTTGAAATGGATCGAAGGTCGATGAAATTCGCTTTTGTAGGTCAGGGTTGGCCAGTATAAGATTTTATATTGGTTTTGGATCATTTTCTGAAGATGCCCATTTCTTCTTCGATTTCAGCGCAGCGCCCAGGTTTAGGCTGGCGACGGTTCTTTGCATTCTGGCTCGATGGCGTCGAAGCCGGCTGGGCTATTCCCGCCTTCCTCGTCACCTTCGTCGCGGTCTGGATGACGTTTCTGATTGTGGGGTATCAGAACGGCGATCTTCATCCCGATGTGCTGGAAAGCTGGTCGCTGGGGCGTGAGCTGGCGTGGGGCAATCCCAAGCATCCGCCACTGATCGGGTGGATTGCGCGAGCCTGGACAACGATATTTCCGCTCACCGACTGGTCGTTCCATCTTTTGGCGATGCTCAACTCGGCGCTCGCGTTGTGGTTCGTCGATCTCACCAGCCGCCGCTTCGTGCGCGGCGACAAACGAGCGATAATTTTATTGTTGGCGATTTTTCTGCCCGCATACCAGCTTCACGCCGAACGCTTCAATGCGAACAGCATATTGCTCTCGACGTGGGCGTTGGCGATTTACTGTTTTTTGCGGTCGTTCGAGGCTTTGAATTTCCGCTGGGCCGCTGCCGCTGGCGCGGCTGCGGCGCTTGCCATGATGGGAAAATACTATTCGGTATTTTTGATTGCAGGGTTCATCGTAGCCGCGGTCGCACATCCCCAGCGCCGCGCATATTTCACATCATGTGCGCCGTGGGTGTCGACAGTCGTCGGGCTCATCGTGCTTGGGCCGCATATCTGGTGGCTCGCGACAACCGGCTTCACGCCGTATGAGTACGCAATGGTGTCGCATCGCGGTCTGTTGCCACCTGTCGCAAGCTGGGAAGCCATCAAATACATCCTTAGCAATTTTGGCTATCTGCTCCTGCCGGCCTTCATCTGGGCACTGATGATCAGGGCAAGTCTCAGGCGCTTTGCGTCCGACCTGACAAATCTCAATTCGGGCCTGTTGCTTCTGGCCTGGGTTTTCGCGACGACAGTTTTATTGCCCCCGGTTGTGAGCGTGGCGCTTGGCAGCGATCTGCCGCCGATCTGGAATTTGCAGGCGGTGTTTCTTCCCGTGCTGATTTCGGTTGCCGCTGTGAAATTTGAAATCGAGCGTTTCGATTCCGAAAATCTGTCACTGGGAGTGGCGACGTTTTTCCTGATCGCTCTTGTCGCCGCGCCGATCCACGCGTTCTATCGCAACACGAATGGTTTCGACTGGAATCGCAATTTTCTGTCTGCGGCCGCGAAGGAAATGACGATCCGTTGGCATCAGCATTCCGACACGCCATTCGATGCGGTCAGCGGAGATGATGCTCTCGCTTTTGCGGCTGCATTCTACAGTCCGGATCACCCTTATTATAAGCGGCCTTTCCAGTTCCAATATACGTGGGGACTGCCGCGCCGCACGACTCTCGACAAGGGCTGGGCTGCGATGTGTTTCGCCGATGATCCGCCTTGTCTGACGTGGATGGATAAGGTCGCCAAAATGTCCGGCGCGGTCGTCCGGTCTGAATTCACCTTGCAGGCGAGCCTTTGGGGTCAGCCCGGCGTATCGGCTACAATCTCGGCGCTGATCGCGCCGCCGCTTAAAGAGAAAATCTAACAGCCTCCTGAACCGAAATCGGGAATGATCGAGGACCTCAGCGCGCGCCGCCGCTATAGCGAAGGCGATACGCGCAATCACGGTCATCTGCGCTAACGCGCAAACACGATCGCGTGGATGTTGCGGCCGTAATCCGGCTCCTTGCGATGCACGGAACGGCGATAACTGTAGAACCGCTCATCCGCGTAAGTGTCGATCTGCACATCGTCGATCATCAGGATGTGCGCCTGCTCCAGCCGGTGCCTGATGTAGCCCGCCAGATCGAACATTGCGTGATCGGCGCGAGAGGATGGAACGAAGAATTTCGCGTAGATGGAATCGGCCTGCGTGAAGCGTGTGACGAATTCGGCGCCGACCTCATAACTGGATTGCCGGATCAGGGGACCGACCGCCGCGATGATGTCGCCGCGCCCCGCGCCGAGCTTTTCCATCTCGGTGATGGTGTTTTCCAGCACGCCTCCGAACGCGCCCTTCCAGCCGGCATGCGCGGCACCGATCACGCGCGCTTTCGGATCGACGAACAGCACCGGCCCGCAATCCGCCGCCGTCACGCCGATGGCCAGTCCCGGCACATTCGTCACCATCGCATCGACGCGCGGGCGCGACGCATTGTCCCACGGCTTTGTCGCCACCGCGACATCGGGCGAATGAATCTGGAACGCGGTGAGAAAATGTGACGGCGCAACATCGAGCAGCTTGGCCATGCGACTGCGGTTCTCGATGACATGCGCCTGATCATCGTTCGAGCCGAGGCCGCCATTGAGGCTGTCGTAGAGTCCGGTGGAGACACCGCCCTCGCGGGAGAAGAAGGCGTGGCGCAGGTCCGGCACGGCAGCAAGCAGCGACGAACTGAACGTCATCGCTTCACGGCTCCGGCAACGTTCGACGCCAGCGCCTCCGGTTCGGACAATGCGGCGAGCGTCTCGATGGAGGGATGCGAAATGCCCAGCACCTTGAACAGCTGACCCATGCCGTTGCGGCCCTTGCCGGTCAGGCGCTTCAACGCGGAGGCCACCAGCACCGACTCTTCGTGCGACGAATTCTTCATCAGCGTCAGTGAGCGCTGTTCGATTCCCAGTTTGTTGAGGAACGCGCCTTGTTCGACAGGGCCATGCGCGCGCGCGCCGAGCGTCTCGGCGGCTTTCGCCAGCGCCTCGAAATCGACATGCGCGGTGATATCGGCCTCGCCCGGATTGCGCAGCGGGTTGGTGAAGCTGTGTTTTGCCACGGCCTGAAATGTATCGCCGGCATCGCTGCGGATATGCCCGTAGTCGATGATGAGCGCCGCGCCGCCCTGGTCGCGCACCCGGCGCGCCACATCCATGATTTCGGTATCGGGGCGCCATTCGTAGATCGCGCCGTTCGGCGCGGCGCGCACCTGCGGCGGCATCAGCACCTCGAAGCGCGGGGTCGGTTCTTTCGCCAGCGCATAGATGAAGATGTCGTCATCGACATCGATCATGCGCTCATGCCAGCCGTCATCCGCCTTCACCACCTGATGGATCGGCAGCACGTCGAAATATTCGTTGGCGAAAATGATGGCCGGACCTTCAGGCACATCCGTCAGCAGATCGTACCATTCTACATGCTTGGCGTTGCCGAGTGTGTCGTATTGCTTGTCGCGCAAGGCCGGACTCGGCTCCACCAGATGCACGGTGACGGCTTGATAAAACTGCGGAAGAATTTTGATCGCGCGCAGCGCGTCGGCCATCATGGTGCCGCGGCCAGGTCCAAGCTCGATGAACTTGACTTCCGATGGCGATCCCATCGCGGCCCAGACCGACGCCGCCCACAGCCCGATCAATTCGCCGAACATCTGGCTGACTTCGGGTGCGGTGACGAAATCGCCGTCACGTCCGAGCGGGTCCTGCTTGAGGTAATAACCGTGGTCGGGATGCGTCAGACACAATTCCATGTAGCGCGACACCGGCATCGGGCCGTTGGCGGCGATCTGTTTGCGGATGACGGTTTCGAGCGGCGTTATCTTGGCCAAGGTCGCGACTTTCAAACTTTTTTCGGTGCGCGCGGCTGCGCGTAATAGATGAAGCATAATCCCGCGAGGATCATCGGCACCGACAATATCATCCCCATCGTCGCTCCGCCCCACAGAAATCCAAGCTGCGGGTCCGGTTCGCGGAAGAATTCGGATGCAATGCGCGCGAATCCATAAAGCGTCGCGAACACGCCGATGATGAGCCCCGGCCGCTTCAGCGCGCCGCCGCGAATGAGCAACGCAAGCACGACGAACAGAACAATGCCTTCGAGCGTGGCTTCATAGAGCTGGCTCGGATGACGCGGCAGCGGCCCGCCATTCGGAAACACCATCGCCCAGGGCAGGCTCTGGTCGGCGGCGCGGCCCCACAATTCACTGTTGATGAAATTGGCGATGCGCCCGAGAAACAATCCGATGGGTCCGACCGCGCAGGTGACGTCGCCCAGCGACAGCACCGAAATGTTGCGCTTCCAGCCGAACAACAAAACGGCGGCGACGCAGCCCATGAAGCCGCCGTGGAACGACATGCCGCCTTTCCACAATTCGAGGATTTCGGCAGGGTGCTGGGCGAAATAACCGAAATTGTAAAACAGCACATAGCCGGTGCGGCCGCCGAGAATGATTCCCAGCGTCACCCACAAAATAAAGTCGTCGAAATCCAGCAGCGTCAGCGGCGCCTTGCCGCCCCACAGCCGTTCGTTCTTGATGATCGCGCGGGCGTAAATCCAGCCCAGCACGATGCCGCCGATATAGGCCAGCGCGTACCAGCGGATCGCGATGGGCCCCACCGCAATGGCGATGGGATCGAACACGGGAAAGGCGATGGCCAGCATGCGGTTAACGATTCCGGCAGGACATTGGAATTGTCAGGTTCTTACATCTTGCACGAAGGGCGCGCCATCACCATTGTCTGGACTTGCCACGCCGGCATTTCGGAGACGGACGATGACCCAGACCAGCAACCGGTTTTTCGACGAAATCGCCCGCGTTATGAACGACGCCGCAGGCGCCGCTCAGGGCGTCAAGCGGGAGGTTGAGACTGTGGTGCGCGGGCAGGCCGAGCGCATCCTGCGCGATCTCGATCTGGTCAAGCGCGAGGAGTTCGATGCCGTCAAGGATATGACGCGTCTCGCCCGCGAGGAGAATGAGGCGCTGAAAGCCCGCATCGACGCGCTGGAGAAGAAGCTGCTCGGCTCGTGATGTTTTCTTCCCCTCTCCCCTTGTGGGAGAGGGTGCTGAGCCACAAGCGCGTTTACGCGCGTCTTCGACACGCTATGGTGGCGAAGCGGGTGAGGGGTCATTCACGAGTCCCCCCTCACCCGGCTCAATCTCGCGATGCTCGATTTCGCCACCCTCTCCCGCGAGGGGAGAGGGGAAAAAACGCGAAGCTTTTAGACGTACTGCGCGACACCGTTGCCGAACGACCAGTTCTCCTTCACCACTTCGACCACGTTGATGAATACGTCCTCGCGGCGGATTTTGAGCTGCGCGTGCAGATCGTCCGCGGTGCGTTTGTAGAGCGCCTGCTTCATCTCCACCGTGCGTCCCAGCGAGATCGTCATCTGGATCAGGATGATGTCGTGGCTGTATGCGATGCCGAGATAGCTCGCGGGGAAATTCAGCTCCTCGAGCGGATGCTCGGTGATGATCTGAAACTTGTCGTCCGGCGGGACGCCGATCGTCTCGCGCATCGCGTTATAGACGATGTCGCCGATCCTCTTGCGGTGCTCCGGCGGTTTTCCTTTGGCAAGATCGATTCGAACCAGCGGCATCGTTGTCACTCCAACTCAATTGCAAGCCGGATCAATCCATCTTGATCCCGGCGGTCTTGATGACCTTCTCCCACTTGGCCGTCTCCGACGCGATGTAGCGCGCCATTTCGTCCGGCGTGCTCTGCAGCGGATCGATGCCCGCCGCGATCAGCTTCTGCTTCACGTCGGCATCGTTGACGGCCTTCAGATAGGCATCGCGCAATTTCGCGACGATGTCGGGCGAGACTTTGGCGGGCGCTGAAAATCCTTGCCATGCCCACGCCTCGAATCCCGGAACGGTCGCGGCGACCGCAGGCACGCCGGGCAGACCGTAGAATTCCGCAGGCGAACACACCGCAATCGCCTTGATCGATTTCAGATTGAGTTGCGACCGCGCGGAGGCGAAATCGACGAACATCATGCCGATCTGACCGCCCGCGAGATCCTGCAGGGCCGGTCCCGCGCCTTTATAAGGCACGTGGTTGATCTTGATGCCGGCGGATTGCGCGAACAGTTCTGCAGCAAGATGAAACGGCGAGCCAACGCCCGCGCTCGCATAGTCGATGCTGCCCGGCGCTTTCTTCGCGGCCTCGATCAGTTCGGGCACCGAGCCGACATTGAGTTTGTCGGTGTTGACCAGCAGCACGATGGCAAAGCGTCCGGTCAGCGAGATCGGCGTGAGGTCTTTTTGCGGATCGTAGGGCAGCTTTTGATAAAGGCTGCTATTGGATGCATAGGTCGAGGTATCGCCGAGCAAGATCGTGTAGCCGTCAGGGTCCGCTTTCGCCGCAGCCTCCGCGCCGATCTGCGTTCCGGCACCTGGACGATTCTCAACGACGAGTGGCTGGCCGAGCGCAGTGCTCATCGATGTCGCGGCAAGCCGCGCGAAGAAATCGGTGCCGCCGCCGGCCGCGTAAGGAACGATCAGCTTGATCGGGCGCGACGGATACGCGCTTTGTGCGAAGGACGTGCCTGCCGCTAGGCTGGCTCCAAGCGTTGCGGCGGTTGTCAGAAACGAGCGGCGTGAAAATGTGAAACCCGGCATGGTTCGTCCTCCCTGCGCCGCCGATGCTTGCCAGCGGCGCTTGTCGATTGGTTGCGTAGGCATCCAATCGCGGACAGGTTTGGAAATCAACCGGGATGAAGACGGGAAGGCGGTTACGAACCGAAAGCCACCGGCCGGAAGGCGTGCAGCAGCGCGATATCGATCTTGCCTTCGAGATGTTCCAGCGCCGTGAAGGCGCGGGCGGATGACAGCGGAGGTCTGTCGTCGCGCGCTTCCAGCAGCGTCGCATAAGTATCGACCAGCGTGATGATGCGGGCGATGTCGCTGATGCGTTCTCCGGTCAGATTGTCGGGATAGCCCGTGCCATCCAGTAATTCGTGATGGTGCAGCACCACGTCGAGCACTTCGGCGGGAAAGCCGCCCTGCTTGCGCAGCGCGTCGTAACCCAGACGCGCATGTCCGGCGACGATGTTGCTTTCCTCCTCCGTCAGGTCGGAGGTTTTGTCCAGAATGCTGACGGGAATGAACGCCATGCCGACATCGTGGACGAGGGCGGCGCGGGCAAGGCGACGCTGATCTTCCTCACGCATGCCGAGATATTGCGCGAAGGCGACCGCGTAACCCGTGACGAGCAAGGTGTGACGATAGCTGCGCTTGTGATGTTTGCTCACAGCCAGAAGCCATTCTTTCAGCGAACTTTTCCGCAGGGCTTTGAGAATCTCCGTTTCGGCCTGCAGCACGTCGTCGAGCGTCAGCGGAATGCCCGCCGGCAGCCGCTCGAAAATCTTGACCATCACGGCCTGCGCGGCAGCGACGCCGTTGCTGAGAATTTTCGCCGCACTGGTGCGCTCGTCCTGCGGCCTCTCCGGAAACGCATGGCGGATGCGATGCAGGATGCTGTCGGGATCGAACGGCCGATGGATGGTATCGGTCGCGCCGAGCGCCCATGCCTGCGCCGAGCCGTGATGCAGGGCATCGGCGAGCACGAACAAACGCGGCAGCGCCTGATAGGCCTTGCCGGTGAGCTTTTTGCGGACGCGCTGCACGGCTTCGACCGAGGTCAGGTCGATATCGACCACGACGCCGGAGAAATCGCTGGCCGGATGATCGGGCAGGTCGAAAATCGAAATCGATTCCACGCTGCCGGCGTTCTGCAGAATATGCGCAAGCTCGCTGTGTTCGTCCTCGGTATCGGAGGCGAGCAGCAGGCGGCGGGTGTTTTGGGTTTTTTCGGCGAGCGCCATGCCGGACTTTCGGGTGCATTACATAAGTAACGACAGATACAAGAGAACCCGTTCCCGACCCTTAAAGCGTATCGTTAAAGCTTGGTTTCGCGACCGGATGGTGACGATGCGGTCTCGCCGGTTCCAAGAGCTTCGCGATGCTGGTTGCGGCCTGCGATTCAGCTAAAAACTGGCCGTTTTGAACGAAAACCGGCGACTTTGGCCCCTCATTTCCTTGTCATTGCGGCTTACAGCGGCTAGAAACCCGCCACGTCTGCGACCCCCGCACCCCTGGAGGCTTGTCGTGGCGTAAAACCGGGCCGCTTAGCGGCCCTTCACTTTTGAAAACCAAGGAACGTAACAATGGCGACCGTCAAGGAATTGAAGGCGACCGCTCGTCCGAAGGCCGGCAAGGGGGCCGCCCGGGCTGAACGTCGCGCTGGCCGTATCCCGGCAGTGATCTATGGCAACAACCAACCCCCGCTCACGATCTCGCTCGACGATCAGGAACTGCGTTTGCGCATCGGCGCCGGACGTTTTCTGACGACGATTCACGACATCGAACTCGACGGCAAAAAGCATCGCGTGATTCCGCGCGACTTCGCGCTCGATCCGGTGCGCGATTTCCCGCTGCATGTGGATTTCCTGCGGCTCGGCGAAGGCGCCAAGATCCGCGTCAGCGTGCCGTTGCACGTTCTCAATGCCGAAACTTCGCCCGGCGTGAAGCGCGGTGGCGCGGTCAACATCGTGACGCACAACATCGACCTCGAAGTGCCGGCCGACAACATTCCGCAATATCTCGAAGTGGATGTCGGCAAGCTCGACATCGGCAATTCGCTGCACATCACCGACGTCAAATTGCCGGGTAACGTAAAACTGTTCACGCGCCCCGATGCGACGCTGGTCACGATCGTGCCGCCGTCGGGTTACGCCGAAGAACTGAAGGCGGCTGCGGCTGCCGCTGCTGCTGCGTCCGCGCCTCCAGTGGCCGGTGCGGCTCCTGCGGCCGGTGCTGCTCCCGCAGCCGGTGCTGCTCCTGCGGCTGGTGCTGCTCCTGCGGCCGGTGCGAAAGCGCCAGCGGCTGGTGCTGCGAAGGCACCTGCCGGCGGTGGCGACAAGAAGAAGTAAACAGCGGAAAGAACCCGCTGGTGGAGTGGATTTGACCTTCGCGAACTGCCTGCGGGAAGTTTGCACGCGAAGGTCAAATCCTAAACTCCACCAGAATTATAATTGCCTAGTGTCCTTTCGAATCCGAAGTTCGCTCGGAAGATGCTGAAAAACGAAACGAACTTCGGATTCGGGACACTAGGTCATGCGCCTGTTCGTCGGACTGGGAAATCCCGGCACGAAGTATCAAGGCAACCGGCACAATATCGGGTTCATGGCTGTCGACGAGATCGCACGGCGTCACGGATTTGGTCCGTGGCGCCGTCGCTTTCAGGGCGAGACGTCCGAGGGCACGATCGGTGGCGAGCGCATTATTCTCCTCAAGCCGACCACCTATATGAACGACTCAGGATTGTCGGTCGGCGAGGCCGCGAAGTTTTTCAAGATCGAGGTCGGCGACATCGCGGTGTTTCACGATGAGATCGAATTGCCGCCTGCCAAGGTGCGCGTGAAGATCGGCGGCGGCATCGCGGGGCATAACGGATTGCGTTCGATTTCCGCGCATGTCGGCAACGAGTATCGCCGCGTGCGGCTCGGCGTCGGACATCCCGGCGTCAAGGAATTGGTGCACGCGCATGTGCTGAACGATTTCGCGAAAAGCGAGCAGCCCTGGGTGATCGCATTGTGCGACATCGTTGCGGAGAATGCGGGATTGATCGTGGCCGGTCAGGACTCGGCGTTTCAGAACAAGGTGCATCTGGCGATGGATGCAAAGGGTTTCGGCGAGAAGGACGAGGGCGAAAAGCCGCCTGAAAAATGACTGTCATCGCCGGACTTGATCCGGTGATCCATCTTTCCAAAGAAGATGGATACGCGGGTCATAGGCGAGCGAAGCGACGCCGTTCTTCGAACGGCTATGCCCGCGTATGACAGACTGAAATAGACCGGATAACGGCGTAGACTAACCGAAAGAAGATTATGGGTTTCAAATGCGGCATCGTCGGATTGCCAAACGTCGGCAAGTCCACACTCTTTAACGCGCTGACCGAAACGGCAGCGGCGCAGGCGGCAAATTATCCGTTCTGCACCATCGAGCCGAATGTCGGCGAAGTCGCCGTGCCCGATCCGCGTCTCGACAAACTGGCCGAGATCGCAAAATCCGCGCAGATCATTCCGACGCGGCTGACGTTTGTGGACGTCGCCGGTCTGGTGAAAGGCGCGTCGCAGGGCGAGGGCCTCGGTAACCAGTTTCTCGCCACCATCCGCGAAGTCGATGCGGTCGCGCATGTGGTGCGCTGCTTTGAAGATTCGGACATCACCCATGTCGAAGGCAAGATCGCGCCGCTCAACGACATCGAGATTATCGAAACTGAGTTGATGCTGGCCGATATGGAGAGCCTTGAGAAGCGCGTCGACAATTTGACGAAGAAGGCCAAGGGCGGCGACAAGGATTCCAAGGAGCAACTCGAACTGGTCGAGCGTTCGCTGAAATTGCTGCGCGAGGGCAAGCCCGCGCGGTTTCTCGAGCGCAAGCCCGAAGAAGAACGCGCGTTTCGCATGCTGGGACTTCTGACATCGAAACCCGTTCTTTATGTCTGCAACGTCGAGGAAGGCTCGGCCGCGCAGGGCAACAATTTTTCCAAGCAGGTGTTCGAGCACGCCAAGAAAGAGGGCGCGGTTGCGGTTGCGATCTCCGCCAAGATCGAATCCGAGATTGCGACGTTGTCGCGCGCCGAGCGTGTGGATTTTCTCGAAACGCTGGGCTTAGAGGAAGCGGGCCTCGACCGGCTCATTCGCGCCGGCTACGAGCTATTGCATCTCATCACCTATTTCACCGTCGGGCCGAAGGAAGCGCGCGCCTGGACCATCACCAAGGGCACCAAGGGCCCAGCGGCGGCGGGCGTCATTCATACCGATTTTGAAAAAGGCTTCATCCGCGCCGAGACGATTGCGTATGACGATTACATCAAGCTCAACGGCGAGGCGGGCGTGCGCGATGGCGGCAAGCTGCGCCTCGAAGGCAAAGAGTACGTCGTCGCCGACGGCGACGTGATGCATTTCCGTTTCAATACATGATTGAGTGAACGCACATGGCCGAAACGCTTCCGCTTCTTCTCGTTCCCGGTCTTGTCTGTTCGCCGCGCATCTATGCGCCCCAACTCCCTTCACTGTGGCGAATGGGGCCGGTGATGTTTCCCAATCATATCCGCGACAACACCATGGCGGGAATCGCCAAACGGATTCTGGACGAAGCGCCGCAGCGCTTTGCACTCGCCGGACATTCGATGGGCGGCTACATCGCGCTGGAAATATTTCGGCAAGCGCCCGAGCGGATTTCGCGGCTGGGTCTTCTGAACACATCGGCGCGTCCTGAAACACCGGAAGCGACCGCAGGGCGCCACGCGTTGATCGCCGAGACCAAAGCGGGCGGCTATCCGGCCATTGTCGGCAAGCTGTTCGCGAAGTTCGTCCATCCGGCACGGATGAACGACGCAGGCCTGAAAAAGATCGTGATGGACATGGCCGACGATGTCGGCTCGGAGCGATTCATCGCGCAACTCGAAGCCATCATGTCGCGCTCGGATTCGCGGCCGTTGCTGGCCTCCGTCAAATGCCCGACGCTGGTTCTGACCAGCGACACCGACAACATGGTGCCGAACGAATTCTCGCACGAAATGGCGAAAGCCATTCCCGGCGCGAAGCTTGTGGTGATTCCGGAGTGCGGACACATGACCCTGGTGGAAAAGCCGGAGGCCGTGACGCAGGCTTTGCTTGATTGGATGCGGATGTAGCGCTTTGATGGCGCTGCTGCGCCGAACGGCCTAAAATGAAGACGACCGAGGGAGACCAACATGCTGCGCGATGACATCAACAACGCCGTCAAGGACGCGATGAGAGCGAAGGACGAGCGCAAGCTCTCCACGCTGCGCATGGTCAATTCGACGCTGAAGAATTCCGACATCGAGGCGCGCGGGCAGGGCAAGCCGCCGCTGTCGGATGAGGACATTCTCGGCGTTCTGCAGAAGATGATCAAGCAGCGTCAGGAATCTGTCGAGCTTTACGTCAAGGGCAACCGCGAGGAGCTTGCGAATCAAGAGCGCGAGGAAATCGCCATCATCACCGCGTATCTTCCCAAGCAAATGTCCGACGACGAAGTGAAGGCCGCCATCGCCGCTGCGATCAAGGACACGAGCGCCGCCGGCATGAAGGACATGGGCAAGGTGATCGGCGTTTTGCGCGGCAAATATGCCGGCCAGATGGATTTCGGCAAGGCCAGCGGATTGGTGAAGGCCGCGCTGGCAGGGTAGCTCGCGGGAGAGACGCCATGCTCACCGAAACCGGCACTTACGACAAACTCTACCGCGATTTTCGCTGGGACATTCCGGCGCGGTTCAACATGGCGACCGCCTGTTGCGACCGGCACGCGGGCGATAAGCTTGCGCTGATTTACGTCGATGAAGACGGAGACAGGCGCGATCTGACGTTCGGGCAGATGCAGGATTGGTCGAAGCGTTTCGCCAATGTGCTGAAAGCGGATGGCCTTGTGCGCGGCGACCGTGTCGCGGTGTTTCTGTCACAATCGATCGAACTGCCCGTCGCGCATCTGGCGGCGTGGCGTTCGGCGCTGATTTCAATTCCGCTGTTCGCGCTGTTCGGCGAGGACGCGCTGGAATTTCGCCTGTCCAACAGCAATGCTAAAGTTGTCGTGACCGATGAAGGCGGCTTCGCGAAGTTGCAGAAAATTCGCAGCCGCTTGCCGGACCTGAAACATATTTACGTGACGAGCGACACACTCCTAGCGGGCGCGAAATCGTTCTGGCGGTCGATTGAAAATGCCTCAGGCGACTTCACCAGCATCGATACCGCTGCCGACGATCCGGCGATCATCATCTACACATCCGGCACCACCGGAAATCCGAAAGGCGCGCTGCACGCGCACCGCGCGCTGCTCGGCCATCTGCCTTGCGTCGAGATGGTGCATGATTTTTTTCCAAAGCCCGGCGACATCATGTGGACTCCGGCGGACTGGGCGTGGATCGGCGGCCTTTACAATGCGCTGCTCGGCGCATGGTATCACGGCGTTCCCGTCGTCGGCCATCGCGCGAAAAAATTCGAGCCGCACGCGGCGATGCAACTCATGGCCGATTACAAGGTGCGCAACGCCTTTCTGCCGCCGACCGCGCTTAAACTCATGCGACGGGCCGGCGTCAAGCATGACGGCGTCAAGCTGCGCAGCATTCTGTCCGGCGGCGAGTCGCTCGGCGGCGAACTGCTGGAATGGGTGCGTAACACCTTCGGCATTGACGTGCATGAAGTCTACGGCCAGACCGAGTGCAATCTCGTCGTCAGCAACAATTCAAAAATCACTCCGATCGTGCCGGGATTGATGGGCGTCGCGACGCCGGGCTTCGACGTGCAGATCGTCAGTGAAAACGGCGAGGTGTTGCCGCGCGGCCAGCGTGGCATCGTCGGCGTGCGCGCGCCGAACCCATGCATGATGCTGGAATACTGGCGCAACCCGGAGGCGACGGCGAAAAAATATGCCGGCGGCTTTCTGCTGACCGGCGATCTCGGCGTGCAGGACGACAAGGGATATTTTCAATATGTCAGCCGCGAGGACGATGTCATTACGACGGCGGGCTATCGCGTCGGACCATCGGAGATCGAACACACGCTGATGAAGCATCCGGCGGTGACGATGGCGGCGGTGGTCGGCATTCCCGATCCGATCCGCACCGAATCGATCAAGGCATGGATCGTGCTGCGCCCCGGATTCGAGGCCAGCGATAAACTGGCGAAGGACATTCAGGACTTCATCAAGGTACAACTCGCCGCGCACGAATATCCGCGCTTCATTCAATTCGCGACCGAATTGCCGATGACCGCGACGGACAAAGTGCTGCGACGGGAATTGCGGGCGCTGGGGTAAACGTCTTTGCAAGGAGCGCAGCGACGAAGCAATCCATTTCTAAAACACAAACTGGATTGCTTCGCTTCGCTCGCATTCATTATGCGTCCTTGTTGGGATCGATGTGCAGCGATTTCCCAGTCTCGAGCAGACTCTTCAGGCTCGCCATTACCATCGGCCAGCCGGTGGCGATGCTCGGCAGCGTCGTGCTGCCCTCCGCGAAACCTTCGTGCGTCACGGTGAGCTTCACGAAGCCGTCGCGGGGTTCGAGCACGAAAGTCACCTTCGATGGCTTTTCCTTTTTCATGTGCTCGTCAAGAATGGAATGCCAGCTATAGGACAATCTGCGCGGCGGGTCGGATTCGAGAATGACGCATTCGTTGACCGTCTTGCCGAAACGGTCCATGCGCATCGGCGAGCCGACTTTCCAATCCGAATGCAGGCTGCATCCCATCCAGTATTTCTCGGTGAACGCCGTGTCGCTCAACGCATGGAAAACCGCGTCCGGCGTGCTTCGGATAAAAGTGGTGTAGACGAATTCGGGTTTACTCATCACGCTTCTCCAGTTGACGTTTCAATTCGGCGAGCGCCACGAGTTTTGCGCGCTCGAATTTCGCGATCCACCGATCGCCGATCTGGTGGATCGGCACAGGGTTGAGATAGTGCAGCTTCTCGCGGCCATGCTTCAGCGTGGTCACGAGATTCGCATCCTCGAGAATCCGAAGATGCTTGGTCACGGCCTGCCGCGTCATGGCAAGACCGTCGCAGAGTTCGAGCAGCGTCTGACCGTTGCGCGCATGAAGCCTGTCCAGCAGTGAACGCCGCGAACCGTCGGCCAGTGCCTTGAAGACCTCATCCATGGTCCGGATAATAGGCAACCAAATGGTTGCCTGTCAAGCGGTGAGTTTTTGCGACCTTAAACATCTGTATTTTCAGCTTCAGATGTCAGGGCGCGAGCAGCTTAGCTGCGCGCAGCGTTTCTTCAATCGCGCCGAAAATGCGCGCGAGGCGCTCCGCCCATTGCTGTTGACCCGGCCCATCCGCAATCAGGTCCTGCCGGATTTCAATTCCCGTATTGATGAGCCCGCGTTTTTCCGCGTGAACCGGAATGGTGTAGTCAGTCGCGTCATCCACCGCGTAGGGTTCGTTGTCGCCGACGACGAGATCGCCTTCCGCGCGCAACGCATCGCGCAGCAATGATGGAAGCTGCGTGTGGCGATGATACAGCGTGCCGATATGCCACGGCCGTTTGATGCCGGCATAGATCGGCGTGAACGAATGCAGCGACACCAGAATGGTCGGTTGTCCGCGCGCATGCCGCGCGTCGAGCGCCTGCGTGATGCGCGCATGATACGGCATGAAGATCGCGCGCCGACGCACGTTGACTTGCTCCGCGCTCAATCCGCCATTGCCGGGAATTTCCGTCGCTTCGGAGATGAGCGGAATCGATCCGGGCGACGTGAACGGGCGGTTGCAGTCGATCACGAGGCGCGAGTAACGCTGCGCGATCAGATGCACGTTCATCTCGCGCGCAAGCTGTGTCGCAACACCCGCGATGCCGACGTCCCATGCGATGTGACGCTCACGTTCGCTTTCCGAGACACCGAGATCGCCGAGCGCGCGCGGGATCAGCCGTCCATAGTGGTCGCACGTAAAAAAGAACGGCGACGCGCTGTCCGCGTTTTCTTCCAGCACAGGTGGAACTTCATCGCTTGTCAGGAGTAATGAAGTGTCGGCTTCGTCGTGCAGGGTCATTTTCTCGATCATTGCCTAGCGGTTTGGCATTCAAGCTCAAGAATTAGCCGGTTTTGAAGCCGGATAGCGTGTACCATTGGCCTCATGAAAGCCGACATCAAGAACAGCACGATGCCCTTGCTGACGATTCACCACAAGACAGAGTATCGCTACGACCGCCCGGTCGGTTTCGGCGAGCACCGCGTGATGCTGCGGCCGCGCGACGGACATGACCTGCGCGTGCTGTCGAGCGAACTCGAGATCGTGCCGAAGCCGTCGTCGCTGCGCTGGATTCACGACGTGTTCGGCAACAGCGTCGCGATCGCGAATTTCGACGCCGTGTCGAACAGCCTGTCCTTCACCAGCACGGTGACAGTCGAACACTATCCGCTCGACGAGGTCGCACTGAAAACGGGCGACAAGGCTTACTATTATCCGTTTCAGTATGACCACGAGGAATTGCCGGATTTGCTCCCGTCGATCACGCCGCAATACAGCGATCCGGATGGCGCGCTAGCGGATTGGGCGCGACAATTCTTAAGCGAAGGCGGACGCACCAAGACACTGGATATTCTCGTCGGCATGACGTATGGCGTGCGCAAGGACTTCGGCTATCGCAAGCGTCACGAACACGGCACGCAGCATCCGCTCGACACGCTCAGTCTCAAATCCGGAACGTGCCGCGATTTCGCGTTGTTCATGATCGAGGCGCTGCGGCGTCTCGGCATCGCCGCACGCTTCTGCAGCGGCTATCTTTTCATTCCCGGCGATAAATCTCACGGCTATGTCGGCGGCGGCTCGACCCATGCGTGGGTGCGTGCCTATCTGCCGAGCGCGGGCTGGGTCGAGTTCGATCCGACCAATGGCATCGTCGGCAATCGCGATCTCGTTCGCGTCGCGGTGGCGCGAGATCCGCATCAGGCCATTCCGCTGCACGGCACTTACGCCGGCCCGGCGGCTGCGTTTCTTGGGATGAATGTTTCCATTCGTGTTGTCTCAGCCGGCGACGAAGCAAAGGTGCAGACGGCATGCTGATCCGGGTGGGATTTGAAATTGTTTATGAGGCCGCAGCGGCGACGCCGATGGTCATCATGATGCGGATTCATCCGTCGCGCGCGCGCGACATTGTCGGCGAAGAAACCATCGTCACCAATCCCGACGTTCGCATTCGCTATTATCACGACAGTTTCGGCAATATCTGCGGACGGCTCACCGCGCCTCCGGGCGGCATCACCTTCAAGCTCGATGCACTGGTGCGCGACACCGGCATGGAAGACGCCATCGTGCCGGAAGCGCAGCAGATGCCGATCGAGCAATTGCCCGACGCAGTGCTGCTCTATCTGATGGCGAGCCGCTATTGCGAGACGGATCGGCTGACGGATTTCGCCTGGGCGCAGTTCGGCAACACGCCGACGGGTTGGGCGCGGGTGCAGGCGATCAACGCCTGGGTGCATAACCACGTGAAGTTCGGTTACGAACATGCGCGGCCGACCAAGAGTGCGTTCGATGTTTTTCAGGAGAAAGTCGGCGTCTGCCGCGACTACGCGCATCTGGCGCTGACGCTGTGCCGCTGCATGAACATTCCGGCGCGCTATGTCACCGGCTATATGGGCGACATCGGTATTCCCTACGATCCGGCGCCGATGGATCTGTCCGGCTGGTACGAGGTCTATCTGTCCGGCAAATGGTACACATTCGACTCGCGCCACAACAAGCCGCGCATCGGACGCATCCTGATGGGCACCGGACGCGACGCAGCCGACGTTGCGATCTCGACCACGTTCGGGCGGATGGACCTGAAGAAGTTTCTGATCGTCAGCGACGAGGTGGTTGAGGGTGCGCCGGTCGCGCCGGTGAGCCCGATTTCGCAGCTTTAAGCCGCGCAAAGCCTGTGAATAGCGGCGACAAACACGCCCCATTTGGGAGAACGTGGCCGCGACCCTATATTGATGGTCGGTTGCAAAGGCTCCGATTCTCATGCGCTTCACGCCCCAGTTTCTCGACGATCTGCGCGCCCGGCTCCCGGTTTCGGAAGTCGTGGGCCGCCGCGTGAAATTGAAGAAGGCGGGCAAGGAATTCAAAGGCCTGTCGCCGTTCCATCAGGAAAAGACACCGTCCTTCACGGTCAACGACCAGAAGGGTTTTTATCACGATTTCTCCAGCGGCAAGCATGGCGATATTATTTCGTTTGTGATGGAAACCGAAGGCCTCGGATTTCCCGAAGCGGTCGAGCGTCTCGCGTCGATGGCCGGCATGGCGCTGCCTGCGGTGACGCCGGATGCCGCGCGTCACGAGCAGCGCCGCAAAACGCTTTACGACGTGATGGACCTCGCGGCGAAATTCTTTGCCGACACGCTGACCTCGCGCAATGGCGCGAAAGCGCGCGGCTATCTGGGCGACCGTTCGATCACGCCCGCGACGCAGCTTCAGTTCAGGATCGGCTATGCATCGCCCGAACGTTTCGCGCTGAAAGAACATCTCGGCGCGCAGGGGATTTCGGTCGAGGACATGGTCGAAGCCGGATTGCTGATCGGCGGTGAGGACATTCCGGTGCCTTACGATCGGTTTCGCGACCGCGTGATGTTTCCGATCACGGATGTGCGGAATCGTGTGATCGCATTCGGCGGACGCGCGCTCGAAAAGGACGTGCCGGCCAAATACATGAATTCGCCGGAGACGCCGCTGTTTCACAAGGGCGACAATCTCTACAACCTCGCCACCGCGCGGCAGGCGACGCATGACGGCGCGCAGCTCATCGTCGCCGAAGGTTATGTCGATGTCATCGCACTGGTGACGACGGGATTTCCCGGCGCGGTCGCGCCGCTCGGCACCGCGCTGACGGAAAACCAGCTCGCGCTGCTCTGGAAAATGGCCGACGAGCCAATTTTATGTTTCGACGGCGACGGTGCCGGACAGCGCGCGGCGTTTCGTGCCGCCGATCTGGCGCTCCCGCATCTCAAGCCCGGAAAAAGTCTGCGCTTCGCATTGTTGCCCGAAGGCCAGGACCCTGACGATCTCGCGCGTTCCGGCGGACGCGCCGCCATCGAGGAAGTTGTCAGCGCAGCAAAACCGCTCGGCGAAGTGCTATGGTCGCGCGAAGTCGAGGGCGGAAGTTTCGCTACGCCGGAACGCCGAGCAGCGCTGGAAGCGCGGATCAAGGAATTGTCGAACGGCATCCGCGATGAAACCGTGCGGCGTTATTACTGGCAGGATTTCACCCAGCGCCTTCAACGCGCGTTTGCGCCGGAGCAAAGCCAGCGTGGCGGCGGTTATCGCCAGCAGGGCAACTTCAGCCAGCCGGGCTTCGCTAGCGAATCAGCGCGCCGTTTTCAGCCGCGGGCGCCATATGACGGCGCCGGGGGAAGGCGCGGCGACTTCCGGGGCGGTCTATCCACAGCCGCGCGCACCATCGCGCGGGGGCCGTATCAGGTCGCGTCCCCGCATCTGGCCAACTCGCCGATCATGCGCGGCCAGCGAAGTGCGATCTCGCGGCGCGAGGCGCTCATTCTGCAATCGCTCATCAATCACCCCTGGCTGCTGCACGATCATCTGGAAGAAGCCGCCGCGCTGGAACTGGCACATCCCGAAGCCAACAAATTGCGCGCCGCCATCATCGCGGCTTTTGCCAAAGATCATGGCCATCAGTCCGACCCCGCCGAGCAGAGCGAAAAAATCCGTGGCGACCTCGAAAAATCAGGATTTTCCGAGCATTTACAACGCATTGAGCGGGCGCTGACCACCAAGGATGTGTGGGGCGCGGAGCCAGGTGCCGCACGCGAGGACGTTCTTTCGACATGGCACCAATTGGTTGCCTTGCATCGCCAGTGGCACTCCTTACTTAGAGAACTCAAGGACGCCGAAATGGCGCTCGGGCAAGACAGCAACGAAGCCAATATGGGCTGGTTGCGCGATGTGAAAGCCCGGCTTGCCGAAGTGGACGGCCTTGAAGCGTTGATCGAGGGCTTTGGCGAATCCTCGGGCCGGTTCCAGCGCAGCGTATGAACTGAAAAATTGCTGCCCGGAGCGTCCGCCAAGGCCTTAAAAAGACTCGCCAAACCGGGTTTTTACCCGCAAAAACAGGGTTAATCGTCGCTTAACGGCCTTCGCCTAATAGTCTGGGCCAAACCTCAATTCGACACGGGTGGTGCTGTCACGGCGCCGCCCTTTCCGCATCCATGCGGACCGCGTTTCAGGAGCAGTGAATGGCCACCAAGGCAAAGACGGCAGCGATCAAGGACAGCAAAGATCAGAAGGCTGCCGACACGCCTGAGAAGGATGGACCCGACGCGCCCTCGCCGTTGCTCGATCTGTCCGATGCCGCCGTCAAGAAGATGATCAAGCAGGCCAAGAAGCGCGGCTTCGTGACCTTCGATCAGCTCAATGAAGTGCTGCCCTCCGACACCACCTCGCCCGAACAGATCGAAGACATCATGGCGATGCTCTCCGACATGGGCATCAACGTGTCTGAGTCCGACGACGGCGACAGCGACGAGGAAAACAAGGACGAGGCCGACGACGAGACCGACAACGAGCTTGTCGAGGTCACGCAGAAGGCCGTCACCGAAGTCAAGAAATCCGAGCCCGGCGAGCGCACCGACGATCCCGTGCGCATGTATCTGCGCGAGATGGGCACTGTCGAGCTGCTGTCGCGCGAAGGCGAAATCGCCATCGCCAAGCGCATCGAGGCCGGCCGCGAGGCGATGATCGCAGGGCTGTGCGAAAGCCCGCTGACCTTTCAGGCCATCATCATCTGGCGCGATGAACTCAACGAAGGAAAGATTTTCCTCCGCGACATCATCGATCTTGAAGCGACTTACGCCGGTCCCGACGCCAAGAACAACATGAACCCCGCGATGATCGCAGGCCCCATCGGCCCCGATGGCCAGCCGACCAATGCGATCATCAATGCCGACGGCACCGTGCAGGTGATCTCGTCGCAGGCCGCAGTCCCGCCGTCAGCGTCGCCGCCGGCAGCACCTCCATCCGCAACGCCGTTCCGTGCAGCGCCCGCTGACGGCGAAGAAGCCGCCGCACCTCCGGTCGATGACGACGACGACGACGAGTTCGAAAACCAGATGTCGCTCGCCGCCATCGAGGCCGAGCTGAAGCCGAAGGTCGTCGAGACCTTCGACAAGATCGCGGACAACTACAAGAAGCTGCGCCGCCTGCAGGAGCAGGACATCCAGAACCAGCTGCAGAACGAGACGCTCTCGCCTGCGCAGGAGCGCAAATACAAGAAGCTCAAGGACGACATCATCGTCGAGGTGAAGTCGCTGCGTCTCAATCAGGCCCGCATCGATTCGCTGGTCGAGCAGCTCTACGACATCAACAAGAAACTGGTGTCGTTCGAGGGCCGCCTGTTTCGCCTCGGCGATTCCCACGGCGTCGGCCGCGAAGATTTTCTCAAGAACTACCAAGGCTCGGAACTCGATCCGCGCTGGCTCAATCGCGTGTCGAAACTGGCCGCCAAGGGCTGGAAGAATTTCGTCGCGGTCGAAAAAGACAAGATCAAGGATCTGCGCCTGAACATTCAGGAGCTGGCCGCGCTGACAGGTCTGGAGATCGGCGAATTCCGCAAGATCGTCCACGGCGTGCAGAAGGGCGAGCGCGAAGCGCGCCAGGCCAAGAAGGAAATGGTCGAAGCCAATTTGCGCCTCGTGATTTCGATTGCGAAGAAATACACCAACCGCGGCCTGCAATTCCTCGATCTCATTCAGGAAGGCAACATCGGTCTGATGAAGGCGGTCGATAAATTCGAATACCGCCGCGGCTACAAATTCTCGACCTATGCGACGTGGTGGATTCGCCAGGCGATCACGCGCAGCATCGCCGATCAGGCGCGCACCATCCGTATTCCGGTGCACATGATCGAGACCATCAACAAGATCGTGCGCACCTCGCGCCAGATGCTCAACGAAATCGGCCGCGAGCCGACGCCGGAAGAACTCGCCGAAAAACTCGGCATGCCGCTGGAGAAGGTGCGCAAGGTTCTCAAGATCGCCAAGGAGCCGCTGTCGCTCGAGACCCCCGTGGGCGACGAGGAAGATTCGCATCTCGGCGATTTCATCGAGGACAAGAACGCGATCCTGCCGATCGATGCGGCGATCCAGAGCAATTTGCGTGAGACCACGACCCGCGTGCTGGCGTCATTGACGCCGCGCGAGGAGCGCGTGCTGCGCATGCGCTTCGGCATCGGCATGAACACCGACCACACGCTGGAAGAAGTCGGCCAGCAGTTCAGCGTGACGCGCGAACGCATCCGTCAGATCGAGGCGAAGGCTTTGAGGAAACTCAAGCATCCAAGCCGAAGCAGGAAGCTGCGGAGCTTCTTGGATAATTGATTGCAGCACACAACGCATGCATCGAATCAAAACGGCGGGCCAAAAGCCCGCCGTTTTTGTTTTCAAGACTCAGATAAGATCGACGCATGAATGAACGATTGCCTCCGGTCCACGAAATAGTTCGTTTCTGGTATCGATCAGAAGAAGCGATATTGGACGCCTGTGTTAAATTTCGGAAAACACCGTTGCCCACGGTCACGTTGGGATGGCTTCGCGACGTCGCTCCAGTAGTTATGACGCGCGGCATGTCGAAACTCGCGCTTCGACGTGCCGTGCGGTCATCCGTCGATCCTCTTGCGCATACTTCAATTTTGAATGGCGTCGAGCTTTTCTATAATTTCGCTGTAAAGCATCAGTGGAAAGGAAATAGCGTACCCGCCAGTGCTTATTGGCTTCCTAGCGGTGACTCTGTGAAGGCGGCCTTGGTCGGTAGGTATCGTTCCGAACATACAAAATCTGAATGGGCAGTCGCCCTTCAACCACGCCAAGAGAACATTCCGGATGACATTCAATTTTGCATGTGGAGGAGCGTTCTGTTTTATGAATTTTGTAACAACAACGACAATGTCATGGTTGTCGATATTTCCAAAAGTCCGGTGAGTAATAAAAGGGTACTCCGAGAGGTGACGGCTCGAAAATTTCCTCTTTTGCCGAAAGGTGAACTCGATATGCGTCTCGATTTGATTCGTGCTTGTTATCGTCGCGCTATCGAAATCGTGCCAGAGCGACCACGATTTATCGGCAAGAAAAAGGAGAGCGAACCGGACTTCGGATTTTAGCAATCACAACCGAAATTTCTGGAGCAATCTCGCCCAAACCCTCACCCCTTCTTACACGCCCGATCCCCCAACAACACCGCGTTATAATACTCCGCCGAGCAGGCACTCGCGTATTTGGCCGGCTTCTTCGTGACGGGGTCGAGCGCGCAGACCGGCGTTCGCCACGGGACACAGGCGAACCAGTGGCACGCATCCTTGTGCAGCACTTTCGCGCCGTCGATCCCGGCGCAGCCGGCATTCGTATAGGTCTGCTTCGATCCGTCCTTCTTCAGCGCGCAAACCGGGATGTTGACCTGCGAACAGACCCGCGCCGCCTCGGCCTGGCCCGATCCAAGCGTGGCGCTTGCCAGCCCGACAACTATTGCGAACAGGAGAGCATTGTTCATCGTCGCCCCCAATGTGTTGGTGATAAAATTAGGTGCCGCAGCATTGTCCAACGCCGCAGGGCCGTCAATGTGAGCCGTCAGCGTCGGCAAGCGATAAAATTTGGGCATAGCATCACCGCTCCTTGATGACTTCGCCCCGTTTTCCCCCGATTTCGCGTGCTATAAGCGACACGTATTTAAGGGAAAAGCGCATGCGCAAAAATTGTCTTATGGCCGCCGTTTTGATGAGTCTTTTCGGCTTCTCCACCCCCTCTTGGGCCGCCAAGTGCGGCGGGGATTTCAACGCCTTCGTCGCCGCCATGTCGGCGGAGGCTGCTGCTGCGGGGATTTCGCGCGGCGTGATCGATCAGGCGCTGTCCGGCGTGACGCAGGATCAGGCGGTTCTCAATTTCGACCGCCGCCAGCGCGGCACCTTCAACAAGACCTTCGAGCAGTATGTTGCGACGCGGGTGGGGCCGGGGCGCATCAGCATCGGCAAGAACATGATGCTGCGCAATGCCTCGCTGCTGTCGCGCATCGAAAAGCAATTCGGCGTGCCGGCCGAGATCGTGGTCGCGATCTGGGGGCTGGAATCGGATTTCGGCAAGGGCGACATCGGCAAGCTGCCGGTGATCCGCACGCTGGCCACCATGGCGCATGATTGCCGCCGCACCGAACTGTTTCAGGGCGAGCTGCTGGCGGCGCTCAAGATCATCCAGCGCGGCGATCTGCCGTTGAGCGACATGGTCGGCGCCTATGCGGGCGAGATCGGCCAGACCCAGTTTCTTCCCAGTTCCTATATCAAATACGGCGTCGATTTCGACGGCAACGGCCATGTGGACTTGCGTCGTTCAGTGCCGGATGTGCTGGCGTCCACCGCCAATCTTCTGAAGAACGCCGGTTTCAAGAACGGTGCTGATTACCACGAAGGCTCGGCGAATTTCGATGCGATGCGCGAATGGAACAGGGCGACCATCTATCGCAAGACCATCGCGTATTTCGCCGACCAGCTGGCGGGCAAGTGAGACAACTACGTCGTCATGCCCGGCTTTATGCCGGGCATCCACGTCTTTTATATTGCAAATTCAGTTAGACGTGGATGGCCGGGACCATAGGCGAGCGAAGCGACGCCGTTCTTCGAACGGCTATGCCCGGCCATGACGATGTTTAGACATTAAAACGCGCACACAAAACAAAACGGCGAGCCTTTGGCCCGCCGTTTTTGTTTTGGAGTTCAGATTTTGAGAGCGGCCCGGGCGGAATGCTCCACCCAGGCCGCTTGGCATTACTTCTTCGACTTCTTCTTCTTGGCCTTTTTCGCCTTCTTTGCCTTCTTTGCTTTCTTAGCCATAGCTAAAGCCTCGCAGGTTTGTGTGAATGGAAACTCTTACATCGAGGTCTGTCGGGCGGAGGGCCAACCTCGCCGCAGCCTCGTTTCCAATCCGAACTGATTCGCGCAACATTGTCTCGCGTTATCGCAAGTTGTGCAGAGTTTATGACAGACGCGCGATTGTCCGCGTCATCCACATCGCAATCCTCTTTCGCTCGGACGCGTCACGGTTAACGGCGCGGTAAGCACGACCGCGCCGTTCACGGATTCAAAACCACACCTGCGTTTTACGGTTCAAAGTGACGCTCCGTTAAGTGTGTGCGCGTCAAATTGGCTCGCAACAACGGGGAAATGTCATGAGCGGGTCGATCAAGACCGGCCGGGACAGGGGATCGCCATGCTGAGTGTGCCGACGCTGTGGGTCGTCTTCGTCATCAACTTTCTGGCGCTGGGTCTGGTCTGGACCTACGTCATGCGCAGCTATCCGACCTTTACGGCCGCGCGGTTCTGGACTGCGGCGGCATTCTGCGCCTCGGCCGGCGCCGCCATCTCGATGATGCGCGGGTCAACGCCGTCGCTGGTCCCGCTTATGATCGCCGGATCGTTTCTGATTTTCTCCTGCTGCCTCTGCGGCATGGGCATCCAGCGCTTTTACGGACGGGCGGTGAGCTGGCTGTTGCCGCTGCAGATCACCGGCTTTTGCGCCGCCGGAATGCTGTATTTCGCGTTTGTGCGCGAGGACATGGCGATGCGGATCCTGTTCTATTCGGTCGGCCAGTCGGTGCCGATCGCGATGACCCTGCCGCTTCTGTTTTCCAAGGAACATGGCCGGATCAATTCCGGTGCGCGGCTGGCGGGCATCATCGGCATTCTGTTCATTGTCGTTCACTCCATCCGCACGGTGGGCGCGCTGACGAATTTCGGCGGCGAGGTCTCGTTCAGCCATTTCAATCCCTTCCAGGCGTCATTGATCCTGTTTCTGGTATTCGTCTCGATGGCGTGGAATTTCGGCTTCCTCTTGATGGCCATCGACCGGCTGCGCAACGAAGTGGCGGATCTGGCGCTGCTCGACGATCTGACGGGCGCTGCCAACCGCCGCCGCCTGCTGACGAAGCTCGATGAGGAATGCGTCCGCTCCGATCGCACCCAGCAGCCGTTCTCGCTGCTGATGGTCGATCTCGACGGCTTCAAGGACATCAACGACATGAACGGCCATGCGGCGGGCGACGAATGCCTGCGCGCGTTTTACCGCACCGTCACGTCGCGGCTGCGGACCGGCGATCTGCTGGCCCGCATGGGCGACGATGAGTTCTGCGTGGTGCTGCCGGCGACGACGCTGCGCGAGGCCGCCGCGGTGGCGCGCCAGATCGTGGACGCCTGCCGCGAGACGCCCGCTTATGTCGAGGGCATGCCGATTGCGATGACGGCCTCGATCGGTGTGGCGCAATGGCGCAAGGAGGTCGGCCTGCATCCGCAGCGGCTGCTGGCATCCGGCGACGAGGCGCTTTACGACGCCAAGAAGGGCGGCAAGAACCGCTACGCACTGGAAAACGACGCGCCGCTGGCCAAGCCGATGCGCCGGATGGCGGGATAATTTCCACAGGCATTACGTCTTTCCCAAATCGCCGCGACGTGATTTCATGCGCGCGAGCCGGCATGCCGGCGGCGCAAACAGGAGGACGCGATGGCAAAAGGCAAGGACAAGGGCAGCAAGGAAAAGAAAAAGCCGAAATCCGAAAAGCCGAAGGGCGGCGGCTCGGCCTATCAGCAGGGCAAGAAGTAAGCTGCGGCATTTTCACGGAATTTGATTCAGCGCCGGGCCGGAAGGTCCGGCGTTTTTGTTTGAGCGTGCGAGACGTAAGTAACGGGGTAACTAATGTGAGGTTTTTTTATTATTTTTCCGCGCCGGAATATATTTCCGAGAAGACAGCCTCAATTTTTCTCTGTTTCCGTTGAGGCGCAGATAGAATTGCGGGGGATGAAAATCAGCGATAATTTCTCTGATTCTGGAGAGTGATAAAGCCTCCTTCATTCGCATAATATCAGCGAGAACCAGTACATGTGCTAATTTTCGGCCTTTAAAATAAGCGTCAAATTCGGCTTTTGTTACGCCGGTTTGCTGTCCCCATGTTTTCCATATCTTGGATGTACTTCCGGACACGATTTTTACGATATTTGCGTGCCCACTAATCGCCGCAGTAGGTATCGTTGTATAAATCCAGACTTTCGTTCCGGCTTCAATTTTAGGTCGACGTTTTCTTAATTCAACGGTTTTCGTGCCGCCAAAAATGCTGTCGGCGTACTTTGGCTTTAAAGATATTAGAACGTCTGTTTTCTCAGTCACAACCAAAGTCCAGAATGGCTTTCAAATGAGAAGCTGTGATGGATGTCGCAGAAACGAAATTTGTCTTTGGTACGCAGCCGATTTCACGAAGTTTCTTAAGTGGGACCGGCCTTTTTAGAGCGATAAGATTGTTGAAGGTGGTCGCCAGAACCCGCGATGATGAGGTTAAGCTCCCTACGTTCTCAACAACGGCGCCCCGTCCCAATGCTTCAGGTACATTGGTTACCGGCACCGAAGTCACATCGACAATTCGACCGACGGCGACAATCGCCATTTGACCACTCCGGTCGCTTGATTCGTAAAATGCAATTGCTGCGCCGCGAATCATAGCACGTGCCGCGCGTGTACTATTGAAATAAGTACGTCGGCTTAGAAACATAGCTTCGGGAACATCAAGTAACGAATGCTGAGGGTCTGTCCCCAATAGCATCGAAGCGAAGTTGCGGGTTATCGGAACCACGACGGCGTCCCGATTCGAAAGCGCCAAAATCGTCGGAGATAAAACTGTTTCAAGTTCGAACAACGAAAGCTTTGTCTCGGAGCCGCTTGCAGTCGTTAGCTTTAACGCAGGCGACTTATAGTTTGGGCATTTCTGCTGCAGCTTTAACCCAGACAGTCTTTCAATAGCCAATCTAGCTTGTGTCCAAGACGTGGTAGTTATTGGTTTTCCAAATGCAATTTTTGCCAGCATAGTTGGGTCGTTGGAGCTTCGTTGAAACCCATGAGCAATAGCTAATCTGGTCGTAATCGAATGCGTTGGAATATCTAACAGCAGAATCTGACATGCATTTGTCAGTGAGCATTGTCGGTTTATTTCGGAAATTAGAAAGTCAGATACCGTTGATGAAAATGGATGCTCTTGCTTAACGCACACGATGGCACGTGAAGGTTGCTCAATTCTCGGAGCAACGGCGAGCAAGCTAACCCCAATTATTGCTTCATGATCGCTTATCGATATGGCTTTAAGTGCGGAGAATTGATTGCGCGGAAGAAATGGATGTATCTCGATTTTTTCAGAGCTTAGGAACGATACGATTTCGTTTTCTGACGGCGTTTTGATTTGAAAGTTCTGTGTCCCTCGAACAGAGATCGTGTCGTTAGCGGGTGGAAGCTCTAGCAAATCGACAAATTCAGCCAATCCAATGACATCTAAATTGTGGTCGTTCATGAGGCTATCACGTGCGCTCAAAATCTTGGTATCGCTAGTGACATAACCGGCTGCGCCTGCTGCAATAGCGTGGACTAAATGCAACACGTCAGATTTGTCGCTTCGCTGAAGTTGGTTTCGATTTGATCTTTCTGGAAATACGGCCTTTGTCACCAATGGCAAAAGTCCATCGAGAGTTTGCTGGTCTTGATTTGGTAAAATTGGAATCCGTTTTGCTAATGCGAGCACTGGATCGCTGCTATCGCCTACAGAGGTACGCTTTAATTCCGCAACAAATTCTGCGCTAGTAGCCAATCGAATCTGATGGCGAAAGGCCGCTTCAAAGAGTGCTCCGGCGTCTTCGGAGCGAGCGCGATTTTTTACTGCGTCGAAAAATACATTTAGATCGATGGCATATATTGGAGTTTCCAGAGATCGCGTCTTATTTTTTATTATTTCAAAAGGTTTGGCGTTTCGCGGCTTTGTCATAAGCGAAATTAGGCTTGGCGTTTCTAATTGCAGAAGTCGAACGTTGATAGTCCGATTTCGCGTTGTTCCCCCCGCCTTCAATCGCGCAGTCGCAAATCCGCTTCGTTCGTAGAATAAATTCGATCCAATTAAATCCGTCGCAACGTTGGCTTCGATCTGCAAATACCCTTCGTTTTCACCTTGTGAAATCAAAGTGCGGAGTAAATTAGTGGCGTTACCTCTGC
>JAYVYQ010000027.1:0-2718 GCA_043784125.1 Afipia sp.
CTCGGCACCAAATCCTATGACCCATCGTTCGCGCCGTGGTGGCAGAAGCGCGGCATGACCATGGGCATGGGCATGACCGAAAAGCAGGGCGGCACCGACGTGCGCGCCAACATCACGCGCGCAGTGCGCGCTGGCGATGCCTATCGCATCACAGGTCATAAGTGGTTCATGTCGGCGCCGATGTGCGATGCGTTTCTGGTGTTGGCGCAAACCGACGCGGGGCTGACGTGCTTCTTCATGCCGCGCTTCCAGCCGGACGGTTCAGTGAACGCGATTCATTTCCAGCGTCTTAAGGACAAGCTCGGCAACCGCTCCAACGCCTCGTCCGAAGTGATCTTCGAGAATGCTTATGCCGTTAAGCTCGGCGAGGAAGGCCGCGGCATCCCCACGATTATTCAAATGGTATCGCTGACGCGGCAGGATTGCGCGATTGCGTCATCCGGTTTGATGCGTTCGGGGCTGGCGCATGCACTGTATCACGCGCGTCATCGCAGCGTGTTCCAGAAACACCTCGCCGATCAGCCGCTGATGAAAAGCGTGCTCGCCGACATGGCGCTGCATGTCGAGGCCTCGACCGCGCTGACGATGCGTCTGTGCAAATCGTTCGACCGCGCGCCGCACCACAAGGCCGAAGCCGCTTACATGCGGCTGCTGACGCCGGTGGTGAAATACTGGACCTGCAAGAGCGCGCCGCCGTTTCTCTACGAGGCGATGGAGTGCATGGGCGGCAATGGCTACGTCGAGGAGGGGATTCTGGCGCGGCATTATCGCGAGTCGCCCGTCAATGCGATCTGGGAAGGTTCGGGTAACGTGATGTGCCTCGACGTGCTGCGCGCATTGTCGCGCGAGGCCGAGGCTGCGATGGGCGTGATGCAAACACTGGCAGCACAGACCAAAGGTCTGTCCGGCGTCAGCGAGGCGATTGCGTTCATTGCAAAATCATTCCGTTCGCCCGATGCCGAGCGCGTGGCGCGGTTGGCGGTCGAGAAACTGGCGCTGGTTGCGGCTGCGGCGGCGCTCAATGAGGTTTCGCCGCCGCATGCGGAATTGTTTGCTGCGACACGATTGAATGGAGCGCATGGCGTCATGTATGGCGCGATCGATCTCGCGCCTGAGCAAATGACGAAGCTGCTCGACCGCGCGTTGCCGGCGTAATTTCTTCAGCAAGGATTTCATATGACTGTTGATGCCGCGCTAATCGCGCCCGCCGAAAAACCGCCGCGCGTCTGGAAATTCTGGGGCACGTTGCTGTGGGGAATTCTGGTGTTCGCCGCGATGGGCATCGGCCAGATCGCCGTCGTTGCCTATTTCGTCTGGACACAACAGACGCCGATGCATGCGGCGGCGATGATCGCGATGCTGGGTAACGGACGCACCATCGCGCTGTCGGTGATCGCGGGCTTGCCCGGTGTGCTGCTGGTGTTGTGGATTGCCACGCGTCTCGCGCGCATCCCGTTTGCAGACTATCTCGGGCTTCAAAGTTTTTCGTGGAAGCACCTTCTGCTCGGCGCCATCGGGCTCGCGGTGCTGTCGCAGGGATGGGATTGGGTCGCGCACGGCGTCGGCCATGAAGTCTCGCCGGGATTCATGGGTGAGGTGCTGAAATCCGCCCGCGCCGAGAATTCGCTGTGGCTGCTGGTGTTGTCGTTCTGCGTTGCCGCGCCGCTGACGGAAGAATTGATGACGCGCGGGTTTCTCTATCGTGGCTGGTCGGAGTCGTTTCTACGGCGGCTAGGAGCCATCCTCCTGTCCACGATGGTGTGGACCTGCATGCATCTGCAATACGACGCATTCTTTCTGGCGCAGGTGTTCTCGATCGGATTGCTGTTCGGATATTTGCGTTACAGCAGCGGTTCGACCTGGGTGACGATTGTGCTGCATGGGATCAACAATCTCGCCGCGACCTTGCAGACGATGTATCTGTTGAGCAAGTAAGGACTACGCGACCCACGCGATGAAAATTGGCATTGTGATCGTCGCGAGGATCGTCTGTAACGTGAGAATTTCCGCAAGCAATGGAGCGTCGCCGCCCATTTGCCGCGCCATGACGTAGGCACTCGACGCGGTCGGAACGGACGCACAGCAAGCGACAACTGCGAGGTTAGTCCCGGTCAAGCCAAGAGCGCGGGCGACTGCGATTGCAATCAAGGGCATCAAGAGAAGTTTGATCGCGACCGAAACCCACGCTGGCGCGCCCGCGCGCACAACGCCTTGCAGCCGAAGTCCTGCTCCGACGCAAAGCAGGCCAATGGCGAGCGACGACCGGCCCAGCGCATCCATGAAGTCATAAACCGGGCCCGATAGCGGCATATGCAAGAGATTGAGCACGAGGCCGCCGGCGCAAGCCCAGATGAAGGGGTTCTTGGCAATCGTGATGAGCACCGCGGCCCAGGACAGTTTCTGCGGCGATGCGTAACGCGCCAGCACCCATACCGCGATGACGTTGAGAATCGGAATCATCGCAACCACGGCGACGGATGCGAGTGTGAGGCCGACCGCCCCATAAAGATTCGAAACGACGGCGAGACCGACATAGGTCTGCCAGCGCACCGCGCCTTGAAATACGGACGTGAACGCCGGCCCGCTCGCGCCGAGCGTATTCATGATGAATGGCCGCAGCGCGAGCGTGAAGGCGCTGCCGATCAGAACAGCAGCGATCAACGCTCCGCCAACGTCAAAAACAGGAACGGTCGAGAGATCTGCGCGCGCCAGCGTCTG
>JAYVYQ010000028.1:0-2257 GCA_043784125.1 Afipia sp.
GGGTTCGATGCTGCGCATCGCCCCGGAATGACGCTGAGTGTCGCCGTTTCGCAATGACGAAAGTAGCATCTCACGCGATGAAGTCCACGGCCCCTACTCCGCGTGGCCGTCGATGATCGGGCCGAACAGCTGCCATTTCTCGCCGGTGAATTTCATCATCTGGACCTGCTCGATCGGATAGAAATCAGTCGGCGAGGTCTTGATGCGGATTCCCGGGATATAGGTGTTGATCTCGAAATCCAGGTTGGCGACGATCTTCATGACGTTCTCGCGCGTGAGATTGTCGCCGCAGCGTTTCAGCACTTCGACCAGAGCAGTCGAGGTATTGTAGGCGTTCAGCGGGCCACTCTCGGAGCGATCGGCTTCCGGATAATACTTCGCCATGAAGGCGCGATATTTCTGCATGCCAGGATGGCTGTCCCATTGCGGATCGGTGACGTCCATCTGGTAGCCGGCGCTCAGAATGCCGGCGGAATTTTCGAGGCCGGCGGGCTTCAGCACCGCGCCGACCGAGGCCGACACGTTGGTCATGATGTGGATCGGGTGCCAGCCGAGTTCGGCGACCTTCTTGATCGCCTGCGCGGCGAATTTCGGCGTCGCGATATTGATGAAGATGTCGGGGTTGGAGGTCTTGATCGCCACTATCAGGGAATCCACCGTCGGCATCGCGATCTCGTAGGAAATCTCGCTGACGACCATCTGGCCATATTTGTCGCCGAGCACATCCTTCAAACCCAGCACGTAGTCCTTGCCGAAATCATCGTTCTGGTAGAGCAGGCCGACCTTGGCTTTCGGGTAATGCTGCAGGATGTAGGTGGCGTAGATCCGCGCCTCGGCGCGGTAGTTCGGCTGCCAGCCGATGGTCCAGGGGAAATGCTCGGGATCGCCCCAGCGCGAGGCGCCGGTGGCGACGAAAAGCTGCGGCACCTTCATGGTGTTCATGTATTTCTGGATCGCGGCGTTCGACGCGGTGCCGAGCGGCGCGAAGATCAGAAATACCTCGTCGCTCTCGACCAGCCTGCGGGCCTGCTCGACCGTTTTCGGCGGGCTGTACGCGTCGTCATAGGAAATGAAGTTGATCTTGCGGCCGTTGACGCCGCCATTGTCGTTGATCATCCGCATATAGGCGCTCATCGTCTTGCCGATGATGCCGTAGGCCGACGCCGGGCCCGAATACGGCATGATGTTGCCGATCTTGATCTCGTTGTCCGATACGCCGGTATCGTATTTCTTTTGCGCGGCAGCAGACACGGTGGCCACGACGATGATCAGTCCGGAAAGTCCGATCGCTCCAAGCAGAGCTTTAATGAAGTTCGTCGTGAAAAAATCCTTAAGCACGCGCTTCATGAGTTTCCTCCTCGGATGCGGGCCAGGCTTGACGGCTTCTTGTTGGACAGTTTCCTATTCGAGTTTTTTGTGGAACGGTTTGGAGAGGATAGCAGCCGGAACGGGGTACCGGAAGCTGTTCCCAAACCGCCTACAGAGGCCAATTGTCGCGTAAAATGCCGCGTGCGGCGCAGCAAGCTTGGTAAAGCAATCTCGAATGCAAACCGCGCAATGATCGGCGTGCTTCTGCACCGACACCCGACGCAACGATGGCAAACAGGCCTTTGCCTGTTTTCGCGGCGACGCTCCTGTAATTCTACCCAGTTCCGCTTTAACGCCGGGGTAAGGCGGCTATCCGCATTGTGCAGCTTGAAATTGAAACAACAAACAGGCTGCCTCCGTGCAACAGCCGGCTCACTCGATCATCGCCGAACTCGAAGACGCCGTGAGAGGCGGTTCATCCGCCAGACGGGTCGACACCCTGCGGCAGGTCACCGATCTCTTCCTCAATGACGGAGACCGTCTCAGCGACGACCAGGTCCAGGTCTTCGACGACGTGCTTTGCCTGTTGATCGCGCGGGTCGAAACCCGGGCCAAGGCCGAACTCTCGAAGCGGCTGGCGCCGCTCGACTACGCGCCGTTCGAGGTGATCCAGCATCTGGCCCAGGACGACGAAATCGCCGTCGCCGGCGACGTGCTGACGCATTCGAGCCGGCTCGGAATCGAAACGCTGGTCCAGATTGCCAGCACCAAGGGACAGGAACACCTGCTTGCCCTTTCCGGACGGGCCGACCTTCCCGCCGCCGTGACCGACGTCATCGTCGATCGCGGCGAAGGCAGGGTGATCCGGAAGCTCGCCAACAATGCCGGCGCGCATTTTTCCGAAGAGGGCTATTCCGCCATCATTGCCCGTGCCGGCAACGACGATGAG
>JAYVYQ010000029.1:0-2941 GCA_043784125.1 Afipia sp.
TGCGAGAAGAAACGCGCCGATCACGCCGGAAATTCCGCGCATCGACAGCGGCGGCAGTTCAGCCAACAGCCGCTTCGTCACCGGCCAGTTCATGCCCCAGCCGACGGATGTCACAAGCAGCAGCGCATAGCCGATGGTTTTGGCGCGCTTTGCGATCGCGGCGTTCGAGGCTGCGGGCGGCTCAACGGGAATTTCGACTGGCGTGCGCGCGTCCATTGACTGGATCCTTGGTGGTTTGCCCACGAGCGTGTGGATGACGGGGAGAAAGACCACGCGGGCGCGGAATCAGCCACCCGAATCCGGGGCTTTGCGCGCATACCCAGTGCGCGTTTCCAAGAGTTTAAGCGAACCGAAAACGGAACTCACAGGCAAGAAAATTTCTGCAAATTTTGCCCTTTGGATTTGCGAAGGACTCACTGATACTTCCCGCAATGCGAACGACACCGGCGATGGCTTTTCCCGCTGGTATTCCGCATTTTCCCCCATATTTAGTATTTGATTCAGGTTTTGATACTAGACCTTGACGTGCCGGACGGAGTCGGCCTAGCTTTGGATTTGTCAGGCGCGTGAGTTTTCAGTCTCGCCGGACACTCCCAGAAGGGTTCCGACAGACAGCTCCGGCAGGCCGGTTGAGGCCACGGATTGGGGATTTGTCGGCTCTTTTTGGAGGTCGCCAGCAGCGCAAAACACGCAATGGCGAAAAAGTGACGGACTTGGAATCGAGTGGCCAAAATGGGGCGTAGCGGGGCGTAAGGCGTTGAAGGGTTGAGCCTGCATTTACAGATGTAAAAGCCGCCACCACCCCGAACAGAGAACAGGCCGGAGCGGACGACTCCAACGAATGGGTCGATGCGACACGGCAAGCTGCGAACGAACCAGTTCGCGAATGGAAATCTCCGGCGTAACCTCGGGCGAGGACGCGCCGGCAAAAGACGGGGCACTAATATGCGAATCGAACGCCGCTACACCAAAGCCGATCAGTCACCCTACGCCGCGATGGATTTCAGGCTGACGACAAGCGAGATTCGCAATCCCGATGGTTCGGTTGTGTTTCGTCTTGAGAATGTCGAGGTCCCCGACTTCTGGTCGCAGGTCGCATCCGACGTCCTCGCACAAAAATATTTCCGCAAAGCCGGTATCGCCAAGCACCTGAAGAAGGTCGAGGAAGAAACCGTCCCCTCATGGCTGTGGCGTTCGGTGCCGGATGAGACAGCGCTTGCAGCACTTCCGGAAAAAGAACGCTTCGGTTCTGAACTCTCCTCCAAGCAGGTGTTCGACCGCCTCGCCGGTTGCTGGACCTATTGGGGCTGGAAGGGTTCGTACTTCACATCTGAAGACGACGCGAAAGCGTTCTACGACGAACTGCGCTTCATGCTGGCCAAGCAGATGGTCGCGCCGAATTCGCCGCAATGGTTCAACACCGGTCTGCATTGGGCTTACGGCGTCGATGGTCCGGGTCAGGGTCATTACTATGTCGATTTCAAAACCGGCAAGCTGACCAAATCCAAATCGTCGTATGAGCATCCGCAGCCGCATGCCTGTTTCATTCAGGGCATCGAGGACGATCTCGTCAACGAAGGCGGCATCATGGATTTGTGGGTGCGTGAAGCGCGCCTGTTCAAATACGGCTCCGGCACCGGCTCGAACTTCTCGCGGCTGCGCGGCGAAGGCGAAAAGCTGTCCGGCGGCGGCCGCTCATCCGGCCTCATGTCGTTCCTCAAGATCGGCGACCGTGCAGCGGGCGCGATCAAATCCGGCGGCACCACGCGCCGCGCCGCCAAAATGGTTGTCGTCGATGCCGATCATCCGGATATCGAAACCTATATCGACTGGAAGGTGAAGGAGGAGCAGAAGGTCGCGGCTCTCGTCACCGGCTCCAAGATCAACCAGAAGCATCTCAAGGCCATCATGAAGGCCTGCGTGAACTGCGAAGGTTCGGGCGACGATTGCTTCGATCCCGAAAAGAATCCCGCGCTCCGCCGCGAGATCAAGCAGGCGCGCCGCGCCATGGTGCAGGACAATCTCATCAAGCGCGTGATGCAGTTTGCCAAGCAGGGCTACACCGACATTTCCTTCGACGTCTACGACACCGACTGGGATTCGGAAGCGTATCTGACGGTCGCAGGCCAGAACTCCAACAACTCGGTTTCGCTGAAGGACGATTTCCTTCGCGCGGTGGAAACCGACGGCAATTGGGATTTGATCGGCCGCACCAACAAGAAGGTGATGAAGACTCTCAAGGCCCGCGACCTGTGGGAAAAAATCGGCTACGCCGCATGGGCGAGTGCCGATCCCGGCCTGCACTTTAACACCACGATGAACGACTGGCACACCTGCAAGGCGTCAGGCGACATCCGCGCGTCGAATCCATGTTCCGAATACATGGTCCTCGACGACACGGCCTGCAATCTTGCATCGGCCAATCTCTTGACGTTCTACGACACGCAGACCCGCCGCTTCGACATCGACGCCTATGAGCATCTGTGTCGCCTGTGGACCGTCGTGCTCGAAATCTCGGTGATGATGGCGCAGTTTCCATCGAAGCCGATTGCAGAGCTGTCCTACGAGTACCGCACGCTTGGTCTGGGCTACGCCAACATCGGCGGACTCCTGATGACGATGGGTCTGTCTTACGACAGCAACGAAGGCCGCGCGCTGTGCGGCGCGCTGACCGCCGTCATGACCGGCATCAGCTACGCCACGTCCGCCGAGATGGCGAAAGAACTCGGCCCATTCCCCGGCTACAAGAAAAACGCGAACCACATGCTGCGCGTGATCCGCAACCATCGCCGTGCCGCGCACGGTGAATCGCGCGGCTTTGAAGACCTCGCGGTGAATCCCGTGCCGCTCGACTATGCAAGCTGCCCGCAGGCCGACATCGTCGCGCATGCGAAAGCTGCGTGGGATCTCGCGCTCGAACTCGGCGTCGCGCACGGCTATC
>JAYVYQ010000030.1:0-6127 GCA_043784125.1 Afipia sp.
GGGCTCTTCGACGAAGTTGACCTTCATCCGGCAGAGCAGCCCTTTGCCGAGCACATAGACCTGTTCCATGATCCAGGGCAGCGGCAGCACCGAGACGTATTCGTCATCGGGTCCCTTCGGATCGAAGGCGAGGTAGGTCGCGCAATGTTTCAGCACGCGCCCGGCGGCGAGCATTGCGAGCTTGGGATTGGCCGTCGTGCCCGACGTGGTGCAGAGGATCGCGACATCCTCGCCCGTGGTGGCATCCACCAGCCGGTCGTAGAGGCCGGGCTCGCGTGCGGCGCGCTCGCGGCCCATTGCCGCCAGCTTCCCGGCTTCCATCAGGCGCGGATCGTCATATTTCCGCATGCCGCGCGGGTCGGAATAGACGATGTACTTGAGATTGGGCACGCGTTCGGCGAGCGCCAGCAGCTTGTCAACCTGCTCTTCGTCTTCGGCAAACACCAGTCTGGCTTCGCCGTAGCTCAACAAATAGGCCGCTTCCTCGTCCAGCACATCGCGATACAGGCCGAGGCTCATGGCGCCGATGGCGTGGGTTGCGATTTCGGCTGCGACCCAGTCCGGGCGGTTGTCGCCGATCATGCCGATGACGTCGCCGCGCCCGAGGCCCAGTTCGACCATGCCGAGCGCGAAGTCATGCACCCGGCTCTGGTAGTCGTTCCAGGTGAAGACGCGCCACAGCCCGAGGTCCTTCTCGCGCAGCGCGATCTCGCCGCCGTGCTCCTTTGCGTTGAGACGAAGCATTTTCGGAAACGTATCGGCCTGCGCGGCGCGTGCGGCGTAATCGATCATGCGATCACCTCCGCCTTGACGGGCTGATCGTCGGGATCGGTTAGCACGTCATCGACTTCGCCGAGATAGGCGCGCTTGACATGCGGATCGCTCAAGACATCGGCGGGCAGGCCCTCCGCAATCTTCTTGCCGAAATCCAGCACGGTGATGCGATGGGAAATATCCATCACCACGCCCATGTCGTGCTCGATCATCATCACCGTCATCCCGTATTCTTCGTTGAGATCGACGATGTAGCGCGCCATGTCTTCCTTCTCCTCGAAATTCATGCCGGCCATCGGCTCGTCGAGAAGAATGAGTTTCGGCTCCAGCGCCATCGCGCGGGCGAGTTCGACGCGCTTGCGCAGACCGTACGGCAACGTGCCGGCCACAGCCTTGCGCACCGATTGCAGATCGAGAAAGTCGATGATCTCTTCGACCTTGCGGCGGTGGTCGAGTTCTTCGCGCCGCGCGCCAAACCAATACAGCGACCCGGTGATGAAATTGTTTTTCAGCAAATGGTGCCGCCCGACCATGATGTTGTCGAGCACGCTCATATGGTGAAAGAGCGCAAGGTTCTGGAACGTGCGGCCGATGCCGAGCGAGGCGCGTGCATTCGGCTTCAGGCCGGTGATGTCGCGTCCTTCATAAAGGAGCGTGCCTTCGGTCGGGGTGTAGCGGCCCGAGACGCAGTTGACGATCGAGGTTTTGCCGGCGCCGTTGGGGCCGATGATGGAGAACAGTTCGCCCTTGTTCACGGCGAAGCTCACGTCGGTCAGCGCACGCACGCCACCGAAACGCAAAGATACTCCCCGGACCTCTAACGCAACCGCCACTCAAATCCTCCCAGATACGGCGCTTTGCGCGCTCTTTATCTATGGTTCGTACCATGCCGCCGAGCCTACATCGACCGGCTATGGTAAGCCATTCTACTAATGGTGTTTTGTGCCGCATGACGAAATTGACGCAGTTGTCATTAGGGCAAAGCAATGCTTTGAAATGTCTTGAGCCCGACAATTCACAGGGCAAATCCGCTCCGCGCGCGGTATACCAGAGCGCGTGTATCGCAACGCAACATCTACGACGGGAAGGCCACGGTCGAAGAGTTCATGATTGCCGCAGATCATCTGAAACGCATCGCGGCCTGGTCACGCGACCTGAACGAGCACGAAATCGAAATCGCGCGCGCCGGTATCGTTGAAAAATCATTCAGCGCGGACGAGTTCATCTGCATGCATGGCGACCGGTTTGAATACTGGACCGGCGTTGTGACCGGACTTGTCCGTGTCGGCAACGTGTCGCGTGACGGCAAGACCTTCAGCTTCACCGGGGTCACAGCCGGTGCGTGGTTCGGAGAGGGAACTGTGCTCAAGAATGAAGCGCGGCGATACGATGTGGTTGCGTTGCGCGACACCCGGCTGGCGCTGATGGACCGCGCCACCTTTTTTAAGTTGCTTGAGAACAGTGTCAGCTTCAATCGGTTCTTGATCGGTTTGCTGAATGAACGCCTTGGGCAATTCATGGGGCTGCTGGAACACGGCCGCACGCTCGGTACGACTGCGCGTCTCGCGCGCTGTATAGCTTCGCTGTTCAATCCGATTCTCTATCCCGATCTGACGCGCTATCTGGAAATCACGCAGGAAGAACTCGGCGCGATTTCCGGCATCTCGCGCCAGAATGCCAATCGGTCGCTCAAGACATTGCAAAAGGAAGGATTGCTGCGGCTCGAATATGGCGGCGTCACCATTCTCGATCTCGACAGGCTGCGGAGTTACGGGGAATGAATTCCCGCGTCAGACTTCCAGCCATTCCTTGCGGATCTGCTGATTGGCCTTGAGTTCGGCGGGCGTTCCCTCGAACACGATCCGGCCGTGGCCCATCACGTAGACGCGGTGTGAAATCCGCATCGCAATCGAGAGCTTCTGCTCCACCAGCAGAATGGCCACGCCGCGCCGCGCGATTTCGGCAATCAGGTCGCCGACCTGCTGCACGATGAGGGGCGCGAGCCCTTCGGTCGGCTCGTCGATCATCACCAGTTCAGGATCGCCCATCAGCGTGCGGCAAATCGTCAGCATCTGCTTTTCACCGCCCGACAGCACGCCGGCTGCGGTGTCGGCGCGCGCGGCGAGATTTGGAAACATCTCGAGCATGTCGTCGAGCTTCCACTTGCCGGGACGCTTGGTGTCCTTGACGCCGAGCAGCAGGTTCTGCCGCACAGTGAGGCCGGGGAAAATGTCGCGATGTTCGGGCACGTAGCCGAGGCCGAGATGCGCGATCTTGTAGCTCGGCAGACCCGCAATATCCTGGCCCTTGAACTTGATCGAACCGTGCGGCGGCACTTCGCCCATGATCGCCTTCACGGTGGTGGAACGGCCGACACCGTTGCGGCCGAGCAGGCTGACGACTTCGCCCGCGCCGATATTCATATCGACGCCCTGCAGGATGTGGCTCTTGCCGTAATAGGCGTGAAGATCCTGAATTTCCAACATCAGGCTGCTTCCTCGCCGAGATAGGCTTCCTTGACCTTCGGATCGTTGCGGATCTGCTCAGGCGTGCCGGATGCGATGATCTTGCCGTAAACCAGAACCGAGATGCGATCGGCGAGGCCGAACACCACGCTCATGTCGTGTTCGACGATCAAAAGCGTGCGGCCTTCGGTGAGGCGGCGGATCAGTGCGACGGCGCGCTCGGTCTCCGCATGGCTCATGCCGGCGGTCGGCTCGTCGAGCAGGATCACATCCGCGCCGCCCGCAATCGTAATGCCGATTTCCAGCGCGCGTTGCTCCGCATAGGTCAGGAGGCCCGCCGGAATATCGCGGCGCGAGACAAGGCTGATGTCCTGCAGTATGCGCGCGGTGCGGTCGCGCACCTCGGGAAGATTATCGACACTTTTCCAGAACGCGTAACGATGCCCGGTCGCCCACAGCACGGCGCAGCGAAGATTCTCCCACACCGTCATGTTGGCGAACACGTTCGTCACCTGAAACGAGCGCGACAGGCCGCGGCGGTTGATCTCGTAGGGGGCCAAACCCGACACGACCTGATCGCGCAGCAGGATGCTGCCGGTCGTCGGCTTCATGTAGCCGCTGATGAGATTGAACAGCGTGGATTTGCCGGCACCGTTGGGGCCGATGATGGCGTGGCGCTCGCCGGCTGCGACTTTCAGATTGACGTCTCGGATCACGGCGGTGAGGCCGAAGCTCTTTTCGACGTTGCGCAGTTCGATTGCGGTTGCGTTGCTCATGCGAGTGTCGCCTGTTCCGGCGGGGCGCTGGTTGCGCCATCCCATGCCTGTGCGACCCACGTCCATGTGATACGCGCGACGATGAAGCCAACGATAATCAGCGCGAGCGCAATTCCCCATGTGACAGGGCTCGCCGCGTCGAACGGAATCCCGAACGCCCTGATGTTCGGATCGTCGCTTGGATTGGTGGTGTGGTGGACGACGCATTCGATGGCAATCATTAATCCCGTGACCATCGCCAGCGTCGGCACCAGCGCGATCGCGTACCACGGCAGCACTTTGTTGAGCTTGCCGTTGCGCACCAGCGGACGGTGCATCATCAACAATCCGGTGATGCCGCCGGGCGCGAACATCACCACCGCGATGAAGAACAGTCCGAAATAAAGCTGCCATACCGACGTGACATCGCTCAGTGCGAGCGACAGGAACGTGACGAAGATCGCGCCGACGATGGGGCCGATGAAAAAAGCGACGCCGCCGATATAGGTGGCGAACAGCACCGTTCCCGATTGCACCGCGCCGAGATAGGCGGAGTTGGCGATTTCGAAATTGATGGCGGACAGAGCGCCCGCGATCCCTGCGAAGAAACCCGCGAAGCAGAAAGCGATGTAGCGCACCATATGCGGATCGTAGCCGACGAACTGCACGCGCTCGGGGTTGTCCCGCACGGCGTTGCACATGCGGCCCCACGGCGTGCGGGTCAGCGCATACATCGCGATCATGCAGATCAGCGTCCAGCCCGCGACGAGATAGTAGATCTGGTATTGAGGCCCGAAGTTCCAATCGAACAGCTTCAGCAATTTGGTGCGGTTCGCCGAGACGCCGCCTTCGCCGCCGAAGAAGGTGCGAAGAATAAGCGCCGACGACGCGACCAGTTCGCCTACGCCGAGCGAGATCATGGCGAAGGCCGTGCCGGAACGTTGTGTCGAGACCCATCCTAGAATGATCGCGAAAACGAGGCCGGTGACGCCGCCGATCAATGGCACCAATGGTAACGGGATCGGCCATTTGTTGGCGCCGATGATATTGATGGTGTGAATCGCGAGAAATCCGCCGAGGCCGTAATAGACCGCGTGGCCGAACGACAGCAGGCCAGTTTGTCCGAGCAGGATGTTGTAGGACAGCGCGAAAATAATCGAGATGCCGATCAGGCTGAAGGTCGTCAGCGAGCCGCCCGAGGAAAAAATCTTCGGCAGCAGCAGGAGGACGGCTGCAGTCAGAACCCACAGGCCATAGAATTTCGCCTGACTGGCCGTGGTCGGCTTCGGCGGCGCGACGGTTGCGGTGATGTTGGTCATGTATCGCGCGTCCCGAGCAGGCCCATCGGGCGGAAGGTGAGGACAAGCACCAGCAGCACATACGGCATGATGGGCGCGACCTGGGCCACGGTGACATTCCAGATGTCGGACAGCCATGTCGCCGCCCAGGCCGGACTGAGCGGTCCGAAGATTTCAGACAGCGATCCGTTCATCGAGACCGCAAAGGTTTGCACCAGCCCGATCAGCAACGAGGCGATGAATGCGCCGGGCACCGAGCCGAGTCCGCCGACCACGACGACGACGAAGAGAATCGGCCCGAGCAGGCCCGCCATGTTGGATTGCGTAACCAGTGCAGGACCCGCGATCACGCCGGCGACCGCGGCGAGCGCCGTGCCGACGCCGAACACCAGCATGAAGACGCGTCCGACATTATGGCCGAGATGACCGACCATGTGCGGGTGGGTCAGCGCGGCCTGAACGATCATGCCGATGCGGGTTTTCTTCAGCGCGATCAGCAGGCCGGCGAAAATGCCGACCGACACCACCAGCATGAACAACTTATAGGCCGGATAGTTGGTCGAGAAGACTGTGAAGGCCGGAAAATTGAGCACCTCGGGCACGCGGAAATCGAGCGGGCTCTTGCCCCAGATGATCTGCACGATTTCTTCCAGAGCGAACGCCAGACCGAACGTGAACAGGAGTTCGGCGACATGGCCGTTGCGGTGGACCTTGCGCAGGCCGTAGCGCTCGACGCCCGCGCCGATCAGTCCTGCAAGCAGGGGCGCGATCAGGAGCGCCGGCCAGAAGCCGAACCAGTGCGCCAATTGATATCCGAAGAATGCGCCGAGCATGT
>JAYVYQ010000031.1:0-8165 GCA_043784125.1 Afipia sp.
CTCGACTATGTGTTCCGCGAACTCGCGGTGAGTTACATGGAGCGGTTCGATCTCGCGCATGTCGACCCGTCAGAGTCGCAGTTCGACGCCATCGGCAAGGGCGTGGAAGAAGGCAAGGCGCCCGATCCGTCGCATTCGAGCAAGTTCGTCTCCAAGGGCATCACGCGCTCGCGCACCGACAGGCTCGCTGTCGTCGGCGGCGCGGATGCGATCGGCACCGGCAACGTCACGGCAATTGCATCGAGCGGCGCGAGTGCAAGGCATGGAGACGCCGAAGGTGCTGTGGCGCTGAAAACCGCAGAGCCGGAACGCGATCTGTCGCCGACGGAAAAGCTGGAGCAGCAGAACTGGAGCAAGTCCGGTTCAGCAGCCGCTTCAACCGCACAGGCCGGACCCACCAAGGCCGACCGCCGCGCCGAAGCGAAAGCCCGCGGTTATGAGGGCGACATGTGCGGCGAGTGTTCGAACTTCACGCTGGTGCGAAACGGCACGTGCATGAAGTGCGATACATGTGGATCGACCACCGGCTGCTCATAGGAGCAGCCGGTGGTCGAAGCAACTTAGTGAAGCTGGATTGACAACTTCCGATTCAAAGGCCCGCTTTGATGGCTAGCCAGTCCGCTTCGGAGGCTAAAAAACAAAACATTGAAAAAATGGGCGAGCGTTTAGGCTCATTTTACTCAGCGCTTTGGCAAGAAGTAGTTCAAGTTCATCAGAGGTGGAGAGAATACGTTGAACTTTTTGGAGACACTCCAGGAAGAATAACACTACTCAATGAGGCGGCTCCGCTGTTTTTTAGAACGGTCCAAGATGCTTTATGGGAGGCTACGTTACTCCATATCGCGAGATTGACTGACCCACCGCAAAGCATGGGGCGCGCGGATAAGTCGAATCTCTCCATCAGAACAATTCCTGATCTGATCGATGATGAAAAAGTTAAGCAAGACGCCGTAGCGCTCCTTAGTGACGCGATGAAAAGCTCAGAGTTTTGTCGCGACTGGCGAAATCGTCTTTTAGCGTATCGAGATTTAGATCTCGTATTAGACCAACCAGTCACTCCACTGACCCCTGCAAGTCGGGCAATGGTAAAGGACGCTTTGAAAGCAATCACTGCTCTCATGAACCACGTTCAAGCGAGATATCTGGATTCTGAGACCGCCTATGATATCGGAGCCAGTCCGCGGGGTGCCATTTCACTGCTGTATATTTAGGACGACGGCATCAACGCACAACGACAACGTCATGATCGCCTAACGAGCGGAAAATATTTGCCAGATGATCTGAAGCATAGAGATATTTGAGTCCCCCCATGTACCCCTTCCTCCGCGCCGTCTTCTTTGAACTGCTCGGCATGTGGTCGGCGTATTATCTGTGGAAGAACCTCAAGACCGGCATCATCGACACCGGGCGCGGCTGGACCATCGACCGCCGCGAAAATCCCGCAGGCTTCTGGGCCTACATGCTGTTCGGCGCGTTCTTCGTTGTCTTCGCCATCGCGGTGGTGCTGAACATGATCGGGCTGACCGGCGATCCGTTCGCCTTCATCCATCGCGCGCTGCCGTCGGTCTTTCACTGACTGCATCGTGGCAACTTTTCTCATGCGAGGCCGTAGCTGTTCCCATCCGCTGCCGCTAAGGTTCTGACCAGACAAACCCCGCTTGTGAGCCTCATGACATCGATCTCCAAAACCTCCTGCCTCGGCATCCTCTGGCTGTGCCTCGTGCCTGCCCTTGCGGCCGAGCCGGTGAAAGTCGGCCTTGCAGACGCCGTGCGCAACGATGTCAGCAGCATCGGCGGCACTGAGGTCGTCCGCGTCAATGTCGGCGACGACGTCTTGCAGAACGACGTGCTGCAAACCAAAGCCGACAGCGATGCAAAAATCATCCTGCTCGACAGCACCAATTTGACGCTCGGCCCGCAATCGACACTCAAGATCGACAACACGGTCTATGCGACGGACGCAAGTTTCAGCGCGGTCAGCATCAAGCTGACGCAGGGCGCGTTCCGCTTCATCACTGGCAAGTCCGACAAGAAATCCTACAAGATCGAAACGCCCACCGCGACCATCGGCGTGCGCGGCACCATTCTGGACATCCGCATCCAGCCGAACAGGACGCTGGTGACGCTGCAAGATGGAGAGGCCGGAGTCTGTGTGGGAGCGCGCTGCGTGCAGCTTCTGCAGCGCGGCCACACCGCCAACATCACGCTCGGCAATAACGGCGCGGTGAATTTGAAGCGCGACCTCAAGCCGACCTGGACCTTCGCGTCGGTCTGCTCTGGCAATGCATCGCTGTGCGCGCCGCTGCCGCCACTGGTCCAGCGCGCATCGGTGCCGGGCCTGCCCGCGAACGCTCCTTCGCTTGGCGATGCGTTGAAAGCCACGACCGCCGCCGGAACGCTGACCAAGCCGCTTGGACGACTTGCGACGCCATCACAAACACCCGCACTGGCGACCCAACCCGACCGCAACATCGTCGATACCGGACGGCTTGGTGCGCCATCGGCGTTGCCGTCGCTGCCGTCCGTGCCCTCGGTGCCGAATCCGGCCGGCGGTCTATTGCGCCGCTGATGTCATTTATTTGAACTAAATCATTGTTAGATACTTGCATATGCAAGTATCTTGGGTTATATGCCGGCGATGACAGACACACCCACCCTCGCCGTTCTGCGGCTGTTTCGCGCCCGTTCATTCCTCGAATCCCGTCTTGCGCCCGAACTCGGTTCGGTGCACGGCGTGGGCCTGAACGAATTGCTGCTGCTGATGCAGCTCACACAGGCCCCGTTGCAGCGTCTGCGTCGGGTGGATCTTGCCGCGCGCCTCAGCGTCAGCCAGTCCACCGTGACGCGGATGACGGTGCCGATGGAAAAAATCGGTCTCGTGGCGCGCGAAGCAGATCCGCGCGATTCCCGCGTCGGCTACGTGGTGCTGACGAAAGCCGGACGTACGGTCGCGGCCAATGCGGAGAAGACATTCCGGCGCATTGCCTCGGAAATCTTCCGTGACCGCTGGCCGGCCAAAGACATCGCCACGATGGCCGATCTGCTCGGACGGCTGACCGCGTCGCTGCCCGGCGATATTGCGGCGTAAACAAAAAAAAGCCCCGCGCAAGCGGGGCTTTCGTTTGTCGCGTGCGTAGCAGTTCAGCTCGCTAGTTCCTAGCTCGCCATGCACTTCTTGACCGACGAATCCTTGGCGGCGCCTGCAAGCGGCTTGCCGTCGGCGCTCTTGGCGTTGTCGTTGCAGCATTTCGTCATGGCGCTGGTCTTGGCCGCGCCCGCCAGCGGCTTTCCATCGGCGCTGACGGCTTTGCAGGCGTCCGCGAATACCGGCGACGCGGCGAACATGCTGAGGGTGACGGCGAGCAAAATAGATTTCATGGCAATCTCCTGGATAAGTGGACGCACAGCCTAGCCGAACCGGATCGTCTGACAACGCCAAAGCAAACGCCGTGCGCCGCTTTCGCAGCGCATCCACCGCAGCGCGCATAACATTTTTCCCATAGGTCAGTCTTGCTGCTGGAACGCGCCGCGCATCGGCGTATTGTTTTCACGTCCATGAGGAGCGAATCCATGCGGTTTCACCTCGACAGCACGCAGCGCGAAAGCCGGATTTGCATCGGCGCAGTCGTCGCCATCATGATCCTCACCGGATCGGCGATCTTCATCATGGGCGCGCACTTCTACATGCCGAATAAAACAATCGATCGTGTGGTGCTTGCATCGCCGTTCTGATTGAGGCGCAAATCGCGCACCGCCCCGCGCCCATTTGCGGCGAGAATGTGAAGCTCGTGTGGAACTCCATACACGCGCGCTCACGCGATTTCAGATCGCCCCGAATTTAATCTCCGTTTAACGAAATGACGCCTTAATGCCGCTCCGCAAAATTGCGAATTGAAGCCGTGAAACATCGTGATCGCGAGCTTCTGGGCAATGGTGTGGATCTGTGTTCGTGGATGCGCCGCTTGAATGAGCGGCAAAGGCAAACATGGTTAATGAAGTGTTCGAGTGCGTCTAGTTGCGTTGGGGAAGTGCGTGCGTAATCAGGTTCCGGATTCGAGGCGGATGAAACACTCCGCGCTCGCTTACGACGGAGAGCCGTCGCCAGCCCACTCATTCCGGAAAGCTTTTTCGGTCACGCTCGGATTCATTGCGCTCGTATTGGCGACGCTGGCTGCGACCTGGGCGCTCTACACTTATGTCGGCGGCCTCAGTCTCACCCGCGCGCACGCCGATTTGCGCACCGTCGCATTCACGCAACCCATCGCGTTGGCAAAAGTCGACACCCGACCTCAATTTGACACCACGATTGTCGCCTTCACCGACAGATTTATCACGCGCTCCGACGACACGACAGGATCGTTGCCGTCGCCCGGCAGGTTTGAAGTCGCCTCCGCCGATTCCACCATTCAGATTCCGGACGAACCGGACGTCGCCCCTGTGCCGCCGCCGAAGCCCGCCGAAGTCGCAAGCGTTCCGCTGCCGTCCGCGCGCCCACCCGGCTTGCGCGAGCGCATGAAAGACAGCGTGGTGCGCAAGGAGATCGCGCTGGCCAATAAAGTGGCGACCCTCACCGCCAACGCCAAATCCGTATTTGAAAAACTGTTCGGCAAGCAAGAGCGCGGTCCGGCGCTCGCCTATGCGGGATCGGATGGCGGAATCCTCACCGGCAATTCCATCGACAAGAGCGAGATCAGTCTCAAGCCGCCGTTCAATCGCGATACCGCCGTCTACGACATCACGGCGAAAAAGGTCTATCTGCCGGACGGCACCACGCTGGAAGCGCATTCGGGCCTAGGCGACAAAATGGACAATCCGGATTTCGTTCACGTTCGCATGCGGGGTGCCACGCCGCCGCATGTTTACGACCTGAAGTTGCGCGAAAGCCTTTTCCACGGCGTCGAGGCGATCCGGCTTAACCCCATCGGCGGCGAGGACGCGATCCATGGTCGCGACGGTCTGCTCGCTCACACCTACATGCTAGGACCGAGCGGCGCATCCAACGGCTGCGTCTCGTTCAAGGACTACAACCGCTTTCTTGCTGCCTACAAGAATAACGAGATCAAGCGCCTTGCGGTGATTTCGAGCCTCGATAAAGTCTGACGCGTCTGGCGGCTATGGCCCGCCACTTCCGCCCACCGCGCCGAACACTTGCCCAGTCGAGAAACTCGACTCGTTTGACGCCAGCAGAACATAAAGCGGTGCAAGCTCCGCAGGCTGTCCTGCGCGACCGAGCGGTGTCTTCGCACCGAATGTCGGCAGATCATGCACCTTCTGCCCGCCCGTGACCTGTAGCGGCGTCCATACCGGGCCGGGTGCAACAGCGTTGACGCGGATTCCCTTTTCCGCGAGTTGCTTGGCCAGGCCCTTGGTGAAAATCATGATCGCGCCTTTGGTCGCGGCATAATCGATGATATTCTCAACAGGATCGTAGGCATTGACGGACGTGGTATTGATGATCGCGGACCCAGCCGGCAGATGTGGAATCGCGGCTTTGGTAGTCCAGAACATCGCATAGACGTTGGTCTTGAACGTCTCGTCGAATTGCGCGGACGTAATATCAAGGATCGAGTTCTTCGCAAATTGCCGCGCCGCATTGTTGACGAGAATATCGAGCCCACCGAGACTTTTCGCGGCATCCGCAACAAGCCGCTCGCAGAATTTTTCATCCGTGATGTCGCCTGAAATAAGAACCGCCTTGCGGCCAGCATCCTCGATCAGTTTCTTGACGTCTTGAGCGTCGGGTTCTTCGGCGGGCAGATAATTGATGCAGACATCCGCACCCTCACGCGCGAATGCGATCGCCGCAGCACGCCCCATGCCGGAATCGCCACCCGTAATGAGCGCCTTGCGACCAGCCAGCCGTCCGGAGCCTACATAACTTGTCTCACCGTGATCCGGCACCGGGTCCATCTTGCTGGCAAGCCCCGGCCATTCCTGCTGCTGCTCCGGGAACGGCGGCTTGGGATATTTCTTGACCGGATTTTCGATCGCGATGCGCTTGTGGATGGTCATCGATAGTTCCTTTATTTGAGCGTGAGCTTGATCGGAAAGCCGGTTCACTTTTCCGGCTCACGCTCGCCGAATCAGTGTCGTTTGAAATACTGCACGTCGCGTTCGTGTTTCTCGGCCGCCGCGCGCGACTTGAAAGTGCCGAGGTTGCGGCGCTTGCCCGTCTTCGGGTTTTTCATCTGCGAATAAAGGCGGAATTCGCCGGACTGCAGTTTACGGATCATGGCTGTTCAATGCGGAGGCCGCCCTCCCGTTCCCGCATCGGTAAACTTTCTCGCGCGGAAACGTGGACGGCTATCTCCTCCGTTTGATCTCTGGCATCGGAGCGATTATCCTTGGGGTATATTTTGGAGGATTTTCATGATCGTCGTGACCGGCAGCGCCATTATTCAACGTGACAGTTTCGAGGACGCGCGCCGCCTCGGCATCGAACATTCGCAGCGCTCGCGCGACGAGCCGGGTTGCATTTCACACAATGTCCACGTCGATTGCGAAAATCCGCTGCGGCTGGTGTTCGTCGAACAATGGACCGATCGTGCGGCATTGCTGGCGCATTTCGCGGTCCCCGCCTCGCGCCAGTTCATCAAGGCGCTTTCGGCGCTATTGGTCGAGCCGTCGACCATCGAGATTTACGATGCGAAACTGATGGACAGACCGTAAGGCGACTAGCCCTCACGCAGCCACGCCAGTACCTGCGCATTGATCTCGCGCGGATAGGTGTGGCTGAGATCGTCGATCTCCCGATAGGTGACTTGCGCGCCGATCTGCGTCAGCACGCGCTGCGCCTGCCGTGCCACATCGACCGGAAACATCCAGTCCAGCGCGCCATGCACCATGAAGATCGGCAGCCCGCGCAGCCGGTCGGCATCCACCATCGAGGCCAGCATCGGATGAAATGCCGCAGACACCGGCGACAGATGAGTGAAGGCTGAATCCGGCTCAAGCCCGCTGACATAACAGAACGTGCCGCCGTCGCTCATGCCGGTCATCAACAGCCGCGCCGGATCGATAGTCCAGCGCCCGCGCACAAGTTCGAGCATGCGGTTCAGGTTCGGCGTGTCGGTGTCATCGCCCATCAAGGCCCAAGTAGTAGCAGTGGCAGTCGGCGAAATGAGAATCGCCCCATAGGTGCGCGCATCGCGCAGCCAGCTCCACAGGAAGCCGCGTCCGTGGCCGCTGCCGCCGTGCAACGCCACGACCAATGGAAGCGCGCGTTCGGGCGTATAGGTCTCAGGCACATATACCGAGAAACCGCCGCACGTGCTGTAGTCATTGTCGAAATGAAAGATGCCAGTCTCATTGTCACGCGGCGGCTGCGCGCAGCGCGCCAGCATCTCGGCGTTATCGCGCAGCGCGTGGTCGATAAAAAAGCGGTTGATCGGCTGATGCGACGCCGCATGCGGATACAGCGCTTCCTGCGCGCGCGGCGCATGGCGCAGGGCACGAAACACGCCGCGAATGTCGTCCTGCGCGAATGCGCTGCGCAAACCGTCGAACGCCGCCAACGTCTCGTCCGCCGCAAGTATTAGCCAGTCCGGCGTGTCGTCCTTCATCTGCGCCTGCGCCACGCGCAATTTTCCGTCGCGCGCGTCGATGGATTCCGCGAGTGCCCCGAACAATGGCGGATCGAGATGACGCGCCACGAATTCCAGCACGTCGAGGGAATTCAGGATGGGCGGAAGGAGCGCGTCGGATGTGACAACCATTCCGCCTACTCTTCCTTCTCGGTCGTGAAGAACAGTGGATAGCCCTTTGCCTTACCCATTTCGGTGGCTTCCTTCGCCTTGGTCTCGGCGACGTCGCGGGTAAAGACCGCAATCACACAGGCGCCTTTCTGGTGCGCGGTCAGCATCACGCGATGCGCGATCTCTTCGCCCATGTTGAACACGGCCTTGAGCACGATGACGACGAATTCGCGCGGCGTGAAATCGTCGTTGAGCAGGATCACCTTATAAAGCGGCGGGCGCTGCGGCTTCAGCTTCGGTTTGATGCGCGTCGCCGGTTTCGGCTTGACGGTGGTATCGGGCATCGATGTCTCCGGCAGGCCACGGCCAAAGCCTGCAAACCAGCGCGGGAAATGTATTGCGCAATCCCCAACCGTCAACACTTCGCAGCTTTGTACGGAACTGACGGCTTGCCCAAAACCAAAGGCCTGC
>JAYVYQ010000032.1:0-6688 GCA_043784125.1 Afipia sp.
GCGCGGGCAGATGCCGCTGAATATTTTCGAGCCGCGCTACCTCGAAATGGTCGATGACGCGCTGCGCGACGGCCGTCGCCTGATCGGCATGATCCAGCCCGACGACACGCATTCGCGCGACAAGGACAAGCCCTCTCTTTTCAAGGTCGGCTGCGTCGGCCGCATCACCCAATTGGCCGAGGCCGGCGATGGCCGTTACATTCTCGAACTCACCGGGGTGGCGCGTTTCAAAATTATCGAAGAAAAATCGGTTCTGACGCCGTACCGGCAATGCCGCGTGGATTATTTTGCTTTCATCGACGACTTCACGGCACGCAAGGGCGAAGGCGATGTCGACCGGCAGGCACTGCTCGAGGTGCTGACGGATTTTCTCAAAGCCAATGAATTGAAAGTCGATTGGGAAGGCATCGAGAATGCGCCAAACGAGGCGCTGGTCAATGCGCTCGCGATGATGTCGCCTTACGGGCCTGCGGAAAAGCAGGCCCTGCTGGAAGCGCCGAATCTCAAGACCCGCGCCGAAATCCTGATCGCCGTGACCGAAATGGACCTCGCCAAAAAGCGAACGTCAGGCGATCCGCCGCTGCAGTAAGAAAAGCGCTGCCGGTTACTTTTTTCTTCAATCGTGATACATCACACGTAAGCGCGAACATTGCGGAGCAATTCAATGGCGGCCACCACCGACCGGCCCGAAAGCGGTGTCGATCCGAAACTTCTGGAAATACTGGTGTGCCCGCAAACCAAAGGCCCGCTGGAATTCGACGCGGCCAAGCAGGAATTGATTTCGCGCAAGGCGAAGCTCGCTTATCCGATCCGCGACGGCATTCCGATCATGCTGCCGGAAGAAGCTCGGAAACTAGACTGACGTCATATATTTTCGTCATTGCGAGGAGCGCTTGCGACGAAGCAATCCAAACCGCGTTTCTGTTGTCTGGATTGCTTCGCTTCGCTCGCAATGACGAGAGCTACAACGTTTCCCCGCGCAGCAACCGCGGCACCTCACCCGACAAACCCGCCGCCTGACGGATGAACGCGCTCTTGAGCGGCGGAATCCGATCGACCAGTCCGAGCCCGATATCGCGCACGGTACGCAACAGCGTCGAGTGATTTGAAAACAGCATGTTGAGCGAATTGGTCGCAATGCCCATCGCCACCGTGTCGAAACGCCGCCAGCGCTGATAACGCTCCAGCACGTCAGCCTGACCCGGATCAATTCCAAGACGAACCGCATCGACGATCACCTCGGCCAGTGCCGCCGCATCCTTGATGCCCATATTGAGACCCTGCCCCGCGATAGGATGGATCACATGCGCGGCGTCGCCGATCAATGCGAGCCGTTCGCCGACAAATGAGCGCGCGACAAAATAACCGAGCGGAAACGCACGGGGCTTATCGAGCGCTGTCAACTCGCCGAGATGCAAACCGAAGCGATTCTCCAATTCGGTTTTGAATTCGTCTTCCGGCAAAGCGACAATGCGCGCCGCCTCGGCGCGGCTCTCGGTCCACACCAATGACGATTTCTTTCCCTTCAGGGGCAGGATTGCAAACGGGCCTGCGGGCAAAAAATGTTCTTCGGCACGGCCGTGATGATCGCGTTCATGGCCGACAGTGACAACGATTCCGGACTGGTCGTAATCCCATCCGTGAGTCGCGATGCCGGCGCGTTCGCGCAATTTGGAACGCGCGCCATCAGCGGCGACAAGAAGGCTCGCGTCGACATCGCGGCCGTCGCTCAACGTGACCTTGATTCCGTCGGGGCGCGATTCGTAAGTCGAAACTGCAAGGGCGCAGAGTTCAATGCTTTCGGCTTCCGCGCGCGCGACCAGCGCGTCGATCAGGCGGCGATTCTCCACCATATGGGCGAATGGCTCGCCGGGTTCGACCTCGCCGCCAAAAGTCAGGAACGCCGGACGCACCGCGTCGCCAAGTTTCGAGTCGGTGACGACCATGTCGAGAATCGGTTGGGCGTTCTCGGCGACCTCGCGCCAGACGCCGAGCGCCTCGAACAACCTGCGGCAGGCCGCAACGATGGCAGACGCACGCGGATCGCCGCTGGGGCGATTCACAAAAGCCGGATCCGCAACCACAATCGGCACATCGGCGCCCAGACCCTGACGCAAAGCCAGCGCCAGCCCCAATCCGGCAAATGCGCCCCCGCCGATCACAATGCTGCGTTGTTTTGACATGCGATCCTGATATTTCCGATGGCCTTGCTCATCTCACTCCATCAGTGAAATATGGCGTAAAGAGCTATCCGGAAGTCCTGTTCTTTGGCTTTTGTAACAGGGTTTCCGGGTCGCGGGAAACGGACACAGGCGCGCAGATCGCGCCGCAGATCGGAACATGGTGAATGTCGAAAAGCTTGATTGACCTGCTCGCAATTCTCGATATCGAGCAGCTCGAAGTGAACCTGTTTCGCGGCACCAGCCCCAAGACGCGCTGGCAGCGCGTGTTCGGCGGGCAGGTGATCGGCCAGGCGATGGTCGCCGCGTGCCGCACCGTCGAAGGCCGGCTGCCGCATTCGCTGCATTGCTATTTCATCCTGCCCGGCGACCCGCAGATTCCGATCGTCTACGAAGTCGAGCGGCTGCGTGACGGCAAGAGCTATTCGACGCGGCGCGTGACGGCTATCCAGCATGGACATGCGATCTTCTCGATCATGGTGTCGTTCCACGCCGAGGAAGAAGGTGCGTTCAATCATCAAGACAAGATGCCGGACGTGCCGCCGCCGGAAAAATTGACGGCGGAGGAAGTCGCCAAGCAGCCGATCTTCAAGGAGATGCCGGAGTTCATCCGGCGCTATTACGAATCCGACCGGCCGATCGAATTGCGCCCTGTCGAACTCGGCCGCTACTTCGGCGAGAAGATCGAGGACGGTCGCATCCATGTCTGGATTCGCACGGTCGCCAAATTGCCTGACGATCCGGCGCTGCACATGTGTGCGCTGGCCTATGCGTCGGATTTCTCATTGCTCGATGCGGTGATGGCGCGCTATGGGCGCACATTGTTCGATCAGCGCATGATGCCGGCCAGCCTCGATCACGCAATGTGGTTCCACCACCCGTTCCGCGCCGACGAATGGTTGCTCTACAGTCAGGATTCACCGAGCGCGCAGGGCGGCCGCGGCCTGACGCGCGGGCTTATTTTCAAGCAAGACGGCACGCTGGTGTCGTCCGTCGCACAGGAAGGTTCTGTGCGCGAACGGCGCACCGAACCCGACAAGCCGAAATCCTGACGGATTCTGGACAAAGCGAGTCGAACGGCGTCTTTCCGCATATTTTTTGCGCGCCATGCCATTAAAACTGGCATAGATAGAAACGAATGGGGCGCGCGACTGCGCCCACCGGAGCCACGCCATGAAACTCGTCACCGCCATCATCAAGCCCTTCAAACTCGAAGAAGTCCGTCAGGCTCTGACGGAAATCGGCGTTCACGGAATGACCGTCACCGAGGTCAAGGGCTTCGGCCGCCAGAAGGGCCATACCGAGATTTATCGCGGTGCCGAATACATCGTGAATTTCCTGCCGAAACTGCGGATCGAAATCGCAGTCGCCTCCAGCCTTGCCGACAAGGCCGTGCAGGTCATCACCTCCGGCGCGCGAACCGGACAAATCGGCGACGGCAAGGTCTTTGTGACGCCGATTGAAAACGCTGTCCGCATCCGAACCGGCGAGACCGACAACGACGCATTGTAAACACTGACCGCAATACCGAAGCGGCGCTGCAAGACGCCGCACGGCTTTTTCATATCCGGGGGGATACATGACGACACTGCCGAGCGTTGCCACGCGACCATTCGCTGTCTTTGTTTCCTCGCTCGCTGCATTTTCGATCTCGACACCCGCCTTCGCCGAGCCCGCCAAGATCGATGCCGCCGATACCGGATGGATGATCGTCGCGACCGCGCTCGTGCTGATGATGACGATTCCGGGCCTCGCGCTGTTTTACGCCGGCATGGTTCGCAAGAAGAATGTGCTGGCCACGATGGCGCAAAGTCTCGCCGCGGTCGGGATCATTTCAATTCTATGGGTCGTTTACGGCTACAGCCTCGCCTTCGTGGGCGACGATGCGTGGCTCGGAAGTCTTGAACGTGTGTTCCTCAACGGCATGGCGATGGATGGCGCCAACCCGATCGCCAAGACGCTGCCGGAAGCGCTTTTTGTCATTTATCAAATGACGTTCGCGATCATCACGGTGGCGCTTGTTGCGGGATCAGTCGCGGACCGCATGCGATTTTCATCCTTCGTGATTTTCAGCATCGGCTGGTTCACGCTTGTGTATGTACCGCTTGCACATTGGGTATGGGGCGGCGGATTTCTTCAGCAGGCAGGTGTTCTCGATTTCGCAGGCGGCCTCGTCGTGCATCTGAGTGCAGGCACCGCCGGACTCGTCGCTGCCATCGTGATGGGCAGCCGACGCGGATACGGCACCGAGAATCTCTCACCTCACGATCTGTCGCTCGCGGTGATCGGCACAGGCTTGCTGTGGGTGGGCTGGTTTGGATTCAACGGCGGGTCGGCGTTGCAAGCGAACTCACATGCCGTCATGGCAATTCTCGCGACACATCTTGCGGCTTGCTCGGGCGCAATGACGTGGACTGCGATCGAATGGTTGACCCGCCGCAAACCGTCGGTGCTGGGAATGATTTCCGGAGCTGTCGCCGGTCTTGGCACCATCACGCCGGCATCCGGTTTCGTAGCACCCTGGCACGGCATCGTGATCGGCGTGATCGCGGGAGCCGTTTGCTACTGGGCCTGCACGGCGCTTAAACACCGATTCAAATATGACGACACACTCGACGTGTTCGGCATTCACGGCGTCGGCGGGATGCTCGGAACCTTGCTGGCAGGCGTGTTCGCCACCGCGGCCATCGGCGGAGCATCGGGCGCACTTGAGGGCAATCCGCGCCAGATTCTCATTCAGCTTTATGGGATTGCGGTCGTATTCGTATGGACCGGCGGAATGACCTACGTCCTCCTGAAAGTGACGGATGCGCTGGCAGGGCTGCGGGTGAGCCAGCAGCAGGAGATCGAGGGGCTCGATATTTCCCTGCACGGCGAGGCACTTCAGTAGCAGCCGCGGATTTTTGCCCGCACACTAAGCAACATTACGTCGGCTTTTCGGCGTGCCTATGTTTTTGGCAATTGTGCCGTTGTTCTAGGCGCGACAAAACGACTCATCTTTGAGCATTCCCCCTCCAGCCCGAATTCTCTCGGATTCATAATCCGTTAGGGAATGAGGCCGTTCTGGCACGGCATTTGATTCTATTGATCCCGGCTGTGCCCGCGGAGCGATCATTCTTCGCGCGGTGACCCTCAGTCGAAAACGCCCGGTCGTGTATGGACCGAGCCCAAGTGGGGAAGAATCCATGAAAATTGTTATGGCGATTATCAAGCCATTCAAACTGGAAGAGGTCCGTGATGCCCTGACCGCCATCGGCGTTCACGGTCTCACGGTTACGGAAGTCAAGGGATATGGCCGTCAGAAGGGCCATACGGAAATTTATCGCGGTGCTGAATACGCGGTGAGCTTCCTGCCCAAGATCAAAATCGAGGTCGCTATCGCCTCGAACCAGGTCGACAAGACCATCGAAGCCATCACCGGTGCTGCAAAGACCGGCCAGATCGGCGACGGCAAGATCTTCGTCATCAACCTCGATCATGCGGTGCGTATCCGCACGGGCGAAGCCGATGCCGCGGCGCTTTGATTTCGCGCGTAACCTCATCCAATCAGGAGTAACACAAATGACGTTTAAACGTCCCGCTCGTATGGGATTGGCAGCTCTCGCAATCGGCGCAATCGCCGTTGTAGGTTTTGCCGGATCGGCGTTCGCCGCAGATGCGCCGGTTCCTAACAAGGGCGACACCGCCTGGATGCTCATATCCAGCGCGCTCGTCCTCATGATGTCGATTCCCGGCCTCGCACTTTTCTACGGCGGCCTCGTCCGCACCAAGAACATGCTGTCGATCCTCACTCAGGTGTTTGCGATCGTCTGCATGGTCGGCATCATCTGGGCTCTCTACGGCTACTCGATGGCCTTCACCGACGGCGGCAGTCTGACGCCTTATGTCGGCGGCTTCTCGAAAGTCTTCATGAAAGGCATCGACGCCAACGCAACCGCCGCAACGTTCTCGAACGGCGTCGTGATCCCTGAACTCGCTTACTTCGTCTTCCAGATGACGTTTGCGATGATCACGCCTGCCCTGATCGTCGGCGCGTTCGCCGAACGCATCAAGTTCTCTGCCGCGATGCTTTTCATCCTGCTCTGGGTGACCTTCATCTACTTCCCGATCGCGCATTGGGTCTGGTACGTCGCTGCTCCAGACGACATTGCCGCTGCTGCAAAGGCTCTTGCCGAGGCGAAGGACGCCGCTGCGAAGGCTGCTGCACAGACCAAGCTTGACGATGTCACCGGCGCAGTTGGCTGGCTGGCTGGCGCAGGCGCGCTCGACTTTGCAGGCGGCACGGTGGTGCACATCAATGCGGGTATCGCCGGTCTTGTTGGCGCTATCATCATCGGCAAGCGTGTCGGCTACGGCAAGGAAGTCATGGCTCCGCACTCGCTGACCATGACCATGATCGGCGCCTCCCTCCTGTGGGTCGGCTGGTTCGGCTTCAACGCCGGATCGAACCTCGAGTCGAACGGTGTTACGGCACTGGCCTTCGTCAATACGATGCTGGCCACCGCAGC
>JAYVYQ010000033.1:0-8034 GCA_043784125.1 Afipia sp.
CATTGTCGATTTCGCATCAGGCGCAGTTTCCGGCGGTGTCGCTGTCTTTCAATCTGGCGCCGGGAGAATCCCTCGGAAATGCGGTGACGCGCGTGGCCGAGATCGAAAAAAATATCGGCATGCCCAACACCATCGGCGGACTTTATTCGGGCGATGCGGCTGAATTCTCGCGCTCGCTGTCCGGACAGCCGTGGCTTATTCTCGCAGCACTCGTGACGATCTACATCGTTCTGGGTGTTCTTTACGAAAGCTACATCCATCCCATCACCATTCTGTCGACGCTGCCATCGGCGGGCGTCGGTGCGATCCTCGCGCTGATGCTTTTCGGACAGGACCTGTCGGTGATCGGATTGATCGGCATTATTCTTTTGATGGGCATCGTCAAGAAGAACGCCATCATGATGATCGACTTCGCGCTCGAAGCCGAACGGCATCAGGGTATGACGCCTTACGATGCCATCGTGCAGGCGTGCCTGCTGCGTTTCCGTCCCATCATGATGACGACGCTGGCAGCGCTGTTCGGTGCGCTGCCATTGGCGATTGAAAGGGGCACCGGCGCGGAATTGCGCTTTCCGCTCGGCGTGTCGATCATCGGCGGCTTGCTGGTCTCGCAAGTTTTGACGCTCTACACCACGCCCGTGATTTATCTGGCGCTTGATCGCATCAACCGCCGTATCGAAAAAGCAATTCCGCCGGACGGATCGAGCCAGCCTTCGCCGCCGATAGCGGGTGCCGCGGAAGGTCTGCAATAAATGGCCTCGCTGTCCGAACCGTTCATCAGGCGGCCGGTCGGCACCACACTGCTGGCGATCGGATTGTTTCTGGTCGGCGGCGTTGCTTACAATTTTCTTCCCGTCGCCAGCATTCCCTCCGTTGATTTTCCCGTCATCAATGTGAGCGCGCAACGGCCGGGTGCCGATCCGACCACGATGGCATCGACCGTCGCGGCGCCGCTGGAACGGCGGCTCGGCGAAATCGCCGGTATCGACCAGATCACCTCGACCAGTTCTCTCGGCTCGACAAATATCTCGCTGCAATTTGCAATCGGGCGGGACATCGACAAGGCAGCCCGCGATGTTCAGGCCGCCATCAATGCGTCGTTGAGTGACCTGCCGCAGGACTTGCCGACGCTGCCGCGATTCAGAAAAGCCAATCCGGCGGCCGCGCCCGTTCTGATTATTGCGCTGACATCATCGACCATTCTGCCGAGCGCGATTTACGACGTGGCCGACACCGTGATCGCGCAGCGTATTTCGCAGGTGCCGGGTGTCGGTCAGGCAACCGTCAGCGGCGCCGATCAACCGGCAGTGCGTGTTCAGATCGATCCCGGCGCGTTGTCCACGGCGGGCATTGCCAGCGAAGACGTTCGCCTTGCGATCGTGAATGCGAATGCCATCGGCCCGGTCGGCAATTTCGACGGCTCACGCCTTGGCGAGACGATTGCAACCAATCCGCAGATGCGGACCGCCGCGCAATATCGCGACATTATCGTCAAGACCCTCAATGGCAATTCCGGCAGATTGTCCGACGTTGCCGATGTGACCGACGCGACGCGCAACAGCCGATCCATCGCGTGGTTCAACAAGCAGCCTGCAGTGCTCATCATCATCACCAAGCAGCAGGACGCCAATGTCATCGAGACGGTCGACCGCGTAAAGGCGTTGTTGCCAGAGTTGAAGCAGGTGATCCCGGCCGGCATCGATATTTCCATTCTGTCGGACCGCACAGGAACCATCCGCGCCAGTGTCGAGGACATGCAGTGGACGCTGGCCGCCACCGCCGTTCTCGTCATGCTTGTGGTGTTCGTTTTTCTGCGGCGCCTGACGCCGACCATTGCGGCCGGAATATCGGTGCCGCTTGCGCTGGCCGGTACATGCGCCGGAATGTGGCTGGCGGGATTTTCGATCAACAATCTGTCGCTGATGGCGCTTGCGATTTCGGTCGGCTTTGTCGTGGACGACGCCATCGTGATGATCGAGAACATGTACCGCAATCTCGAAGAGGGCATGGCGCCGTTTCAGGCCGCCCTTCTCGGTGCGAAACAAATCGGCTTCACGGTGCTGTCGATCAGCCTGTCGCTGGTGGCCGCCTTCACGCCGCTGATTTTCATGGACGGAATTATCGGACGGCTGTTCCACGAATTCTCGCTGACGCTGACATTCGCCATTCTGGTGTCGATGGTCGTCTCGCTGACGGTCACGCCGATGATCTGCGCGCATTATATCAAGGCCGGCATTTCGCCCGACGCGACCTGGTTCGACAGATTTGTCGAGGGCGGGCTGTCACGTCTGGTGCGGTTCTATGAACGCACGCTCCGTGTGGTGCTGGGATTTCCGTTTCTGACCGTACTGGTATTTCTCGCGACGATTGCGTTGACCGTCACGCTTTATGTGAAATCCCCGAAGGGCTATTTTCCGCAGGACGATAGCGGGCTTGTTATCGGCTCGACGCGCGCGTCGGCGGACGTATCGTTTCAGGCAATGCTTGTGCTGCAGCAGCGCGTGGCCGACATTGTCATTGCCGATCCGGGCGTTGAGGGAATCGGTTCGATTACCGGCGGCACGGGCGGCCCCGGCGGCGGCGCCAATCGCGGGCAGATGTTCATCAGCCTCAAATCGATTGAGGAACGCGGCGGCATGACCACCCAACAGGTCATGGATCGCCTGCGGCGGAAATTGACATTGGTACCGGGCATTCGGCTTTTCATGTTCGCCGCGCAGGATTTGCGCGCGGGAGGCCGTCAAAGCGATTCAGATTATCAATATACGCTCACGAGTGCCGATCTCGATCTGTTGGCGAAATGGGCGCCGATCGTCGCCAAGAAAATGGAAAGCGTCGAGGGCATCACCGATATTTCCAGCGACCGGGATGCGGCAGGTTTAGCGGTGAATTTGTCGATCGACCGCAGCGCCGCCGCAAGTCTTGGCGTGAAGGTGCAGGATATCGACAATGCGGTGAACAACGCGTTCTCGCAGCGCCAGATTTCGACGATCTACACGCAGCGCAATCAGTATCAGGTTATTTTCGAGGTCGATCCGCGTCTGCAAGCCGATCCTTCCGCGCTCAACAAGATTTATGTCGCGGGGGCGAACGGCGCTCAGGTGCCGCTGTCTGGCGTCGTGAAGATGGAGCGCGGGCTATCGCCGCTGTCGGTTTTCCATCAGGCGTCGTATCCGTCCAATACCATTTCATTCAATGTGCTGCCCGATGTCGTTTTGCAAACGGCGACAGACAATATTCGTCAGGCTGTCGCCGACCTGCACATGCCTGAAGGCATCCGAGGTGATTTTGCAGGCAACGCGGCCGACAGCCAGAAGACCGCCAGCAAACAGCCGCTGCTCATCCTCGGCGCACTCATCGCGGTCTATATCGTGCTGGGAGTCCTGTATGAGAGTCTCGCTCATCCCCTGACGATCATCTCGACCTTGCCCTCGGCGGGGCTTGGCGCGTTGCTGGCGCTTCAACTGACCAACACGCCGCTGACCGTGATTGCGTTCATCGGCATCATTTTGCTGATCGGCATCGTCAAGAAGAACGGCATCATGATTGTCGACTTCGCCCTGGAGGGTGAACGGCATCGTGGATTGTCGTCGGAGGATGCCATCTTCGAGGCGAGCCTCGCGCGGTTTCGCCCCATCCTCATGACCACGATGGCGGCACTGTTGGCCGCCGTGCCGCTGGTGGTGGCCACGGGGCCGGGCACCGAATTGCGCCGACCGCTCGGCATCACCATCATCGGCGGCCTGATCGTCTCCCAGATCCTGACGCTCTACACCACGCCGGTGATTTACCTGCTGATCGACCGGATGCGGCGCAAGCGTGAGCCAGCCGTAGCCCCCCGCGCCACGCCCGCAGAATAGTCCGGCTTCGCAGCGCAAGAGAGGATGGAACTTTCGGGTTCCATCGCCGTTGATCGGCCATGAATGGTCCGCCGATACAAGAAGTTATCTCCGAAACCGGCAAGCCGGTCGAAGCGCCTCCGCCAGAACTCCTTGAAACCGATCCGGCCTTGTCGCCGGAGGAGACCGAACAGGTTCGGCGCGACTATTTATTGAAGCGTTTCTGGATCAGCGCGCGCGGATTTTGGGGTGAGGGTGGCGGGCGGCTTGCCTGGGCGTTGTCCGGCGGGCTGCTCGGCCTGATCCTGCTGCAAATCGCCTTCCAGTACGGCATCAACGTCTGGAATCGCGCGATCTTCGACGGCATCGAGAAAAAGGATGCGGCGGCGGTTCTTCGCCTCACCGCAGTCTTTTTGCCGCTGGCGATCGGAAGCGTGGTCGTGGGTGTGGTCCAAGTCTACGCTCGCATGGCAATCCAGCGGCGCTGGCGGGCGTGGGTTACAAATTCAGTCGTGTCGCGATGGCTGAGCAACGGGCGCTACTATCAACTCAATCTGGTCGGCGGCGATCACCAAAATCCGGAATACCGGATTGCAGAAGATTTGCGCGTGGCCACCGATGCGCCGGTGGATTTTGCCGCAGGCGTCACGCAGGCATTTCTGTCCGCCACCACCTTCATCGTGGTGCTGTGGACGATTGGCGGCGCGCTGACGTTCTCGGTCGGCGCCACCACGATGACGATACCGGGATTCCTCGTGATCGCCGCAGTGATCTACGCGGCTGTCGCAAGCAGCTCAATGGCGGTGATCGGACGCAATTTCGTCGCGGTGTCTGAAAGCAAGAATCAGGCGGAGGCCGAATATCGATACATTCTCACCCGCGTGCGCGAGAACGGCGAGAGCATCGCGTTGCTTGGCGGCGAAGAAGAAGAGCGATCCGGGATCGACAATTCATTCACCAAGGTCATTCGAGAGTGGGCGCATCTCGCAGGCCAGCATATGCGCACGACTGTCGTGTCGCAGGGATCGAACCTCATTGCGCCCGTCATTCCAATCTTGCTATGCGCGCCAAAATTTCTCGAGGGCAGCATGTCGCTGGGGCAGGTGATGCAGGCTGCGTCTGCATTCACGATTGTGCAGCATGCGTTCGGCTGGCTGGTCGATAATTATCCGCGGCTCGCCGAATGGAATGCAGGCGCGCGCCGCATCGCCTCATTGATGATGTCGCTCGATGGACTCGAGCGCGCTGAAACAGGCGACGGTTTTAATCGAATCAAACGAGGTGAAACAGAGGGTACTGCGGCTTTGCGTTTGAACGATCTGTCGGTGACGCTCGACGACGGCACCGCCGTTGTGGGGCAGTCAGAAATCCTGATCGAACCCGGCGAGCGTGTGCTGGTCGCCGGTGAATCCGGCACCGGCAAGAGCACGCTGGTGCGCGCCATCGCGGGGCTTTGGCCGTGGGGCGGCGGCAGCGTCGATTTTCATCCGGATCGTCGCATGTTCATGCTGCCGCAAAGGCCTTACGTGCCATCCGGTTCGTTGCGGCGTGCGGTCGCCTATCCGGGCGCTGCCGAGGACTGGTCCATCGAACAGATCGGCGCGGTCCTCGATAAGGTCGGACTGGCGCATCTCAAGGAGAAGATCGAGGAAGACGCACCGTGGGACCAGACATTGTCCGGCGGCGAAAAACAGCGACTGGCATTCGCGCGGCTTCTGCTGCATCGGCCCGACATTATCGTGCTGGATGAAGCCACATCGGCCCTCGATGCGGCGGGACAGAGCAAGATGATGGAGTTGCTGAACGACGAGCTGAAAGATGCCACCATCATCAGCGTCGCGCATCGCGTTGAGTTGGAAGCGTTTCACAGCCGCAAGATTACGCTTGAGCGCCGCAAGGGCGGAGCCAAGTTGGTCAGCGACATCGAATTGATCCCGCGCGACAGCCCGCGCCATCTGCTGGGCGGATGGTTGCGTAGGCGGGTCCATCCACCGACACGCGCGGCGTAACGGCGATTTAACGGGCAAGGCATGGTCCATTGCGTGTTGCTGATGGATCGTGCGGGGCGTATAGCCCGCTGATGTCACCAAAAGCCAAATCCGAAGCGCTAGTTGAAGAAATCCCGGAATGCCCGCATTGCGGCAAGCCGGAGCCGTTGTGTATCTGCGAGAGCATCGCGCCAATCGACAATCGTGTTGAATTGTTGATCCTGCAACATCCGCAGGAGCAGGACAGGGCGCTCGGCACTGCGCGGCTGACCGCACTTCAACTGAAGAAATCGTCACTCAAGATCGGATTGTCATGGCCGAGCCTGTCGAAGGCGCTGGGGCGTGACGTCGATCCGCAACGCTGGGCGATTCTGTATCTCGGCTCCGTCAAGCTGGCTGATCTGGAGACGGATCGCGATCTCGTCGCGGTCGATCGCAAGGGCGGACTGGAAGAAGGCCAGCGCGGAATTCTCAAGGACATCGAAGGCGTCGTGCTGCTCGACGGCACGTGGAGTCAGGCCAAGGCGTTGTGGTGGCGCAATGCGTGGATGCTGAAATGCCGCCGCATCATTCTGGGGCCGAAACAGCCGTCGCTTTACGGCAGACTGCGCAAGGAACCGCGCGCCGATGGACTCTCCACCATCGAGGCTGCCGGCATGACGCTCGGCAGGCTTGAAGGGCGCGCCGAGATCGAGACGGCGCTGGCTAAGACATTCGGACGATTGCTGGCCCGCTATCGCGAGGTGCAGGAGACGATGCCGGAACTGGCACCGAAGCCGAAGAAGCGCGATTATCGCCGCCCGGCCAACCGGCGCGGGAAATCGGCGGCTTCAGCCTAACCTTCTCATGCTGCTGGCCATTGCCTGATCGGGCGTCTCACGGTAGTTAGCCCTGATTGGGGCCACGTGGCGGAGTGGTTACGCAACGGTCTGCAAACGATTTTACTCCAAATGAACGATAGAAAGAAACCGCTGCGAGACAGCGGTTTTCTGCAATTTATTGATGATGGTGTCATTGCGGGTGACACCTTTAGTGACACTGAATCTTGTGCTGCCACATCGTTTTTGGCACGGCAAACATCGTCTGCCGTGATGTGCGGTCAAGTGGCCTATGCACGCCTGCGGATCATAAATGTTGGCGACTATTCAATACTGCCAATCGCAGCAGTAAACGACTACACCGCCTAAGACAGGCCGGTGCTATTTTTCTTTTAGGTTGCGTGGCTCATATCCCAACTCAATTCAGTAGTGACGCCTACGGTGCCGCTCTGCGAGTTGTGGAATTGTCTGTATTTGGTGATGCGGTTTCTCCGAAAAGCATCGCGGTATCTAATCTCGCCAAATACGTAGATTGCCAATGTTCCTCCGCGCAGCCCGACAATCTCATCAGCGGTAAGTGGGGCGGCCCAATTCACATTTTTGGTTGTAACTCCCCCTGGGGGGATCGAGGACTTAGGGGCGGTTTTGAATCCCTGATCGGTGAAAGTAGGGTCAAATCCGACAAACGGATAGGCGAAGCTCCTGGTATGTGAGTTATTGCAGATCGACATCACTTTCAGCCTTGAAGTTCTTTGCTTCCTTTATCCACTCGGGGCGAAGCTTCCAGGCCGCATGTACATCCGGCTTGATCCCGAGTTTCATTTCAATCATATGGTCGGGACAACCTTGCATGGACCAGTTTGCCGCCTGCCTGAGCCACCTTACCCTGCCTCCATAAGCCCCTGGCTTGGGTCCGTACGCGACTTTGAAAAGCGCAGCGTCGCGGGGGCTTTTGTCAGACGTGCAAGTCTTCAAAAGTAGGCGTCCAACAGTTTTAGGGTGTTTGCCGATCGCTTCCGCAAGATCGCGATCTTCCTTGTAGAACGCCTTTCGGCCTTTAAATTTGTGCACGGCGTATTGACTCCAAAACAGCGCTTCGCCTGCGACGCGGGCCACTGGCTCGGGATATTCAGCGCGGCAGATTTGGAATAGGCTCATTGAGTCGGCGACATTTTTTTCTGAGGCCAAAATACTGCTCCCTTCAAATTGGTTCTGAAGTGTGCAGCCGCTTTTTGCTTTCCACCCAGCGTTGAAGGTCATCTAGCTGGTAGCCAATTCGGCCTCGTCGCGAGGCCGAAAACTTTACGTAAGTTGGCACGGCTGTCTTCTGCAGGTCGATGGCTTGGAAGAGTTGCCAGGCCAAACGAACATCAACCATCGAAACTTCAT
>JAYVYQ010000034.1:0-2803 GCA_043784125.1 Afipia sp.
GCGGCGTCGCGGGCATTGAGAACGACAAGCCGGCTTTCATCGACGGTACAGTCGGAATACTCAAATGCCACACCGAACGCGCGCTTCAGTGGATGTCCCATTTCGTGAATCGTCAGGTCGAGCGTCTCCGACGGGGGAAGCGTGCTGCCCGGCGCAAGCCGATCATAGGCATACAAGCCTGCCTTCAACATCGCGGGGGGACGTTCCGCTTCATGCACCGGCAGGACGTAACGCGCCGGCCGCACAAGATGGGGTGCGGAGCGCAGCGCGATAGCGCGCTCTGCCAACGCACGGCGGACGCGCAGCGCGGAGCCATGTTCAAGGTCGATGAAATCGCCGTGCAAGAGATGCGGTGAGGATGCGGCGGCACCGCCGCCGAGGTCGTTCTGTTCGAGAAGGATGACTCGCAAGCCTCGGCCTGCAGCATCGCGCGCGACGCTGACGCCGTTGAGCCCACCACCGATGATGGCTATGTCGAAATCGGCCATGCCGCGATGATCTCCGACGGCTGCCACCGCAAGTCAAGCACTTCAGTGCGAACATGGCTTTTGCGGATTTCCGAGGGCGAGATAGAAATTTAGCCAGTCAGGCGCGACGTTTCGTCCGCATGAACCACCGCGCGGCCAACGCTGGCTGCGTATTGGCTGATCGGACCGGGCTTGCCTGTGAAATAGCCCTGGATGGTCCTGCAATTCACCTGACGCAGGAAATCTAACTGTTCCTGAGTCTCGACACCTTCGGCAACGATCAGGATATTGAGACCTTCGCCGAGGCCGACAATTGCGCGAATGATCGCCGCCGATTGCGGATTGCGGCCAAGATTCATGACGAAGGTGCGGTCGATCTTGATCTTGTCGAACGGGAATGCCTGCAAATAGGTCAGCGAAGAATAGCCGCTGCCGAAATCGTCCATCGCGATATGCACGCCCAGCGCTTTCAACCGGCGCAGCAACGCCAAACCGCGGTCCATGTCTTCGATCAGCACGCCTTCGGTAATTTCCAACTCCAGCCGGGCGGCAGAAAGTCCGGTCTCCAGCAATATCGAATGGACCAGACCGACCACGTCGCCATGCATGAACTGCGCAGGCGAGAGATTGACAGCAACCTGCAGCGGCTTCGGCCACGACGCCGCCTCGCGGCAGGCTTCGCGCAAAATCCATTCGCCCATCTCGACGATCAGGCCGCTCTCTTCGGCGAGCGGGATGAATTCACCCGGCGAGATATTTCCGCGAACGGGATGATTCCAGCGTGCCAGAGCCTCGAAGCCGATCGCTTCCCGGTGACCGTCATTTCCGACCAATATCTGGGGCTGATAGTGCAGCGACAGCTCGCCGTTACGGATCGCCGCAGAAAGATCTTGGTGCAATGCGCGGCGATCACGGACCTTCTGATCCATTTCGGCTTCATAGAAGCTGACAGAGCCGCGCGACTTCGCTTTGGCGCGGAACAATGCAGCATCGGCATTGGCGAGCAAAGCTTCCGCGCTGTTACCGTGGCCCGGGAACACGGCAATGCCGGTCGTCAGGCCGATGCGCACCGAACGTCCATCGACGACAAATTCTTCCAGCATCATGTCCGACAGTCGGGCGGCCAGCGCTGCTGCGGCGGTCGGCTGCACACCGTCGATAATCAAACCGAACTCATCGCCACTCAGGCGCGCAACGACGCCGCCATGCGCAGCGGCCTGAACACGCCGCGACACTTCGATCAACAGCCGGTCGCCGACTTCATGACCGAACACGTCATTGATTTCCTTGAGCCGGTCGAGATCGACCGACAGCACGGCGAATTCCTCGTCGGTTCCTTCACACGCATCGATCATCTGTGACAGCGCCTGCAGGAACGCCGCACGATTCGGCAACTCGGTCAGGGAGTCGTGATACGCCATATGCGCCATGCGAGACTCGGTCTCGCGGCGATCCGTGATGTCTTCGTTGGTGTTGATGAGGTATTGCGGCTCACCGGCTTCATCCAGCACGGTGACGCGGCGCGTCAGGAACAACCGCAGGCCGTTGCCGGTCTGGATAGGATGCTCCTCGGTGATGATGCCTTTCTTGCGAACGGCATCTTCATCGCGCTTGCCGATGAACTTGGCGTCGCGCTCGTTGTAAACGTCGTCAATCGTCAGGCCGATGACGTCCTCGCGGCTGCGGCTGAGAATGGCTTCAGCGCCGCGATTGGCGAGCACATACTGACCGTCACTCAGCCGCTTGACGACCAGCGCGACCGGCACGTTATCGACGACGAGTTCCAGAAACTTCTTGGCGTCTCGAACCTCCCGTGACAGCGAACGGCGATCGGTAACGTCCTCGAAAAGAGATATGAGATATTCCGGCTCATTCTTGTCGTTACGCGCAATGACGCGGTCGCACGCGACGATACGCCGGCCGTTGCGAAGATCGACAGAGAGTTCGGTGTGCATGCGGCCTGCCAGTGACGCGATTGCTTCCTTATCAAGCTCCGCAACAGCAGTCGCGTTTTCCTGCTTGTAGATACTCTGCGCGGTTTTGCCGATGATTTCCGCGCGATCATAACCGCAATATTGTTCGAACGCACGGTTCGCCAGAATATACTTGCCATCTTCAATGGTCTTTGCGGCGACGCAAACTGGAATGTTATCGATAACGGATTCGAGAAAGCTCTTGGTGCTGGCAAGTTCCTTCATGAGTTTGCGCTGTTCGCTGCAATCGTCATGCGTCGAGACCAGACCGCCGTTGGCGAGATTGATGTGTTTAACCAGAATCGAACGCCCGTCGCGCAGTTCGCAAATGTGGCCGCCAGGCTGCTGAACGTCGTGATAATA
>JAYVYQ010000035.1:0-2565 GCA_043784125.1 Afipia sp.
CGAAACTGAAATTGACGCCGACGACACTCACTATTCCTTCTACTTTTGCAGCTACGATCTTAGGACTGCCCGAACGACTATAGCGACATCTATTATCCATTGACATTCGTCCATCATAGGATTATATTCTCTTCATCCCGCCTCACCTGAGGGGCGTTTCGCGATCGTCACAAGACGCGGGGCGGGATGCGGTGGCCGCGTGCGGTGTTCGATGCGCGGGCTGGATGATCGGGCGCAACGCTTGAAAGCGCGCGGCGCTTTTTTATTCGGTCCAAGCTGACGACGATGCCGTGCGCGGACGGCCCAAGGCGTGTGATCCCGGCGCGGCGGCCCGCGCCATGGGGGCTGGACGAAAGCGTTGCTCCACCAGGGGCGGCGCCGGACATCCGTAAGTCCACGTAACGGTGGTGCATCCAGCTTCGGACACCGGGGATGATCGCGCAACAAGCCGTTCCAACCATTGCGTGCGGAACGCCGGATGTTTTCGGCGGGTTCGTGGTGACTATGCTCGTGTGCCAAAAATTATTTTTGCACATGAGGCCGCGGATGCGTTGTGCATCCGGCGTTCCGTGCGCCCTTTTTGAGGGGCAAGCGAACCGAACAAGACGACGGCGCGCCCGCGCCATAAAGAACAGGGCGGATGGCGCATGCCGGCAACGTTGCGTCCGTTAACGCGGCAAAAGTTCCGGCGGCGGCGAGCGGTCGAGCACGTCGCCCGTTGCGGTGTCGGCAAGATCGACTTCATAAGTCTCGATCGTCACGCCATTCCGTTGGCGCATCACGTCGCCGATTTTCTCGATGCTGGCGAATTTATCCTTCAGACGAACCGGACCGTTCGTGAACCCCACCAGCAGCAACTTGCCCTTGAGCAGGTCAGCGTTGGGCTCCGGCGTGTTACTCCAGCGATAGCGGTCTCGGCGCTGCGCGACGCATGTCCCTTTCGGAAGATAGAACATCATCCACGCGGTCGAGCCGTAATCCACTCCGAGAATGCAGCGCGCGCCGGTCGATTTGCGAATGCCTTCGATGTCCTGCGCGAGTTGGGTCCAGCCCACGCCGACGCTGCGCACGCTGGCATCACGCCGGTAGCCGGTGAAGACACCGGTGTTGGTCTGCACGATCAGCACAAGGAAAATCGCAACACCCGTGAGCAACGCCCAGCGGCGGGAGAAATCCACGGTGCGTTGATTGATCCCGCCCCACGAAATGCCCCATGCGGCGTAAGCAGCGGCAATCGCGAATGCAGGATAGATCGGCCCCAGCCAGTTGGCCTCGACGCGGTCGTGCAACGCATGCCAGAAGAAATAAAGAACGATAACCCAGAAGCTGACATTGATCAGCCCCCGTGCTGCATCGCTGCCCGCCCCGCGCCGGGCGAGCGCGGAGAGGCCGAGAATGCCAAGAATGAAAACCAGCGGCGTCGCAAACGCGAATTGAGTGGGAATCATCTCGCCGATGTATTTCAGCGTCATGCCATCGACACGGGCGCGACCGAATTGCTTGATGAATGACACCCATTGATGATCTGCGTTCCACAGGATCACGGGAGAGAACACCGCCAATGCGACGACGCCGCCGAGATAGAGCCAAGGCGACAAGAACCAGCGCCGCAGCCCTTTGACCATGATGAGCCACAGCAGAATTTCGGCGCCGAAAAACAACGCGGTATATTTCGAGAGCAGCGCGCAGCCGACCGCAGCGCCGACCGCCAGCCACCATGCGCCGCGCCCGGTCTCATAAATCTTCGCGAGAAAAAACAGGACGAACGACGATGCCACCAACAGCGATGCATCGGGCGTAACAATCACGGTGCCGACCGCCGCCATCAGCGTGACGTTGATAAAGATCGCAGCACTGGCTGCAATGCGCCGGTTGTCGAATAGGATCTCAGCTGTGCGATACACCGCCCAGCTCATCGGCAAAGCGAGCAGGATCGACGCGACACGAACACCGAATTCCGTGTCGCCTGCGATCAAGGTCCCGAGACGAATGACGAGTGCCACCATCGGCGCATGATCGTAGTAGCCGCCGGCGAGATGCTTCGACCAGGTCCAGTAATAGGCCTCGTCGAATGTTAGCGGCGTGAACGCTGCAACGGCCAGCCGAAGCAGCACAAGCGCCGTCACGGTGATCGCCGTGTTGCGTGCCAGCGTCGAATCGTCAGTTGTCATTTTGCGCGCCAGACGAACAGGCTGGAGACGGCGTAATTCCACACCACGCCCATCAGCGCACCGGCGGCACCGGCCAGCCACCAGATCGGCTCCTGATCGTAAACCGAGAATGCAACGCCGACATTGGCGAGAAGGCCGACACCGCACACCAGATAGAACAGCAGAAGTCCGCGCACGATGCCGAAGCCCTTCAGCCGCTGATCGCGATAGGTCAGCCGGTTGTTGAGAATGAAGTTGCCGGTCATGGCGGCAAACGCCGCAATCGCCTGCGCTTCGGCGAAATCGACGTTGTATCGTTCCGATAAAATATAAAGCGTCACCAGATGCACAAAGAGGCCGACGGTGCCGACCAGCGCGAACAAAAGAAAACGCAGCGACACCAGATCGTGCGTCA
>JAYVYQ010000036.1:0-10385 GCA_043784125.1 Afipia sp.
AGAGCTTGACCATCTCTGGAACGAGTTCGACTACGTTGCCGATTACACGGCACATACGTGGGTTCATGGTTCAACTCCAATCTTTTCAATGAATTCCCGCACTGCCTTGATTCGATAGCGCAATGCTTTTTTGCCGGGATGCGCGATCTGGTGGGCGATAGCCAGATGCGCTGGCTCGGGCCGGAAAAGGGTGTCACCCATATGGCCGCCGCCGCTGCCTCCGAATGGATCAACACCAGCGCGGGCCGCATCTTCGCCCGCGTCGGCGGCAAGGGGCCGCCGCTGTTGCTGCTGCACGGGTTTTCGTCGACCCATGTGATGTGGCACACGGTCGCGCCGCAACTGGCCGACAAATTCACGCTGATCATCGCCGATCTGCCGGGCTATGGCTGGTCGGATATGCCCGACAGCGACAAGGACCATACGCCCTACACCAAGCGCGCGATGGCGAAGACGATGGTTGAGGCGATGGAGCAACTCGGCCATGTGCATTTCGCTCTCGCGGGGCATGATCGCGGCGGTCGCGTTTCGTATAGGCTGGCGCTCGATCATCCGGGGCGTCTGTCGCGGCTCGCCACGCTGGATATTCTGCCGACCTATGAATACTGGGCGCGGATGGATCGCGCCTATGCGCTGAAAATCTATCACTGGACGTTGCTGGCGCAACCCGAGCCGCTGCCGGAAACGTTGCTCGGTGCAAACCCGGATTTCTATCTCAAGAACAAGCTTTCAAGCTGGTCGAAATCGAAAAACCTGAATACTTTCGATCCGCGCGCGCTGGCGCATTATCTCGCCGCGTTTAACGACCCGCTTCGCATTCACGCGATGTGCGAGGATTATCGCGCTGGCGCCTATGCGGATTTCGACCACGACAAGGCAGATCGCGATGCCGGCAAGAAAATCACGATCCCAATGCTAGCCTTGTGGGGCGATGCAGGCATCGCGGCTTCCGCCGCGACGCCACTCGATACGTGGAAGACATGGGCGACCAATGTGCGGGGTCAACCGGTCAATTCAGGGCATTTTCTCACCGAAGAAGACCCCGAAGGCACATCGGCGGCGTTGCTGAAATTTTTCGCGGAGGCCGTGTGATGCTGCGCGAAGCGCGGCGCGCCGACATCAAGCGCATCGTCGAGATGCTCGACGATGATGCGCTCGCGAGCGGACGCGAGAAACTCGGCGGCGATATGAAGGCATACCACGCTGCATTCGACATCATCGCGGTCGATCCCAACAACACGCTGTATGTCTGGGATGAGGACGACGTCGCCATGGGTTGCCTGCAACTCACATTCATTCCCGGCATGTCTTATCAAGGAGCTTGGATCGCGAAGGTCGAGGGCGTGCGGGTCGATCGCTCGATGCGCGGTGAAGGGATCGGCGAAGAGATGATGAAATTCGTCATTGCAAAAGCGCGCGAGCGCGGATGCAAACATGTGCAGCTCATGACCGACAAACGGCGCCATGACGCGCAGCGCTTTTACGAGCGGCTGGGATTCGTCATGTCGCATGAGGGCATGAAACTGAAGCTCTAGCGTCGTGCCTTGAAAAAATCTTTAAGCAACGCCGCTGCTTCGCTCTCACCCACGGACGGATAGACTTCCGGCGCGTGATGGCATGTCGGCGATGCGAAGAAGCGGACACCATTATCGACCGCTCCGCCTTTCGGGTCGCCAGCGCCATAGTAAAGCCGCCGGATGCGTGCGAAGGAAATCGCCGTCGCGCACATCGTGCAAGGTTCGAGCGTGACGTAGAGATCGCAGTCCACCAGCCGCTCGCTGCCAAGGGTTCGCGCTGCGTCCCGGATTGCCAAAATCTCGGCGTGGGCGGTCGGATCGCGATCGGTCAGCGTGCGATTGCCGGCCTCCGCGATTACCTGGCCTTCGCTGACAATTACGCAGCCGATTGGCACCTCGCCGGACGTTCCGGCGATTTCGGCCTGTTTCAGAGCCAAATCCATGAAAGATCGCGCGCTCATGCCTCGTTTCCAGCAAAGAACTCTGTTATCAGCCCGTCATTCCTTCAGCGAGATCATCCATGCCCCGCGACAACGATAAAAACAACGGCCGTCCGCCGCGCCGTGAGCGCGGCGCGGGTGCAGGCGGCAAAGGCCGGGGTGGTGGTGGCTCGCGCGACGACCGTCCAGCGCGTTCTTCAGCTCCGCGTGGCGGAGACAGAAAGTTTGGCGATAAAAAGCCATTTAGCGACAAGAAGCCCTATGCCGCCCGCAGTGCAGATGCCAAGCCTTATGCGGGGAAAAGCGAAGGCTTCCGCAAAGATGGCGACCGTCCGGCGCGCCCGCGCTTTGATCGCGAGGATCGGGGTGGTGCTAGTCGTCCACCCTTCAAGCCGCGTGAGGACCGTGGTGAAGGCCGCTCGTTCAAGCCCCGGAAAGATCGCGGCGGTACGCGTGGAGAAGGCCGTCCCCCTTTCAAGCCGCGCAATCGCGATGACGCGCCGCGTGGCGACCGCAGTGAGTCACGCCTCGGTCGCAACGCGGGTCCGGGACGTTTCGGCGACAAGAAGTTCGGTGAGAAGCGTCCCTATGCGCCGCGTGGAGAGCGCAGCGATGCGCCGCGTCCCGCGCGGTTCAATCGCGATGATCGCCCGCAGCGGGATGAACGCCCCGCACGCCGCGGTGCACCGGATCGTGGAGGTCCGCGCAAGGAATTCAATCGCAGTGACGATCGCGGCGGCGATAAATCATTTAAAGATAAGCCTTGGCAGAAGCGCGCGCCTGCGCGCGATAGTGGCCGCGGGTTCGACAAGCCGCGCGAGGACCGTGGTGGAGCCGAGCGTCCGCGTTCGCCGCGTTCGCGTGACGACCGGCCGGAACGTTCCGCAGGTGCGGATCGCGGGCCTCGCAAGTTTGATCGCCCGAGAGGGGATCGGCCGGATCGCGAACGTCCGAAATTCGACCGGCCTCGTTTCGACAAGCCTCGCGAGGACCGTGCGCCGCGCGGTCGCAGCGATTGGCAAGAGCATCCGCGCAATGACACCCGCGACGAGCGTCCTCGCCGCGACAACGAAGACGACAGCAAGGTTTTCGCCAAGCGCCCGGCATTCGGCGGTCGCGGCGAATATCGCGAGCGCAAGCCTGATTTCGACAAGCGCACACCGCGCGACGTAGCACCCGCAAAAAAGAAAGCCGGCGAGCGCATCGCCAAGATCGTGTCACGCGCGGGGCTTTGTTCGCGTCGCGATGCCGAGGAATGGATCGTGCAGGGCCGCGTTGCGGTGAACGGCCGCGTCATCAACTCGCCCGCACTCGACATCACCGCGAACGACGTTGTCACCATCGACGGCAGGCCTTTGCCGGAACGAGAACGAACCCGGCTGTTTTTGTTCCATAAGCCGCGCGGCTTGATGACGACGCATTCCGACCCCGAAGGCCGTCCGACGGTGTTCGACAATCTGCCGGAAGGTTTGCCCCGTCTCATTTCCATTGGTCGGCTGGATTTCAACACCGAAGGCCTGTTGCTACTGACCAACGATGGCGGCCTCGCGCGTGCGCTTGAACTGCCAGACACCGGCTGGCTGCGCCGCTACCGCGTTCGTGCGCACGGCGAAGTGACGCAGGCGCAGCTCGACGAGTTGAAAAAGGGCGTCGAGGTCGATGGCGTCAAATACGGGTCGATCGATGCGACGCTGGAACGCGACAAGGGCGCCAATGTCTGGATCGTGTTCGCGATCCGTGAGGGCAAGAATCGTGAAGTGCGCAACGTCATGGCGCATCTTGGCCTCGAGGTGAATCGTCTGATCCGGATTTCATACGGACCGTTCCAGTTGGGTGAACTCGAAGAAGGCCAGGTCGAAGAAATCAAGACGCGCGTGCTGCGCGAGCAGCTTGGCGAGAAGATCGTCGCCACGTCCGGAGCGCAATTCGACAAGCCGGTCCAGGACCAGCCCGTTAGCGACGAAGCGCCGCGTGCAAAAGGACGTGTGAAACCGTCTGGTAAAAGCGGGCTTATCGCAGACCGGAAGGGTCGCCGCATTCTGGTGACGCGTGCAGGCGGCGACGATGCGCGCGCGCGCAACGAGGAGGACGCGAGCGGTTTCGGGCCGCCGCGCCGTCCGACGCGCGGCTACAAAGGCAAGCGCGATCTGAAGCCGCGAGAAGACTGATGCGGGTTGTCGGCGGACGCTTAAGGGGACGCAACATCGCGTCGCCGTCGTCGAACGACATCCGGCCGACGCAGGATCGCTTGCGCGAATCCGTCTTCAATATCCTGATGCACGCCTATGAAAATCCCATCGACGGCGCGCGGGTGCTCGATTTGTTTGCAGGGACAGGCGCATTAGGGATCGAGGCGATATCGCGCGGTGCGGCCTTTACGCTGTTCGTGGACAATGGCGCGGAGGCACGGGCTTTATTGCGCAACAACGTCGAGGCCCTTGGCCTTGGCGGGGTCACGAAAGTGTTCCGCCGCGACGCGACGAATCTCGGGCCGGCCTATCCTGTCGAACCATTTTCGCTGGTGTTTCTCGATCCGCCCTATGGACGCGGCCTCGCGGATAAATCGCTGACGTCGCTCCGCGACGGCGGGTGGCTGACACCGGGCGCGCTTGTGGTCGTGGAAGAATCGACATCTGCAGCCATCATGGCACCGGAGGGTTTCGAGGAACTCGAACGCCGGGCATATGACGAGACGGAATTCGTGTTCTTACGCGCGTGATCTGACCGGTTTTCACCGCCGTCCGAACAGCTTCTCGATGTCGGCCAGTTTCAGTTCGACATAGGTCGGGCGGCCGTGATTGCATTGGCCGGAATTCGGCGTCACTTCCATCTCGCGCAACAGTGCGTTCATTTCCTCAGGCTTGAGAATACGACCCGCACGCACAGAGCCGTGACACGCCATCGTCGCCGCGACGTACATTAAACGCCGCTCGAGCGGCAGCGCTTCGTCCCATTCAGCCATATGCTCGGCGAGATCGCGCAACAGATATGATGCGTTGGTTTTGCCAAGCAGCGACGGTGTTTCGCGCACGGCAACAGCACCCGGACCGAAGGATTCGATGACCAATCCGAATTTCTCCAACTCGTCCGCGCGCGTGACAAGTTTTTCCACGGTCGATTCGTCCATCTCGACGATCTGTGGGATCAGCAGCATTTGCCGCTGCACGCCATTGCGTTCGATTGAGGCTTTGAGCTTTTCATAGACGATGCGCTCATGCGCGGCGTGCTGGTCCACCACGATCAAGCCGTCGCGGGTCTGCGAGACGATATAGGTTTCATGAATTTGCGTGCGCGCGGCCCCAAGCGGACGATTGAGGAGATCGTCCGCTGGCGCCTCGTTGGAACGCACATCGGCGGTCGGCGCGCCGGTGTCAAATACCGACTGCGCGACTTCCGCGAAGGTGTTGGCATAGTCAGGTGCGGCAGAGCCATCAAAAGCGGTCGGATAATTCGGTGAACGCCGCCAGTCCCAGCCGCGCGATGGCTGGCCTGAAACCTGTCCAGGCCGGAACGACATGATCGCCGCGCCGCCGGAATTCGCCGCGGTGCGTTTGCCTTCGCGAGCGAGGCCGTCCTTCAAAGCGTGGACGATCAGCGCGCGCACGAGCCCAGAATTGCGAAATCGAACTTCGGTTTTTGCCGGATGCACATTGGCATCGACCTCTTGCGTATCGAGCGTGACGAACAGGGCGACAACCGGATGCCGATCGCGCGGCAGATAATCCGCATAGGCAGCGCGGACTGCACCTAAAATCACTTTGTCGCGGACTGGCCGGCCGTTGACGAATAGATATTGTCCAAGTGCATTGGCGCGCGTGAGCGAGGGTGCTGCAGCGAAACCCCCGACGATGACGCCTTCACGCTCGACGCGCACCTCGATGGCATTGGCGCGGAAATCGCTGCCGAGAATATCGCCAAGCCGCGTCAACTGTCTCGCCGCTCCGGGCAACGCCGCAGCCCATGTTACAGGTGCGCGTTCTTCACCGGACAGCGAGAATGCAATATCGGGGCGCGCCATCGCAAGCCGCCGCACCACCTCGCGGATCGCCTCTGCCTCGGTACGATCGGTCTTGAGAAATTTCAGACGTGCGGGTGTTGCGTAGAATAGGTCGTTGACTTCGACGCGCGTTCCCACCGTCAAGGCGGCCGGAACGATGTCGGATTTTTTACCGCCATCGACGTTGAGTGCCCATGCGTGGGGTTCGCCGGCATGGCGCGTGGTGATGCCGAGTCGCGATACCGCGCCGATCGACGGCAGCGCTTCACCGCGAAACCCGAGCGTGCGGATGCGCAGCAAGTCCCCGTCGTCAAGTTTCGAGGTCGCGTGACGATCCACCGCAAGCGCAAGATCGCTGCGGGTCATGCCTGCGCCGTCATCGGTGATGCCGATGCGCCGCCGTCCGCCGCCGTCGGTAAAAACATCGATGCGCGTGGCACCCGCGTCGATGGCGTTTTCCACAAGTTCCTTCACGGCGCTTGCGGGCCGTTCGACGACTTCGCCGGCGGCGATGCGGTTGACGATCTGTTCTGGCAACTGGCGGACGGGCATGGGATTCCGGCGATTCGTGTGACCGGCATTTTAGGCGGCCCGGCGGCCAAGGGACGAAGGAAGAGGGGCTTTTGCCCGCTAATTACGCGGCAGCGTTAGTCGTCGAATCGGGCCGAGCCGCGCTTCGCCTTTACGTCGCTCCGGCGTTTCTTGCCTTCTAGCCGGCGAACTTTCGAGCCGAATGTCGGTTTGGTCGCGCGGCGCGGTTTGGGACGCACCGCCGCCTCGCGCAGCAGTTCCAGCAATCGGTCGAGGGCGTCGGCGCGGTTGCGCTCCTGGGTGCGGAAGCGTTGGGCGTGAATGACAATGACGCCATCCTTGGTCATGCGCTGGCCCGCAAGCGTGGTCAGGCGCGTCAGAACGTCGGGAGCAAGCCCGATACGAGAAACGTCCAGCCGCAACTGGGCCGCAGTCGAGAGCTTGTTGACGTTCTGCCCGCCCGGCCCGGAGGCGCGGACGAACGCGATGTCGATATTTTTCTCATCAATGACGATGTCGCGCGTGACCCGAAGCATGCTGTGACGGATAGCACGATCCGCCACATTGGGCACCGGCTACTTGGTTGCAGGCGGCTGCGCTGAGGCGACGGGCGCGCGCCCGACGCCGATGCTCAAGATTCCTTGGCCCCAGATACGCTTGGCGACGCGCTTGGCCTGATCGAGCGTAACTGCGTCCACAATGCCGTTACGCTTCTCGATGTAATCGATTCCAAGATTGTCGGTCTGATACTGCAGCAGCGCGCCGGCGATTTTCGATGACGTGTCGAGTGCGAGCATCTGCGAGCCCTTGAGATATGATTTTGCTTCGTCCAGTTCCTGCTGGGTCGGTCCTTCGTTGCCCATTCGGGCAATCTCTGCGGAGATCGTATCCAGTGTTTCGTTTGCCTTGTCGGCGCGTGTTGCGGTGGCGCCGGCAAACACCGATGCGTGCTTCATCCAGATCAGCGATTCGGAAACCGAATAAACGAGGCCGCGCTTTTCCCGCACCTCTTTGTAGAGTCGCGACGACAACGTCCCGCCGGCCAGAATGTGATTGACGATGTAGGCAGCCATGAAATCAGGATCGTCGCGTCGAATGCCGGGACCGCCGAACAGAATGGAGGTCTGGGGAACGTCTACCGTCTCGGAAAATCTCTTCGGTGGCTTGGCGACGTCGACGTCGGGCACCGGTACGAGGTCGGCTTTCGCCGGCAGACTTCCGAACGTCTCGTCGAGAAGTTTGCCCAATGAAGCAGCGTCGATGTCGCCAACGACGGCGACCTTCAACGTGTCCTTGGCAAGGACGCGGCGCGCATACGCTTTAAGATCGGCCGCCTGAATAGTCGGGACGCTTTCAAGCGTGCCATTGGCTGGCTTGGCATAGGGATGCGTGCCAAAGGCTTGCTCCCAGAAACGGCGACTGCTGATCGACACGGGGTTGGTGGATTCCCGCCGCAGGTTGGAAAGAATCTGCGCGCGGACGCGTTCGATCGGCTCGGAATCGAATCGTGCCGCGGTCAATGACAATCGCAACAGATCGAAAGCCTCATCGCTATTTTCCTTCAACATTCGCAGCGAGCCGCGAAAGTAGTCACGCGTCACCGAGAATCTCAATTCGATGGCACGGCGTTCAAGCCGTTCGTGGAACGTCTTTGAGTCCAGATCGCCCGCGCCTTCATCCAGCGTCTCGGCGGTCATGTTGCCGACGCCCGGCTTGTCGGCAGGATCCTGCGTCGATCCGCCGGAGAAGGCATATTCCATGGCAACCAGCGGCACAGTTGCATCCTGAACGAACCAGGCTTCGATGCCGCCCGGCGAGACCAGACGCTGAATTTTAGTGGCGGCCGAAGCCGGGGTCGAGATGACGACAGTCGCAGCGATGAACGCCGCACTTAGTCGGTGCAAATTGAGAGCCAGCGTTTTCAGGAGCGTTTCTCCTCGCGCTTGGCGACGACGGGCTCCGGCGCGGTGTCCTTGACGAGATAGCCGGTCACGGCCGTTCGGCTGTCGAGCCATTTGCGGGCGGCGGCGCGAACCTGTTCGCTGGTGACGGTGCGGACCCGCTCCGGCCAGCGTTGAATATCATCGATGCTCAGGCCAACGGTGAGGGCAGCACCGTACCAGCGCGCCAGCGTGGTCTGGCTGTCCTGCGCGTAAACGGTCGCAGCGATAAGCTGCGTCTTGACGCGGTCGAGATCCTCGGCGCGAACGGGATTTTGACTTAGATCCGCGATGACGCCGTCGAAAGCCTTTTCAACCTGCCCAAAGTCAGTGCCGGGTACCGGTGTTGCGGTGACTCCGAACTGCGTCGCGTCAATCGCCGTGCTTTGATACCAGGCGCCCACACTGATCGCGACTTTCTTGTCCACCACCAGCGAACGATAGAGATATGAATTACTGCCGTTACCCATCAGCTGCGCCAGCACTTCAAGCGCGGCGCTTTCCTCGGGCGAAGCGGTCATGGCCGAGGGCGCCAGGAAATATCGCCGCACGCTTGGCTGTTCGACGCGCGGGTCGGCCAGCGTCACGGTGCGCAGCGCGGCTGGCGGCGGCTCCTGCGGGCGTATGCGTTGCGCGGGAATAGTCGGCTGTGGCGGAATTTTTCCGTAAGTCGCCTCGATCATCGGACGAATTTCATCCGCGGAAACATCGCCCGCGATGACCAGCGTTGCATTGTTCGGCGCATAAAAGCGTTTGTAAAACGCCAGTGCATCCTCACGATTGAGTTTCTCGATCTCGCCGCGCCATCCAATGACCGACCGTCCGTAAGGATTGTTGAGGTAGAGCGCCGCCATCATCTGTTCGGTCAGCCGCGCGTCGGGGCTGTTGGCAGTGCGCATATTATACTCTTCAAGGACGACGTCGCGCTCTGGCAGGACATTCTCGTCCTTCAGCACGAGACCAGTCATGCGATCGGCCTCGAATTCCATCATGCTTTGCAACTGATCGCGCGCCACGCTTTGATAATAGGCAGTGTAGTCGGTCGAGGTGAACGCATTCTCGATGCCACCGACCCGGGAAATTGTCTGGGAGAACTCACCTGCCGGATGGGAGGTCGTGCCTTTGAACATCAGATGTTCGAGGAAATGGGCGAGCCCGGATTTGCCCGGCGTCTCGTCGGCCGATCCGACCTTGTACCAGATCATCTGGGTGACGACCGGCGTGCGGCGATCCGTGATGACGACCACCTGCATTCCATTGCCAAGCGTGAATGTCGCGGGTCTCTGGGATGGCGCTGATTGCGCATTGATCACAGCGGTCGAAATGAACAGAGCGCCCAGCGCGATTGCGGCGCGGATGGAAAATTTACGAAGGGCGATCATGATTTTTTCTTCCGGATGGCTGAGGCTGTCGCTCAGGAAAAATTCAAGGCTGCAAGAGACGACATTGCAAGGCCTGATGCGATAGCGCGACAATGGATCGCGCTATTGTGACGTATGAAACAGAGCTGGCGGAATCGTAACTGGCGCGCGTGACGAATCTTATTTTATGTCACGCTTCTCGCACTGACCCGACGCGGAATCGCAAACCAATTCCTTGCCTTTGCTTGGACCGGTGCCGTAGGCAAAATTTGGCGACGGTGTCTGATAGCCCTTCGGAGGTTCTGTAAGTTCACCACGCTCCGGTTCACCGGTGAAAGTCGCGGTTTCTTCCTTGGCGCTGCCGAACGGGTTCGAAAACAATCCGCTGCTATATCCGAGTTGCGAAGGCGACAACATGAACGACGAGTCGCTGGGGTTGTTGCTGGTGGATGCGGCTGTCGTATCGTTACGACTCTTACGCGTTGTCTTGGCCGCAAGCTCGCTCGGCATGAGCGGCATGCGCGCCTGTTCCGGCGACATCGCGGGTTTGTTTCCTTCTTCGCGAGCACGCTTACGCTCGGCCTCGTCAGGGTCCTTCG
>JAYVYQ010000037.1:0-17024 GCA_043784125.1 Afipia sp.
CACCGTTCAGCCTCCGCATGACCTCAACCGTGAAGCGCCGCAGCTTGTGGCCTTCATCGAACAGCGCAGAGGCGGACTGACGGTCGAGAACAACATCCGCGCGGTACTCGAAGTTGTCGAACCCAACGCGCGCAAGCGCGAGAAGGAACTGGATTCGCTGCTCGAGGAATTCAACATTGCGCGGTTGCGGAAATCTCCCGCCATTGCGCTGTCGGGCGGTGAGCGCCGCCGCGTTGAAATCGCGCGCGCGCTGGCATCACGCCCAAGCTACATGCTGCTCGACGAGCCGTTCGCCGGCATCGATCCGATTGCGGTCGGCGACATTCAGGAATTGGTGCGCCATCTGACCCAGCGCGGCATCGGCGTGCTGATTACGGACCACAATGTCCGCGAAACGCTGGGTCTCACCGACCGCGCCTATATTGTTTATGCGGGCGAAGTGCTGACCGAAGGCCGCCCCGACGAGATCGTCAACGATCCCGATGTCCGTCGCCTCTATCTCGGCGAGGAATTCCGACTCTAGCCGGCGGCGCCGTACTCCTTTTTTACGCAACGTCAAGGCGTGTACAAGGACCGCGAAAAGGAATAAGCAAGAAACGGACCAACTTTGGTCGTATCTTCGCTTTCGGGCCTTCTTTTTATGGCGCTAACGCAGAGACTTGAGTTCCGCCAGTCCCAGTCGTTGGTGATGACGCCGCAGCTGATGCAGGCGATCAAGCTGCTGCAGCTATCGAATCTCGATCTTGTGGCGTTCGTCGAGGACGAGCTTGAACGCAATCCGCTGCTGGAGCGGGCCGATCAGGACGGCGCGCCGGATCGGGGTCAGGACGCTCAAGAGGTTCGCGATTCGCAGGGTCAGTCCCAGTTCTCCGAAGGCGACGACAGCGGATTTTCTCAAGGGACTGAAAGTGTCGGCGATGGCGGTTCGTCAGCCGATTCCTTCGAGCCGGGCGCCGAGGAATGGATGGCGCCCGATCTCGGCACGCGCAGCGAAATCGAACAGACCCTCGACACCGGGATGGAGAATGTCTTCCCCGAAGAGCCGGCCGATGCCGCGGCACGCACCGCGCAGGACGCGGCACCGACCGCCTATACGGAATGGGGCGGCGGCGCGTCGAATGACGACGATTATAATCTCGAGGCTTTCGTCGCCGCCGAACTGACGTTGAGCGGCCATCTCGCCGAACAATTGGCTGTTGCATTTCCCGATCCGCAAAGCCGGATGATCGGCCAGTATTTGATCGACCTCGTGGATGACGCAGGCTATCTGCCGGCCGATCTGGGCGACGCGCATGACAAGCTCGGCATTGCACGCGAGTCGGTCGATGCCGTGCTTGCGGTCCTGCAGAAATTCGATCCACCCGGCGTGTGCGCGCGGAATTTGAGCGAATGTCTTGCCATTCAGCTGCGCGATCGCGATCGCTACGACCCTGCGATGCAGGCGCTTGTGGAGCATCTCGATCTGCTGGCGAAGCGCGACATCGCATCTTTGCGGAAAATCTGCGGCGTCGATGATGACGACATTGCCGACATGATCGGTGAGATCCGCCATCTCAACCCGAAGCCGGGTCTGAAGTTCGGTTCTGTCAAGGCGCAGACCGTTGTGCCCGATGTCTATGTACGTCCCGGACCCGATGGCGGATGGCACGTTGAACTCAACAGCGACACGCTGCCGAAGGTTCTGGTCAATCAGGTTTATTATTCGGAACTGTCGAAGACGATCCGCAAGGATGGCGACAAATCCTATTTCAGCGACTGTCTTCAGAATGCCACCTGGCTCGTGCGCGCGCTCGATCAGCGCGCCCGGACGATCCTGAAAGTCTCGACCGAGATCGTTCGTCAGCAGGATGGATTTTTCACGCAAGGCGTCGCACATCTGCGGCCGCTGAATTTGAAAGCCGTCGCGGACGCTATTCAGATGCACGAATCGACCGTGTCGCGGGTCACCGCCAACAAATATATGGCGACCAATCGCGGTACGTTCGAGCTGAAATATTTTTTCACGGCGTCCATTGCGTCTGCGGACGGTGGCGACGCTCACTCGGCAGAAGCCGTGCGGCATCGCATCAAAAATCTTATCGACGCTGAGAATCCGGCGGCTATTCTGTCTGACGACACCATCGTGGAACGATTGCACGACGACGGCATTGATATTGCCCGACGAACAGTTGCGAAATATCGCGAAGCCATGCGTATCCCATCCTCCGTGCAGCGCCGCCGCGACAAGCAAAGCATGCTGGGTAACGCGCTGACTTCTGCTGCGCCTGCGGTGGATCGGTCGCGCGACACCGCACCGGCTTGACGGCGGCACCAATAAGCAGAAACCTCAAGGCACCCAAGCAGCAAGCGAGGCAATAACATGACACTCCGGGTCTCTGGGAAAAGCATCAGCGTCGGCGAAGCTCTGCGCGAGCGGGTGAGTGACCGCACGAATGAGGTATTGCGGAAATATTTCGACGGCAATTATTCAGGCCACATCACGCTGAGCAAGGATGGTTTCGGATTTCGCACCGACTGCGCGCTGCATCTCGATTCGGGAATCACGCTTGAGGCCGACGCGATGGCGGCCGATGCGTATGCGAGCGCCGACGAAGCATTATTGCTGATCGAAAAACGCCTGCGCCGTTACAAGAGCCGCCTCAAGGATCGTTCCGCGCGAAAGACGCATGCCGAGTCCGCGGCGATGGCGGGCCTGAACGGTGGCGGCCTCGACGCGCCGAGCTATGTGATCGAAGCGCCCTCGCATGAGGACGAGGAGGTCAATGAGTTCAATCCGGTCATCATCGCGGAGGCGACGACGTCGCTGAAACGTTATTCGGTGAGCGAGGCCGTGATGGAACTGGATCTTACAGGAGCGCCCGTCATGGTATTCCAGCATGGCAGCAGCGGGCGCGTGAACATCATCTACCGGCGCGCAGACGGCAATGTGGGATGGGTCGATCCGCCGGCGACAAGCGATCCGGTTCGCCATTGACGCCCCGCCCGCGCCTAACTATAGGTCCGCGACCTTTCGGGGCCGAAGACGAATTCGTGCTCCTGCCGCCCTTGACGCCGCCCGGTTCGATACCGATTTTTTAAATTCACCAACGGTTTAACTTTCACCTCGGAACGTTCCATGACGATTACCGACCTGGTCGCGCCCGAGGCGATTATTCCCGCCCTGAAGGTCATCAGCAAGAAACAGGCGTTGCAGGAACTCGCAGCGCGCGCGGCTGTTCTGACGGGTCAGAACGATCGTTCGATTTTTGAAGTGCTCTTGCAGCGTGAGAAGCTCGGCACCACGGCGGTCGGCTATGGCGTCGCAATCCCGCACGGGAAGTTGCCGAAGCTCGACAAGATTTTTGGATTGTTTGCCCGTCTTGGACGGCCGATCGATTTCGAGGCGATGGACGGTCAGCCGGTCGATCTGGTATTTCTGCTGCTGGCACCGGAAGGCGCGGGCGCCGATCATCTCAAGGCGCTGGCGCGGATCGCTCGATTGTTGCGCGATCAGGATGTCGCAAAAAAACTGCGCGCGTCGCGTGATGCCCCGGCGCTGTATTCGGTGTTGGCGTTGCCGCCGGCGACTGCGGCTTAAGCGCTTTTCAAACATCGCGCAGACAAACAAAAACGGCAGCGCTTGACGCGCCGCCGTTTTACGAACTTAGTCTGTGCCGTTCAATTTAATGAACGCTGACGGCTTCCAATTCATTGCTCCATGCATTCGCGATCGCCGCTTCGCGGCTGTCGGTCAGCATGATCGGTGTGCCGTCGGCGGCATGAAGCGCAAACAGGGTCACGCCCGGTGCGATTTGCGGCGCCTGCGGGAAAAGTCCCGGTACGTCTTCCGAGCGAATCTGTTTGACGTAGGCGATATGGCCTTCGCCCAGCGTAGCCAGCGTCTCCATTGAGACGTCCGGCTCGAAGATGACGGTGTTAGCTTCAGTCATGGTCTCGACTCCTTACAGTTGAACCAAGCGGTCGAGTCCGCTTCTCGTTCTATTATTCGTGCTCATTGATGGCTATCTGCTTAACGACCCGTTCAGGTTCCGGCCTGGCGAGGTCGATCGACAACAGCCCGTTCTTCAGGTCCGCGCCGACGACGAACATTCCATCCGCCAGCACGAAGGTGCGCTGGAAGTGCCGCGCGGCAATGCCGCGGTGGATGTATTGGCGGGTTTTGTCGTCCTGCTGACGCCCCCGGATCACGAGCTGGTTTTCCTCAGTGGTCACATCGAGTTGATCGCGGGTGAACCCCGCAACCGCCAGCGTGATGCGCAGGCGTTCCGGCTGGCCGGTTTCACGGCTGCACCGCTCGATGTTGTAGGGAGGATAACCGTCCGCTCCTTTGACGACGCGATCGAGCGCACGCTCGATCTCGTCGAAGCCCAAAAGAAACGGACTCGATAGCGAAGGAACACGAGACATTAACAAAGTCCTCTCGAAGCGACTTTGACATTACGGACCCTTGCGGCGTCCAATCCGAGGAATCCCTCGAACATCAATAATATGGAGATAGTCGGCGGGCGGTTCAAGATGGCGAAAAGGCCGCTGAAATAGCCCCCGAAACGTTCAAATATCGATCCGTGTCCTGCCGTCGGCGCTGAACAGGTGCAGCCTGGCGCGCGGTGCGACCGCCTTGATTCGCTCGCCGATGGCGGGGGCGTCCTGACCCGGAACGCGCACGATGATTTCGCCGGGAGGCAGCTCGCCGGGATTGGCGCTGATGTTGACAACGCCCTCGTGCCGGGCGCGGCTTCCATAAATGAATGTTTCAGGCCCGACGCGCTCGACGGCATCGACGGTGAGATCAAAGGCTAAACCGCCGTCCGGGACGCTGCCGGAAATGACCAGGTCTTCCGGCCGCACGCCGAGAATGCCAGCCTCGGCAGCGCTTCGGCTGTCACCGGCGAACAGCGGTTTGATTTCATCGGCTTTCATCGGCACCAGATTCATCGGTGGGGCGCCAATGAATGATGCCACGAAGGTGGTTGCGGGCTTTTGATAAATGTCGAGCGGCTTGCCGATCTGCTCGACCTGGCCGCCATTCATCACGACCAGAATATCCGCCAGCGTCATGGCCTCCAACTGATCGTGGGTAACGTAGATCGAGGTGGTCTTGAGGCGGCGCTGCAGCCGCCTGATCTCGACCCGCATGGCGATGCGCAGCTTGGCGTCGAGATTGGACAGCGGTTCGTCAAACAGAAACACCTTCGGCTGGCGCACAATGGCGCGGCCCATCGCGACGCGCTGGCGCTGCCCGCCGGACAATTGCCGCGGCTTGCGCTCGAGCAGCGGCCCGATCTCGAGAATTTGTGCAGCCGCGCGCACGCGCGTATCGATCTCAGGCTTCGGCATTCCACGATTGCGCAGGCCGTAAGCCATATTGTTGTAGACGCTCATATGCGGATACAGCGCGTAGTTCTGAAACACCATGGCGATGTCGCGTTCGGCGGGTTCGATTTCGTTAACGATGCGTCCGCCGATATTGATCGTGCCGCCGGTGATGGTTTCGAGCCCAGCTACCATGCGCAACAAGGTTGACTTGCCGCATCCCGAGGGGCCGACCAGCACGCAGAACTGACCGTCGCCGACCTCGAAGCTGATGCCCTTGATGGCATCGACTCCGCCCGGATAAGTCTTCCGCACATCGTGCAGCACGACATTCGACATTCTTCGTTCCTACTTTTCGGTCTCGACAAGTCCGCGCACGAACAGTCTTTGCATGAGGATCACGACGGCAACCGGCGGCAGCATCGCCAGCACGGCGGTTGCCATCACCACCGGCCACTCAGTCAACGCGTCGGAGGTGGTTATCATTTTGCGGATGCCAATGACGATGGTTTGCATGTCGTCGCGCGTGGTGATCAGCAGCGGCCACAGATACTGATTCCAGCCGTAGATAAAAAGAATCACGAACAGCGCCGCCATGTTGGTGCGCGACAGCGGCAGCAGCGTATCCTTGAAAAACCGAAACGGTCCCGCACCATCGATGCGCGAGGCTTCGAGCAATTCGTCCGGCACCGTCATGAAGAACTGCCGGAACAGTAAGGTTGCGGTGGCCGACGCGATCAGCGGCAGCGTCAATCCCGCGTAGCTGTCGAGCAGGTGCAGATCGGCGGCAATTTTGTAAGTCGGATAGATGCGCACTTCGACCGGCAGCATCAGTGTCATGAAGATCAGCCAGAAAATCCACATTCGGAACGGAAACCGGAAATAGACGATGGCGTAGGCCGACAGGATGGAGATTACGATTTTGCCCAGCGCAATCGACAGTGCCATCACCAGCGAATTGAACAGCATGACGCCGACCGGCTCACGCGTCGATCCGTTGGTGCCGGTGAAAATCGTCTTGGTGTAATTCTCGATAAAATGGCCGCCGGGCAGCAGCGACATCTGGCCGTTGGCGATGAGCGACGCTTCCTGCGTGGACGCCACGAAGGCGAGATAGACCGGAAACGCCACGATGGCGATACCGATCCACAAAATGAGATGCGCGACGTAGCGCCGGATACCCTGACGCTCGACCATCAGTACGTCACCTTGCGTTCGACATAGCGGAATTGAATCGCGGTCAGCGCGATGACGATCACCATCAGGATCACCGATTGCGCCGCTGAGGAGCCGAGATTGCCGCCGAGCAGCCCGTCGAGATAGACCTTATAGACCAGCGTTTCGGTTGCCTTTGCGGGGCCGCCGCCCGTCATGGCGTCGATGATGCCGAAGGTGTCGAAGAAGGCGTAGACGATATTGACGACGATCAGAAAGAAGATCGTCGGTGTCAGCAACGGAAACGTCACGGTCCAGAATCGGCGCATCGGCTGCGCGCCGTCGATGGCGGCTGCTTCCAGCACGCTTTTGGGGATCGCTTGCAGGCCCGCGAGAAAGAAAAGGAAGTTGTACGAAATCTGCTTCCAGGTTGCTGCAAGCACCACGAGGGTCACGGCATGGTCGCCATTGAGCAAAGGATTCCAGTCGACGCCCATATTACGCAATCCGCGCGCGAGCACACCGAGCGAAGGATGCAGCATGAAAATCCACAGCACGCCGGCAACGGCGGGGGCCACGGCATAAGGCCAGATCAGAAGCGTGCGATAGATTCCGACGCCGCGCAGCGGCTTGTCCGCCATCACCGCGAGCAGCAATGCAAGCGACAGCGACGATCCGGCAATCGCGGCCGAGAAGGCGAACGTCCGCACGATCGCTCTGAAATAGCCGGGTTCATGAAAAAGAGCGATGTAGTTTTCAAATGCGACGAATGTCGTCGAGAGGCCGAAGGCGTCCTGCAGAAGGAATGATTGGTAAACCGCTTGCGCTGCCGGCCAGTAAAAGAAAATCAACACCACCGTCGCCTGCGGGATCAGCAGGAGGAATGGCAATAGCCGGGAATGAAAGACGGTTTGTTTCTGCATGATTAAGGATGAGACGGGACGCGGCTGACGGGTCCCGTCTCAGATCTTACTTTGAAACCGTGCGTTCAAACTGGCGCAGCATGGCGTTGCCGCGTTCAACAGCCGCATCGAGCGCTTCCTTGGCGGATTTTTTGCCCGCGAGTGCGCCTTCGATTTCCTCAGCCCAGATGTCGCGCAACTGCACCATGTTGCCGAGGCGAAGCCCGCGCGAATTTTCCGTGGGCTCTTTGTTGGTCAACTCAAGCAGCGGCGTTTCGAGATAGGGCTGGTCCTTGTAGAAGCCCTGTTCCTTGGCCTTGGCGTAAGCAGCCTTGGTGATCGGCAGATAGCCCGACGCCTTGTGGATGGCGACCTGACGGTCGGTGTCGGACAGGAAGGAGAGGAACTTTGCGACGCCCTTATATTCTTCCGGAGTCTTGCCGCCCATCACCCACAATGAAGCGCCGCCAATGATCGAATTCTGCGGCGCGCCTTTCACGTCGGGGTAATACGGCATCGGCGCGTTGGTCCAGTCGAACTTCGCATTCGCCTTCACCTGGCCAAAAAAGCCCGACGACGTCAGGAAGATCGGGCATTCGCCGGATGTAAAGCGGCCCTCGCCGGTGTTGGTGCGGCCGGAATAGTCGTAGGTTTTGTTTTTCTGCAGTTCGATCAGCGTTTCGAGATGTTTCACCTGCAGCGGGCTGTTGAATTCGAGCACGGTATCGAAACCGTCGAGGCCGTTGGCCTTCGACGACAGCGGCACGTTATGCCACGACGACAGCTGTTCGAGATTGACCCATGTCACCCATGCGTTCGAAAAGCCACAAGTGTCATATCCGGCGGCTTTCAGCTTTTTCGCATCTTCGAAAACTTCCGGCCATGTCTTCGGGATTTCGACGATGTTGGCCTTCTTCAACGCATCCTTGTTGATCCACATGACGGTGGAAGATGAATTGAAGGGGAACGACAGCATCTCGCCCTTCGATGTCGAATAGTATCCGGTGATCGCGGGCAGATAAGCGCTCGGATCGAATTTCTCCCCGGCGTCCGCCATCAGTTTGTAAACCGGCTTCACCGCGCCGGTCGCGGACATCATGGTTGCGGTGCCGACTTCAAACACCTGCATGATGTGCGGCGCGTTACCGGCGCGGAACGCGGCGATGCCGGCGTTCATCGTGTCGGGATAGCTGCCCTTATAGGATGGCACGACTTTGTAGTCGCTCTGCGAGGCGTTGAATTCCTCTGCGAGCTTGACGACGACTTCGTTATTGCCGCCGGTCATCGCATGCCACCACTGGATTTCGGTGACGGCGTGGGCGGGTGTCGCGAGGGCGAAAAGCGCGGAAACAGTCAGGCCGTAGCCAAATTGGCGAATTGTCATCGATAGTCTCCCGGTATGCGTCATCTCAGTTCGATCATGAAGATCGCTGCGCTTTATCAGCGCCGGATGACGTTCAAGTGATGCGGATGGTAGTCGGGGAATGTCGCCGGTGGGAAGCGCAAAATTGATTGCGGCTGAATGTTATAATTTACGGAGGCGCATCACTTCGCTTTTGCGGCAGGCGCGACGCTCGCGTCGGCACCAGCGGCCTCCGGCGGAGGGCCCATCGCTTCCCCCATCGTTACGCGGCAGGCGACCCGCTCGGCGGTCAAGGCCGAAATATTGACGGGCTGACCGTCAGCGTTCCGCATTTCGAAATGATCCTTGCCCGGCATCAGATCATAACTGACATCGGCCTGGCAGGCGGTCCCGTTCGAGGTCATTGCGACCTTGATCCTGTGGGTTCCGGCAATTGCAGTCTGCTGGAGTTTTCCGCCAGCGTATTCGATCTGCACGCCGCGGTTAATGTCGCCGAGGGGGCCAATGGCATAGCGGGAGAATGACTTCGTCGGATCGGGCCGCACGTATGAGAGACGGCTGGAGATTTCATCCGCCGATTTCACATACATCACGACTTCGCGTTTCGCGTGTTTGAGGCCGGGAGAGGGCGTAACCTCCTGCTGATCTTCGATGAAGTTGAGCTTGAAAGTTCGGCCGGTGAAGTTTTCAAAACCCGCATAGGGGTTGGCATTTGCGGGAGGCTGTGCCGTCGCACTTCTCGGATAGGGGCCCTTGCTTGCAACGACCGTCGCCGCCGGAGCGGCGTCCAATTTGCTCTGCGCAGCTCGCGCGAGATCCGCATAAAAGCCTTTCGGGTAGTTCTTGATGAACGCATCCCAGGCCGGCTTGGTGTTAACGGCTGCTGCAAGTTCGTAATCGCGCCGCAACTGCGATGCTGGATCAAGTGCTGCGACTTGCGCGGGAACTGCTGCAGTCCGCGCGGGCGCTGCCACGAGTGCGACGTCGTCACCGCCAAGCGAGCCGTAAACGAACGGCTCCTGCTTGTTGGATGTGGCCTTCAACACCGCGTCGCGTACGTAACCCAGCGACTTGCGCAAATCCTGCCCCGGCACAGGCAGCTGCACCAGAAGGGCCGTCGTGAAAGGGCTGTGTTCGCCCGCGCCATCAGACGCCGTCGATCCAGCCTTGGCCGCATAGGCAATGAGCGTATTCGGATTGGATGGCTCGATCTTGGCAAGACCGCGTTCGATGCCGCGCGAGCCGATGCTGCGTTTCATGGTTGTCGAGAATGGATTGTCGCGGCAGGCGTCGAGAATGACGAGGCGCAATTTCTTGGCGGGCTCGATTGTCCTGATAATGCGGTCGAGCGACACGGCTTCGTCTTCGACATCGATGTCGCGTTCAAGACGCGTGTCGATCGGCAGTACATAGTTTGTGCCGTCGATCTCGATGCCGTGACCGGCATAGAACACCACCGCTACATCCGCATCGGCGACCTTGTCGGAAAAATCGCGGATCATGCGCTTCATGTCGGCAACGCCGACATCCTGCCGGGAATCGACCACGTCGAATCCCGCCTTCTTCAGCATCTCGCCGATGGACGCCACATCTTTCGATGGGTTGGGGAGCTGGTTGACGTTCTTGTAGGCGGAGTTGCCGATCACCATCGCGACGCGCTTGTCGGCCAGCGCCGGAGCGGTGGCGCCCATCAGTACGATCAAGAGCACGATCAAGGCCAGCGCACTCAGAATAGGAGCGGGCATCCAGCGCAGAACCATCCCGGCCATATTTCGGCTCCGTCCATTCAATCAATCGCGTCGCGACAAAATGCCATAAAGGCGCCTCCCCGCCGCCATCCGGCGATCACCTTTGTGTTGTCGCTCGATCCCGTCGATATGTTCGCGACGCTGCACCGCAGAAGCAGAATATCAGCGCTTGCGGTCCGGCCCCGCCACGATGCCTGCGGCGCGCAATTCCGCGATCTCCTTCGCCGAATAGCCGAATTCGCCCAGCACCACGTCGGAATGCTCGCTGAATTTCGGCGGCACCTGACGCAGGCTCGCCTTGGTCCGGTCGAAGCGGATCGGGGAAGCAACGCCCTTATACCAATCCTTCTCGATGATATCGCCGCGATGCTTGACGTGTTCGCTCGCCAGCGCCTTGTCGATGGATTGCACCGGACCCGCCGGTAAGCCTGCCGCCAACAGCCGCCGGCATAGCGGCTCGCTGTCGTGGTCCTTGAGGATGTCCACCAAAATGGCGCGCAGTTCGTCGCGATGCGCGATGCGGTCCCGGTTGCGTGCAAAACGCGGATCGGTGCCGAGTTCGGGCCTGCCAAGCTCCTTCATGAGTTTGCGGAACGTGCCGTCATTGCCGACGCCCATAAAAATGTTGCCGTCGCGTGCAGGAAAAACCGCATAGGGCACGAGGTTTGGATGCTCGTTGCCCGTGAGTGCGGGTGGCTTGCCGTGCATGAAATAGTTGGCGGTGTGCGGATGCATGATCGCGAGGCCGGTCTCATAGAGTGTTGTTTCCAAAAACTGGCCTTTGCCGGATTTGGTGCGCTCCGCTAGCGCCATCAAAATTCCGATAGCCGCGTAAAGTCCCGTCGACATATCGACGAGGGCCACGCCGATGCGCGTCGGGCCGCTTTCCGGCGATCCGGTCGAGGCCATGAGACCGACCATGGACTGGATGATGGCATCGTAACCCGGATGCCCTCCGTGAGGACCATCTGCACCGAATCCGGAAATGCGGCAATGGATCAGCGAGGGAAACTTCGCGCGCAAAAAATCGTTGCCGATGCCCCATTTATCGAGCGTGCCGGGTTTGAAATTCTCGATCAGCACGTCGGCGGTTTCGAGCATTTTCATCAGCACAACGCGCCCGCCCTCAACGGAGAGATCGAGGCTGATCGAACGTTTGTTGCGATTGGTGCCGATGAAGTAAGCCGCATCATCCTCGTGAAACGGAGGACCCCAGTCGCGGGTCTCGTCGCCCGCCGGCGGCTCGACCTTCACGATATCCGCGCCGTGGTCGGCGAGGATTTGCGTGCAGTAAGGACCGCCAAGCACGCGTGAAAGGTCGATCACGCGAAGTCCGGCGATAGCGCCGGTCGAATTTTGCAAACTCATAGATGAACCTTCGAGGTCGGAACAATCCATCGTGCCTTGCGGCGTCGCGATTTTGGGCCGCTCATTTGAGCGATAGCGCCGGTGGGGTCAATATCAGCGCCGGTAGGGTCAATCCCGGGTGGTGTTGAAAGACAGCCTTAACCAGCCGCACGTCCACTCACCAGCCTTGTTTGCAAAACGGTCGCCTGCAAATCGGAGCCGCGCTATGATGGTGCTTTGCAATAGCGCCAAGCAGATTGAAAATGCCGATAGAACCCGTCGAAAAGGCCAATTCCGAAAAACTGCAAAAGCGAAGCCTGCTGACGGGATTTCTCGTCGCACTTCTCTTGCTCGCGTTACCTGTCGCGGTATGGCTCGATCTCACGAATCTTGCCGAGGCTGCGCTGCGCCGGCAGGCGACCGACCTGAATTCGGTCGTCAGCAGCGTGCGCGGATATTATGCGTCCAATGTTGTGGGACGAATTCTGTCGTCGCTCGAACCCACCAAGGTCGTTCATAATTACGAATCGGTGCCGGGTGCCATTCCGATCCCGGCGACGTTGTCGCTTGAGCTTGGCAAGGTTATCAGCGAACAGCAAAACAACATCGTCTATCGCTTTGTTTCCGATTTTCCGTTCAAGAACCGCGCGCCGCACCAGCTCGATGAGTTCGAGCAGAATGCGCTGAAGTCATTGCGGGCCAATCCAGATCAGAAGATCGTCGATACCTCGCATTCGCTGTTCAGCGATAAGGTCCGCCTCGTCGTGCCTGTCATCATGGGGCAGGCGTGCGTGAACTGCCATAACAACCATCCGGAGAGCGCGCGACAAGACTGGAAGGTCGGCGACGTGCGCGGCATTCAAGAAGTCGTCATCGCAGCACCAATTGCGGCGAATATTTTCTCGTTCAAATTCCTGCTCGGTTATTTTGCGCTTGCGGCCATCAGCGGCGTGTCATTCTTGGCGATGCAGCGGCGGCAAGCCGCGCAGATCCGGGTGATGAACCGCGAACTTGAATCCAACAACGATTTTCTCGCGACGCTGTCGATGAAGATCTCCCGCTATATCTCGCCGCAAATCTACAAGAGCATTTTCAGCGGCCAGAAGGATGTCACGATTCATACCGAGCGCAAGAAGCTCACGATTTTCTTTTCCGACATCCAGAATTTTACCGCGACGACCGAGCGGCTGCAGCCGGAACAAATGACGTTGCTGCTCAATGAATATTTCACCGAAATGTCCGCGATCGCGCTTGAGCACGGCGGCACCATCGACAAATTCATCGGCGACGCGATGCTGATTTTCTTCGGCGATCCGGAAACCAAAGGTGAGCGGGCCGATGCGCGCGCGTGCCTGCAGATGGCGGTGGACATGCAACGCCGCCTCGGCGAATTGAATGCGAAGTGGCGCGCCGACGGGATCGAGCATCCGTTCAAGACGCGCATGGGCATCAATTCAGGCTATTGCAATGTCGGTAATTTCGGCAGCGCCGACCGGATGGATTATACGATCATCGGCGCCGAGGCGAATTTGGCGGCGCGGCTTCAGTCGATTGCAGAACCCGGCCACATCGTCATCAGTTACGAGACCTTTGCGCTGGTCAACGATGTCGTCGCCGCGCATGCGCTGCCGCCGATCACGATGAAAGGGATCAGCCGCGAGGTCGTGCCCTATTCGGTCGATAGCATGCTTGGCGTTGTGACTACTGGCAGCGCAATCGTCACCGAACACGCCTCGGGCCTCGACTTCTATCTCGATCCGTCGATGGTGGATGCCAAAGATGCGGACCGGATTCGCCGCGTGCTTGCCGAGGCGATGGCGGCGCTCGATCGCCGGCAACCGAAGCCGGCTGGCTAGGCGTTGCGTTCCAAAAAAAAAGCCGCCCGAGGGCGGCTTTTCGTTTCAGGCATTTGAGAAGGATGGTGGAGCCAGGCGGGATCGAACCGCCGACCTCTTGCATGCCATGCAAGCGCTCTCCCAGCTGAGCTATGGCCCCGAACCTTCGGCGTGCTCCGAAGCGCGCCGTCATCTCGAAAAATCACACTTGAAGCGTGACCTCAAGTCTCTTCGTCACCCGACACGTCCCCGATGATGTCGGTGACGTCTTCGTCGTCTTCTTCTTCCTCGGGAATGAAGGTCGAATCGTCATCATCGTCGTCGAGCGTCTCATCGACCTCGATGTCATCTTCGGATTCTGGCAGCACGGCCTTGACCTTGCCGGTATTTCCCTCGGCGTCGGCCTCTTCGAGCGAGACCAACTCTTCGGCCTCTGCGGGCTCGGCGACAGCAGCCGCAGCGGTGGCTGCGGCCGCAGCGGCGCTGGCCCTTGCGGCGGCGTCGGCGCGGGTCCGCGGCGGCGGAATTGGGGCGATCGGCACGATCTCGCCGCTATAGGGCGAAATCACCGGGTTCTTGTTGAGGTCGTAGAACTTTTTGCCCGTCGTCGGGCAAATACGTTTGGTTCCGAGATCGGCTTTGGCCACGGGCGAAGTCCTGAAGATGTCTTTGAAAAACGGTGCTTCACTTGGCTAGTTGCGTCGGCGCTGTCAATAGCGGCTGGCGCCATAAATGACGGCCTCGTGACCTATTCGGGCGCTCGTGGTAGGAGCCCGTCTCCATAGAGGACAGCCACTTTGACCCAATCCGGACAGACGACGCCACTCGAAGCGCGGGCAAGTCAGGCACTGAGCGGTGCCGTCCGCGTTCCGGGCGACAAGTCGATTTCGCATCGCGCCTTGATTCTCGGCGCGCTCGCGGTTGGCGAAACCCGAATTTCGGGACTTCTCGAGGGCGAAGACGTTCTCAATACCGCCAAGGCGATGCGCGCTCTGGGTGCGCAGGTGGAGCGGACAGGTGAGGGCGCGTGGAGCGTTCGCGGCGTCGGCGTCGGCGGATTTGCCGCGCCTGACAAGCCTCTCGATTTTGGCAATAGCGGGACCGGATGCCGCCTCGCGATGGGCGCAGTAGCCGGATGCCCGATTGCGGCGACGTTCGATGGCGATGCAAGTTTGCGCGGACGGCCGATGCGCAGAATTCTCGATCCGCTGGCCTTGATGGGCGCGCGCGTTTCGTCGCAGGTCGATGGCGGCCGACTGCCAATGACGCTGCAAGGCGCGCGGGATCCTCTCCCGATTGTGTATCGGACGCCGGTTGCGTCCGCGCAGATCAAGTCTGCCGTTCTGCTGGCAGGATTATCTGCGCCCGGCGTCACTACCGTGATCGAAACTGAAGCCAGCCGCGACCATACCGAATTGATGCTCGCGCATTTTGGCGCGCAGGTGATCTCGGCGAATGAGGGCGCACATGGCCGCAAGATTTCGCTGACCGGCCAGCCTGAATTGCACGGCGCGAATGTTGTTGTGCCCGCCGATCCGTCGTCCGCATCGTTTCCGATTGTGGCTGCATTGATTGTCGCAGGTTCCGACATTGTGTTGACCGACATCATGACGAACCCTTTGCGCACGGGGCTCTTCACGACGCTGCGCGACATGGGCGCGTCGATCGAGGAGAGCCATGCGCGCAACGATGCCGGTGAGCCGATGGCGCAATTTCGTGTGCGGGCTTCCAAATTGCGCGGCGTCACGGTGCCGCCTGAGCGTGCGCCGTCGATGATCGATGAATATCTCGTGCTGGCCGTCGCGGCTGCATTCGCCGAAGGCACTACGACGATGAAGGGCTTGCAGGAATTACGCGTCAAGGAATCCGATCGGCTTGAGGCCACGGCCGCGATGTTACGCGTGAACGGGGTTAAGGTTGAAATTTCCGGTGACGATATGATTGTCGAGGGAAGAGGGTTCGTGCCGGGTGGCGGTCTGGTCGCCACGCACATGGATCATCGCATTGCGATGTCGGCGCTGGTGATGGGCCTTGCGTCTGACTCGGCGGTCAAAGTCGACGATACGGCGTTCATCGCGACGAGCTTCCCGGATTTCATCCCAATGATGCGTGGATTGGGAGCGGACTTCGCATGATTATCGCCATCGATGGACCGGCAGCTTCTGGCAAAGGCACGCTCGGCAAGCGCCTCGCGCATCATTATGGATTTCGCCATCTCGATACCGGCGTCATCTACCGCGCCGTCGCGCAGGCGTTGCTTGAAGCCGGCGCCGATCTGACCGACGAGGTTCGCGCGGTGGCTGTGGCGATGGAACTCGACCCCGAAAAATTCGGAAACCCGATTTTGAAGACGCAAAGGGTCGGCGACGCTGCCTCGGTCGTTTCGGCGATTCCAAAATTGCGCGAAGCGCTGATCAGTTTTCAGCGGCAGTTTGCCGCCGATCCGCCCGGTGCCGTTCTCGACGGCCGCGACATCGGAACCGTGATCTGCCCGAACGCCGACGTGAAGATTTTTGTTGTGGCGGACCCCCATGTCCGCGCCCGCCGGCGGACCCTTGAGGCGCTGGCGCGGGGAGAAGTTGCGGACGAATCCGCTGTGCTGGCCGACATCCTGAAACGCGACGAAAGGGATAAAAACCGGGCCACTGCGCCACTAAAAGCGGCCCCAGATGCGGTCTTGCTGGATAACTCCCATTTGGATATAGAGAGCGGCGTCCGGGCCGCCATTGACATTGTCGAGGCCGTCCGAGCGGGCCGGTCGAGGGTTTAAGTCCCTGCCGTCATTGGAGGAATGCCCGCTCCCGGTCTCGTTCAGAGGCCCCGGTCCACAAACTTCGTATCGCTCGTGCAGGCACACGCCGGCCCGTTTCTGCAGACGTTTCGCATTTCGCGAACATTGCAGGGACGGTCGTCAAAGGTTGCGGACCTTTGGCACTGGACGCCCGATACGCCCTTAACCCCGCTGCCGGCATACCGCATCTGGAGAACACATGGCTTCGACTGCTGCTTCTTATAATCCGTCCCGCGATGATTTCGCCGCAATGCTCGATGAGTCCTTCGCAGGTGGCAACCTGCAGGAAAGCTCCGTCATCAAGGGCATCGTTGTTGCGATCGAGAAGGACATGGCCGTCATCGACGTCGGCCTGAAGACCGAGGGCCGCGTGGCTCTCCGCGAATTCAACGGCCCGGGCCGTGAAGCCGACCTCAAGGTCGGCGATGAAGTCGAGGTGTTCCTCGATAGGATCGAGAACGCACTCGGCGAAGCCGTGCTGTCGCGCGACAAGGCGCGCCGCGAGGAAAGCTGGGGCAAGCTCGAGAAGGCCTTCAACAACAACGAGAAGGTTCACGGCGTCATCTTCAA